>JBFGNS010000211.1:0-6163 GCA_041574955.1 Thermoanaerobaculia bacterium | reverse complement strand
GCTCGCCGGCAGGTCGCGCTGCGGGTCGCGCATCTCGCCGGCGACGTAGGCGGCCGCGTTCCAGCCCGAGTAGCAGAACATGACGAAGACGAGCGAGGTCGCGAGCCCGGTCACCAGGTCGGCGGTCCCGAGCTCGGCGAAGCCGGCACCGGGGGTGACCAGGCCGGCGGACCGGCCGCGGCCCACCGTCACCGCCGCCACGATGATCGCCACCATCCCGCCGACCTTGAGCACCGTCACCCAGTCGACGAACCGGAAGCCGCTGCGGGCGCTGCCGAGCTGCACCGCCACCAGCCCCCAGACGACTCCCACCGCCGCCAGGTCGCCGAGGACCACCGGACCCAGGACCGGCTGGTCGAGCGCCGGCGCCCAGGGCGCCAGGTAGCCGACCATCCCCTTGACCACCGAAGCGATCGGTGCCGAGAAGCCGGCCACCAGCGACACGAAGGCGCTCATGAAGCCGAAGACCCCGCCGTAGGTGGCGCGCAGATAAACGTACTCGCCACCGGCCCGCGGCATGGCGGCGGCGAGCTCGCCGTAGGCCAGGGCGCCGCTCGCCGCGACCGCCCCGCCGAGCAGCCAAAGAGCCAGGATCACCAGCGGGTGGCCGATATCGGCCGCCTGGAAGCCGGTGGTGGTGAAGATCCCGGCGCCGACGATGTTGGCGACCACCAGGAGCGTGGCGCTGCGGCGGCTGACGTGGCGTCCGAGACGGCTGCCGAGGGCACTCATATAGAACGAACGTTCTTTCGTTTATCGACTCGATCCCTCGAGCCGGACGAGCAGCGGCGAGCCGGTGACCGCGACCCGCCGCCCGGAAACGGCCCCGGAGACGGTGACCGCCTCGCCGTCCAGGGAGACCGCCCCGGCCGCCGGCCGCGGCAGCTCGGCCTCGGCCGCCGCGCCGCTCGACCAGGCCGCCACGAGCTCGCCGCCGGCCTCGTCGCGGAAGCGCAGGAGGCGCGCCGGACCCGCAGCCGCCAGCGGTCCCAGACAGAGCCTGCCCTCGAGCTCGGCGGCCAGGGTCCGGAGGGCGCGGAAGGCCGGCCGGCGCCGCAGCCCGTCGGGCCCCGGGTCGAGCAGCCCGTAGCCGCGCGCCGTCAGCTGCCACCAGTAGAGCCGCTCGACCATGCCGGTTCCCAGGGCGAGCAGGAGATAGCGTGCCAGGTAGTCGGCCTGGGTGCGCTCGTCGACCGCCACGTCGCGGCCGGCCGGCGAGTGCGGCCCCTCCCACAGCGGCCAGTTGAACTCGGTGATCCAGGAGCGCCCGGTGGAGTTGCGCGCGGTCTCGGCGATCGCCTTGAGCAACACCACCTTGCCCTCGGCGTCGAGCCCCAGCTGCGGGTTCTCGGGCGCCCCGCGCCGGTCGACGTAGAGCTGGCTGGCAACGGCGTCGAACAGCACTCCGGGTGCCCGCCGGTTGAGCAGCGCCGCGGTGGCGTGCGGCTCGAAGTCGATCACCGCCGGTCCCAGGACCTCGGTCTCCGGGTGGCGGCGCAGGAGCTCGCAGGCGGTCGCGGCGAGCTCCAGGTACTCGCCGTAGCGCCAGATCCCCCACTTGCTGCGGTTGACCGCCTGACCGACCTGGAAATGCCTCCCCAGAGGGCGGAAGCGCTCGCCCAGCTCGGCGACCGCCGAGCGCCAGCGGCCCGGGTCACGCACCAGCTCGCGGCTCTGCGGCAGGGTGAAGGCGAGCTCGCAGCCGGCCGCCACCAGGCGGCGCGCCAGCTCCTCCTCGGCCCGGTGGTCCTCTTGCCAGGGGTGGAGACGAAGCAGCAGGCGGCGCACGCCGAGCTCCTCGACCGCCGCCAGCTGCCGCTCGTCCGCCTTGCCGCCCAGCGGCCGGATCGCCACCCCGATCCCTTGCCACGGCCGCGGCTCGGCGTACAGCTCGCGGCGCAGCCGCCGGTAGCGCCGCCAGATGCGCGGCGCGGCGGCGAGCGCGGCGGCCGCCGAGCGCGCGTGGTCGCCGCCGTCGGCGAGCCGCACGACCATCCGCTCGAGCCTGCCGGCGTGCTGGTGCGGCTGGTCGGAGAGCCGGTCCCAGACCACCCGGTCGCGCACCCCGGCACCGCTCTCGGCGGCCGGGATGTGGACGTGCGGATGACGCGCCGGACGGGCGCCGCGCCCCAGCCGGAGCGGCCGGCGGAGGTGCTCCTTGAGGGAGTTCTTGAGCAGGAAGCCGTGGAACCCGGCGCCGTAGAGGAGCCGCTTCCAGGGCCCCGGGCGGCGGCCCCAGTAGGCCGCCAGCAACGCCGCGCGGTCGCTCGGGCGCAGCAGCCGCAGCCGGCTCAGATCGCGGCTGCGCCGCAGCGCACCCAGCCGGCGCCCGAGCCGCGCCCGGTTGAGGTCGACGAGGTGGACCACCAGCCCGTCTCGCGTCGCCTGGAGCAGCAGGTTGCCGATCGAGACGTCACGGTGCCAGATGCCGGCGTCGTGCATCCGCCGGAGCAGCCCACCCAGATGGGCGAGCAGCCGGGCGGGGTCGATCTCGGGGAACTCCGCCGCCTCGCGGCCGGCGTTTCGGGCGCGCAGGTAGTAGCGCGCCTCGACGAAGCCGGCGAGCCGGAGGCTGACGTAGAACGACGGTCCGTCGGCGCGCTCGGATTCGATCCAGGCAACGGGCGCCGGGGTCGGAACGCCGGCGGCGGCGAGCGCCAACGCCGCCCGCCAGCTGCGCTCGGCCTTGCTGCCGCCCCAACGGCGCCGCAACCGCTCGGCCAGGGTCTGGTTGCGGAACTGCTTGACGACCACCTCGGGCTCGCCGGGGGCGCCGGGGAAGCGGGTGGCGTAGAGGTAGTTGCGCCCCCAGTGGAGGGTCTCGGTGGCGTTTGCCGGATCGGTCAGGCGCGCCACCGCGGCGGCGACGTCGGCCGGCCGGTGCCCGGCGGCCAGCTCGCCGCGGAAGCCGGGGCAGACGAAGGGCTCGGTCGCCGCGACCGGCGCTGGCTCAGCGGAGGGCACGGGCCGCCTGGCCGGCGCCGCCGACGAGCTCGAACTGCTCGGGGTGGAGCGCCGCATCCGGCTCCAGCGTGGGCGGCGCGCCCAGCCGCTCGCCGAGCTCCCGCATCACCGGCTCCCAGTCGCCGGTGAGCGCCGCCGCCACCTCGGGGTGGAGCCGCACGACCAGCGGTCCGTCGTCGCCGCCGCGCTCGAGCAGCTGGCGGCGCAGCTCGAGACAGACGGTGGCCGGCGACTTGATCCGTCCGCGCTCGCCACAGGTCGGGCAGGGTCTGGTGAGCACCCGGCGCAGATTGGCGCGGCGGCGCTGGCGGGTGACCTCCACCAGGCCGAACTCCGACATCTCCGAGATCTGGCAGCGCGCCGGGTCGCCGCGCAGCCGCTCGGCGAGCTCGCCGACCACCCGCTCGCGGTTCTCGCTCTCGACCATGTCGATGAAGTCGATGACGATGATCCCGCCCAGGTCGCGCAGGCGGATCTGCCGCGCCACCTCGTGCACCGCCTCGAGATTGGCGCGCAACACCGTATCCTCGAGACTCTTGCGCCCGAGGTAGCGGCCGGTGTTGACGTCGATCGCCACCAGCGCCTCGGTCTGCTGGATCACGAGGTAGCCACCCGACTTGAGCCAGATGCGGCTCTTGAGCGCCGTCTCGAGCTCGCGCTGGAGCCCGAAGTGGGCGAACAGCCGGCCGCGCTCGGGATACTCGCGCACCCGGTCGGCCAGTCCCGGCTCGAGCTCGCCGACGTCGAGCGCCAGCTGCGCGTGGGTCTCCTCGCCGTCCACCCAGACGACCTCGACGCTCTCGTCCAGCCGGTCGCGCACCGTGCGCCGCGCCAGGTCGAGCTCGGCATGGACCAGCGAGGGGGCGCGGGCGGCCTCGGCGCGCGCCGCCACCTCGCGCCAGCTCCGCGCCAGGTAGGCCAGGTCGCGGCCCAGCTCCTCGGCCCCCTTGCCGGCACCCGCGGTGCGCACGATCAGCCCGCCGGGAACCGGCCCGAGCTCCTCGAGGGCGGCCAGCAGGCGCTGGCGCTCCTCGGGATCGGCGATCCGGCGCGAGATGCCGACGTCGGGGGTCGTCGGGAGCAGCACGAGGTAGCGCCCGGGCAGCGCGATCTGGGTCGTCACCCGCGCGCCCTTGTTGGGCAGCGGGTCCTTGCGCACCTGGACGATCAGCTCCTGACCGGGGTCCAGGAGCTCGTCGATCGGGCGCGCCGGCCCCTGCTCCCTGCTCTCCCACTCGCCCTCCTCACCCACCATGTCGGCGAGCTCGGCGATCCGGTCGCGCACGTCGCCGGCGTAGAGAAAGGCGTTGCGCGCCAGGCCGATGTCGACGAAGGCCGCCTGGATGCCGGGCACCACCCGCTTCACCCGGCCGCGGTAGATGTTGCCTACCCGGGCGCGCTCGCGGTGGCGCTCGATCCACGCCTCCACCGGCCGGTCGCCGTCGAGCAGGGCGACCCGCTGCTCGTGGGGGGTCGACTCGATGAGCAGCTTGCGGGACATGGGCTCAGGGGCGCACGGGACGGGGTGCCCGCGGCCCGGTCCGGTCTTGCGGAGACTGGGCTAGCGGTTGACGTAGCGGCGGAAGTCTACCCCCAGGATCAGCCCGGTGGCGAAGAAGTTGGCGAGGGTGAACGAGCCGCCGTAGGAGAGGAAGGGCAGCGGGATGCCGGTGATCGGCACCAGGCCGACGACCATCGCGGAGTTGTAGATGACGTGCACGCTGAACACCGACAGCAGTCCCACCACCAGCAGGATGCCGGTTCGGTCGCGGGCCCGCATGGCGACCTTGGCGCCGTTGAGGATGTAGCCCGCATAGAGCGCCAGCGCCACGCTGACGCCCAGGAAGCCCCACTCCTCGGCGAGCACCGCGAGGACGAAATCCGTGTGCCGGGCCGGCAGGAAGCGCAGCTGGCTCTGGGTGCCCTGACCGTAGCCGCGGCCGGTGAGCTGTCCCGAGCCGACGGCGATCTTGCTCTGCCTGAGCTGGTAGCCGTCGCCCAGCGGGTCGCTGTCCGGCGCCAGGAAGGTGCGCACCCGGTCCTTCTGGTAGTCGAGCAGCACCAGGCTCCAGGCCCCGGCACCGAGCAGCAGGACCACCAGCAGCCCGATCACCAGCAGCCTCCAGTTCCAGCGCAACCCGGCCAGCAGCAGCATTCCCAGCAGCATCGGCACGAACATCGCGGCGCTGCCGAGATCGGGGCTCAGCGCCACCAGCACCATGGGCGCGCCGGCGATCGCCGCCGCGATGCCGACCTCCTTGAGCTCCAGCACCCGCCGGTTGACGGCCGCCAGATAGCGGGCCAGCAGCAGCACCGTCGCCACCTTGGCCAGCTCCGACGGCTGCAGCCGCCAGCCGCCGAACCCCAGCCAGCTGCGCGCGCCGCCGACCTCCTGACCCACGACCAGCACCACCACCAGCAGCGCCAGCGCGCCGATGTAGATCGCCAGCGCGAACTTCGCCAGGCGCAGATAGTCGACGACGAAGCCGGCGAGAAAGGCGAGCAGGCCGAGCGCCACCCAGGCCGCCTGCCGCGGCAGGTAATCGATCGGCAGCTCGGAGCTCGCCGAGTGGATGGTGGCCAGGCCGATCGCCGACAGCGCCAGCGCCACCGCCAGCACCACCCAGCGCACCTTCGCCAGGTAGCGCAGCGCGGTGCGGTCTTCAGGTAGCGCTACGACCGCTGTCGGGCCGGAAATGGGTCTCATAGAGCAACTTGGCGAGCGGCGCGGCCGCGGTCGATCCCTTCCCCCCGTGCTCGACGAAGATCACCGCCACCAGCTTCTGCCGGCCGTCGGAGGCGAAGGAAGCGAACCAGGCATGGTCGCGCTTGTCGTAGGGCAGGTCCTTGCTGTCCACCCAGCTCTTCTGCCGCACCACCTGCGCGGTGCCGGTCTTGCCGCCGACGCTCAAGCCCGGTACCCGGGCGGCGGCGCCGGTGGCGCGCTCCTCGACGACCGCGAACAGCGCCTCGCGCACCAGGCCCAGAGCGCCCTCGTCGAGCGCCGCGGTCCGTGCCTCCGGCAGCTGCTGGCCACGGGTCAGATGGGGCACCACCAGGCGGCCGCCGTTGACCACCACGGCCATCATCGTGGCGACCTGGAGCGGCGTCACCAGCAGCGGACCCTGACCGATGGCCACCGAGATCGTCTCGCCCGGATACCAGCGCTCGCCGCGCACACGCAGGCTCCAGGCGTTGT
>JBFGNS010000210.1:0-6194 GCA_041574955.1 Thermoanaerobaculia bacterium | reverse complement strand
CCTCGTGGCGGGCTACGTCGTCGAGCGCCGGACCGGGGGAGGCCACCACCGTGACCTCGAAGCCGCGGCGGCGCAGATGGGCGAGCTGGCCGCGCGCCAGGTGCCGGGCGGTGAGCGGGGTGGTGACCAGGAACACGAGCGACAGGCCGCCGGCTGGCTCGCGGCCACCGCTCACCTCGACGCCGATGAACCGGGCAGCGCTTCCGCGGGCGCGCCGCGTCGCCGCCTGGCCGCCGCAGCGCGGGTGGCCCGGCGCTGCCTTAGGTACTGCTGGTAGTCGGCCGCCAGCAGTTCGAGCGAGAGGTAGACCACCAGCAGCAGCCAGAAGGTGCGTTCGGTCACGTGACGGTTGTAGAGGTAGCTGATCGACATGCTCCACAACGCCAGCGCCATCGACAGGTAGACGTTGCCGAACGGCGTGCCGCGCATGGTGAGCGCCAGCCTGGCCGAGTTGTATAGCAGGTAGGCCATGAAGAACAGGTACAGGGCGATGCCCACCACTCCCAGCTCGGCCAGGAAGCGCAGAGGCGTGCTGTGCACCTCGTGCCCGGTGGGCGAGTATTGCGAGCGGTAGAAGCCCCCCCAACCGATGCCGAGCACCGGGCTTTCGCGGAACGCGGTGAGCACGCCGCGGCGCTGCAAGGCGATGAAGCTGGCCTCGCCCGTCGCCTCCTCGGCCGGGGCGAAGGCGTTGCGCAGATCGCTCCCGATCGCGGCCAGGCGCTGCTGGAAGAACGAGGCCCGCGGGAAGACCCTGGCGCCGTAGAGGTAGAACAGACCGACGAAAGTGATGACGAACATCGCGGTCGCGATGAAGCGCAGCCGGCGCCCGCGCTGGGCGGCGAGAAAGGAGATCCCAAGCACCAGCAGGCCGGCGCCGAGAGCCAGGTAGACGGACCGCCGGCCGGAGACCGCGACCGCGTACAGACAGAAGACCAGCGGCACGTGCGACAGCCAGCGCTGGCGGGGCGAGAGGTTCGGCCAGAAGCGGAACATCAGGGTCAGCCAGAAGCCGGTGAGCATGTAGCTGGCCATGTGCGAGCGGTTGCGGAACGGTCCCACCGCCTCGAGGCTGCCGCCGGAGGCGAGGCCCTGGTAGGCGATCCAGGGGCCGACCAGAAGCAGGGTGAAGGTAGCCGCGCGCAGGAACACCAGGGGCCGTATCCGGTTGAGCACCACGATGTTGTGGAGCACGAAGACGAAGACGAAGAAGAAGGTCAGGATCGACAGGTCGACCAGGCTCCACTTCCAGCGCTCAGACGGGATCAGCAGCTGCGACAGCGCGGCGGCGACGACCATCGCCAGCACGGTCGCGGTCAACGGATGGAACCCCTGCAGCTTCATCGCTCCCGGGATGAAGAAGAACGCCACGAAGACCGCCACACTGGCGACCTCGAAAGCTCCGAAGTTGGTCTCGATGCCCGGCAGCATCCGCGTCTGGGTGAAGAACGCCGAGAACACCAGCAGCGACAGCAGCGCGCGGATTCGGGTCGACCTGCGCTCCGCTACCGCCCGGCGCCCGACTGCCGCGGCTACCGCCATCAGCCCGCGAGCTCCAGGATCAACCGGGCGACGCGGTCGGCGGCGCCGTTACGAGTCGCCAGGCTGCGCTCGAGGTAGGACTCGACGGCCGGGGTACCGCCTCCGGCGTCCAGCATGGCGGCGACCTGTGGCGCCAGCGGCGAGGCCCAGGACAGGCCGCGAGCCGCCCCCGAGCGCACGTAGTCGTGCACGAAGCCCCAACCCGGCAGCTCGAGGACCGCCAGCGGCCGACCCAGCATCAGCGCCTCCAGGCCGACGGTGGAGGCCAGCACCACCACCGCTCGGGCGGCTGCGAACAGCGGATAGAGAGGCTCATCGCGCACGATCGTAACGCGCTCCGGAGCAGCGGCGCCACGCCGCAGCGGATCGAAAGCGCGCGGGTCCTCCCGCCGGTGGGGCCTCACCGCCAGGTGGAAGCGGTGGTCGGCGAACAGCGGAGCGAGCTCGGAGGCGAACCGCGTCAGCAGGCGAATCTTCTCACCACCGGTGCAGAAGCCCTGGTCGTCGATCGGATTGGAGACCAGCAGCAGGGTGCGCTCACCGAGACGCAGCCGGCGGCGCAGCTCGTCGCCCTGCCGCCGCCAGGCCGGGGGATCGAGATCGTCGAACCGGGGACTCCCGGTCAGGTGGATGGTGTGCGCCGGCACTCCGAGGCGGCGGAAGTGGTCGGCGCTCGACTCCCCCCAGGCGGCGATGGCCGCAACAGCTCCGGTGCCGTAGCGGTCGCTGCCGCCCTCCGCCGGCAGCGGGAAGCGGATCCCCTCCTGCAGCAGGACGATCGGCACGTCGTGCCGTCGGTAGCGGTCGACGATCCGGTCGTAGGGGTAGGCCGTGTCGTTCGGGACCACCGCCAGCCGCGGCGGCGGTCGCAGCGTGCGGCCGAGTGCCGGTCCGAGAACGCCCCGCCAGGCGGCGGCCCTCAGCCAGCCGAGCAGCGCCGCCCGCCCGGGCGAGGGCCGCTGCAGGCCGGACAGGGTCGACGGCCGGCGCGGCCTCAACGGCAGCAGACGCAGGACCTCGGAGGAGAGCCCGCCGAGCGGATCGGCCGGCGTGTCGAGGCCGCGGAACTCGCACAGCGAAAGCAGCCGGCATCGCTGGCCCGCGGCCTCCAGGCGGGCGATCACCGGCCGCGCGGCCTCGAGGTGGTGCCCCGGGCTCGAGATCAGGAAATCGATCGAGGGCACCGTGCGCTCCGCGAGCCGTCCGGACGGCTCACAGCCGTTCCTGGATCAGGCGTCCGATGCGATCCGTGTTGCGCACCACGTAGTCGATCTCGGCCAGCGGCGTCGGCGGCTCGCCGCGACCGTGCAGGTAGGCGCCGAAGGCGCGGATCACCGCCGCATGCGGCGTCTGGCCACGCAGCCGCCGCGCCAGCCAGGCGGCGCGGTCCGCCGGCCAGCCGGCCAGCGCGGCGGCGCCGTCGAACAGTTGGGGCCCCAGCGCGCGCCGCCAGGGGGCGTCCCGCCGACGGCTCAGCCGGGCACAGTCGGCGAGCATCTCGACGTCGATCCAGCCTTCGCTGCCGATGACCGTGAGGCGGCGGCGGTTGAGGCGGCAGTTGGCGGAGTAGTGAAGGGTCGCCAGCGTGCCGCGCCGCTCGATGGTGACCAGCACCTCGTCGGCCGGCGCCCCGGCCGGCGCCCCGCCGGTCGGCGAGACCACCACCTCCCGCACCTCCATCGGGCCGACCAGGTGGTGCAGCAGGTACAGCTCGTGGGGCAGGGTCTCGATCCAGCGGCCGCCGGGCAGGCCGTGCGACCAGTGCCGGTCGCCACCCAGCATGCGGTCGCCGGCCGGGTCGGTGAGGAACTCGCGCTGCACGCGCAGCACGGTTCCGATGTGCCCGCCGTCGATCCAGCGCCTGGTGCGCTCGACGGCGCGCGCGAACTTCAGGTTGTGGACGACGCCGACGCGGCTCGGCGACCCTGCGAGCGCGGCGGACAGGGCCTCCCAGTCGGCCAGCTCGACGACGGCGGGCTTCTCGAGCAGCAGGTGCCGGCCGGCGGCGACGGCGCGCAGCGCCACCGCGGCGTGGGTCGCGGGCGGCGTGCAGACGTCCACCACGTCCACCGACGCGAGAAGCGCGTCGAGGCTGTCGAAAGCGGTCGCCAGCCGGTGACTCCGGGTCAGCCGCTCGGCGGCCGCGCGGTCGAGGTCGTGAACCCCCACCACCGCGCAGTCGGGCGTGCGCCGCCAGGCGCGGATGTGGCTGCCGGCGATGTGGCCGGCACCCACCAGCCCGACGCGCAAGCTCCCCATGCGGTGGAGGATAGAACAACCGGTCGCCGCCGCTGTCGGCGGCGCCGGGGTCAGCCGCCGACGGTCGGGGGCAGCCGCCAGCGCCGGACGGCGGCGTCGGCGACCGTCAGGCCGCGGCACCGGTTGAAGGTGTGGGTGGCGATCAGTCCGCGGCCCCAGGAGGGCTCGATCCGCGCCCGGGCGCGCTCCTCGTAGGCGGCCTCGTCGATCCTCACCACCTCGTGCAGGATGACCGCGGCGCCGTAGCGGCGCGCGCAGTCCTGGCCCGGGCGCAGCAGCTGCCCACCCGAGCGCAACAGCCGCCCGCCAGGCCGGGCGCCGCGCGCGTTCGATACCACCGGGTTGGCGCGGTGCGGGCGCCACGGGCCGAGCGGCGAGTCGGCACGGAACAGGTGGAGCTCGTCGCGGTTGCGGGTACCGGCGACCGCGATGGCGGTGAACAGCCACCAGCCGTCGGCGGTCTCGTGCAGCGTCGCGTCCACCGCGTCGACCCCCTCGAGCAGCGTAGCCGTGGCCTGCCAGCGGTCCGGAAACCGCCGGCACCGGTACAGCTCCAGCCGCCGGCTGGCGGCGGCCTCGGGTAGCATCCAGAGTTCGTCCTGCCAGCGGAAGACGAACGGATAGGAGAGGTGGTGGTCGAGGCCGAGCGCCACCACCGGCGGCGCCGCCAGGCCCGAGCGGCCGATCTCCGCGACGGCGATGTGACCCTTGCGGGTGCGATGGCAGTACTCCTCGAAGAACAGGTAGTGACGCCCGTCGTGAAACAGCGGGAACGGGTCGGCCCAGGAGCGGCCCGCCGGCGGCACCAGGTGGCGGCCGCCGCCGAAGCTTGCCGGGTCGCCGTCCTCCTCGTCCCAGCTGTAGACCAGCTGCCACTGGTCGTAGCGGGCCAGCCGGGCGAGGCGGAAGGCCGCCTGGCGCGCCGCCAGGCGGACGACGGCTGCCGGTGTGGACGGCCGCCTGGCCGGTCGCGCAGCCCCGCCGGCGGCCGGCTGAGCGCCGCTCTCGACGCCGGCGTGCGCCGTTCGCAGCGCGCGCAGCACCAGCTCGGGGGCCTTCCACAGGCAGTGGTTGCGCGTCTGCGCCGGCGACAGCGGGTCGGTCGGCGACAGGGTGCGGGCCACCACCCGTGGCGGGCCGCCGTGCGGATCCAGCTGTTCGAGCTCGGTGACGGTCCCCGGGCGCCGCCCCACGACCTCCCAGAAACCCGCCTCCGCCGGCGCCTGTCCGGCTGCACCGTGGCGGTACCGCCAGACGGCGGGGGCCGCTCCGGCGAGGGAGGCGGACGGCTCGGTGAGCACCACCAGCACTTCGACCGGGCCGTCGGCGAGACGCCGCAGCTCGGCCGGCAGCCGCTCGAGGGGCGTGGCGTGCGGTCCTTCGCCGACAACCAGCCGGGGGTGGGGGCCGAGGCTGTCCTGCAGGTCTGCCGGTGCGCAGGCGTCGGGGCGGCCCCCGAGCAGGCGGCGATCCAGGCGGTCGTACAGCCGCCGGGGGAGAGGCGGCGGCGCAGCCGGCTGCCTGGCGACTACCACCACGGCGCACAGCCGCGCGAGCTCCGACGTCTCGAGGTCGTTGACCAGACGCTCGATCCAGCGCGGCTGCCGCCAGCCGTCGATCGCCAGCGCTACCGCGAGCGGCGGCCGGTCCTGCGGGTCGGTGAGAGGGCTCACGCCCCTCGACTCCCCTCGTCGGGTGGAGGGCCGCCGGTGAGCGCCGCGACGTAGTCGCCCAGCGCGCGGGCGACGGCGAACCGGCCGCTCGACCGCCGGCCGGCGCGCGCCAGGCGATGGCGCAGCGCCGGCTCGTCGAGCAGCCGCCCGACGGCTGCCGCCAGCGCCGCCTCGTCGCCGACCGGCACCAGCAACCCGTCCTCGCCGTCAGTGACGATCTCCGCCGGCCCGGTCGGGCAGTCGCAGGCGACCACCGGGGCGCCGCACGCCATCGCCTGGATCAGCGCCCCCGGCAGGCCTTCGAAGCGCGACGACAGCACGAACACCGCGCACCGGCTCATGAAGCGGAACGGGTTGGGGTCGAATCCGGGGAGCTGGACGTCGTCGCCGAGCTCCAGCTCGGCGATCAGCCGCTCGAGCTCGCCGCGCAGCGGCCCTTCGCCGAGGATCACCAGCCTCACGGGGCGGCTTGCCCGCAGGCGGGCGAAGCTCCGGACGAGCAGGGCGAAGTCCTTCTCGGCCACCAGCCGTCCCGCCGCCAGGACGACCGGCGTCGGCTGATCGAGCCACGGGTGTCCGGCGGGAGCCGCCGCCAGCCGCTCGAGCTCGGGCGTCACGATCGGGTTGTAGACCACGCGCACCCGCGCTGGATCCAGCTTCAGGTGGTGCACCAGGTCGGCCTTGACGCCGGCGGAGACCGCGGTGATCTCGTCGGCCCGG
>JBFGNS010000209.1:0-6247 GCA_041574955.1 Thermoanaerobaculia bacterium | reverse complement strand
GCCCGGACGAACCCCTCCTTGGCCATCTGCTCGAGCTGCTTGCGGTACTCGCCCTTCTTGCCGCGGACGAACGGCGCATACAGCACCAGCCGGGTACCCGCCGGCAGCGACAGCACCCGGTCGACCATCTGCTGCACGGTCTGCGGCCGGATCTCCTGCCCGCAGCTCGGGCAGGCGGCGCGCCCCACCGACGAGTAGAGCAGCCGCAGGTAGTCGTGGATCTCGGTCACCGTGCCGACCGTCGAGCGCGGGTTCTTGGAGACCGACTTCTGCTCGATCGAGATCGCCGGCGACAGGCCGTCGATCGAGTCGACGTCCGGCTTCTCCATCTGCTGCAGGAACTGCCGGGCGTAGGCCGACAGCGACTCGACGTAGCGCCGCTGGCCCTCGGCGTACAGGGTGTCGAAGGCGAGCGACGACTTCCCCGAGCCCGACACGCCGGTGACCACCACCAGCTTGTCGCGCGGGATCTCGACCTCGAGGTTCTTGAGGTTGTGCTCGCGGGCTCCGCGTACGACGATGGCATCCATGGCAGGGGCGGAATCTAGCAGCCTGGCGGCCGGGGCTGCGCCGGCGCCGGCCGCCGGGGCCCGGCGGGCGGCGTCGCCGCGTCCACCGGCCGGCTGCTAGAGTACCGGCGAGGAGGGCCAGATGACGGTCGAGTTCGAGAACGAGCGCCACGCCGACACCCACCAGCGGGTGGCCGGCTATCTGGAGGAGCTGTTCGAGGATCCCTACCTCGACCCCGACAACGCGCACTTCTACGTCGCCTACGGCAGCACGGTGCTGGAGATCTCGGTCGAGCCGTACGGTCCCGAGGAGACCATCGTGCTGGTCACCGCCTACTGCGTGCAGGGCGTCGAGCTCGAGGAGAACCTGCTGCTCGGCCTGCTGGAGCTCAACCACGAGCTGCCGGTCGGCGCCTTTTCGCTGGTCGGCAACGACGTCTTCTTCTCGCACTCGATCTTCGGCCGGTCGCTCGACCACAACAACCTGCTGGGCGCGATCGCCGCGGTGGCCAACATCGCCGACGACTACGACGACAAGATCGTCGCCAAGTTCGGCGGCCAGACGGCGCGCGACCGCATCCGCCACACCGGCGGGCGGCGGCAGCGCTCCGGCGGCTCCTAGCCCGACCTTCTGACCGAGCCGCTCGGCGAGTGGCCGCAGGTACCCGAGGATCCGCGCATCCGCACGCGCAGCAGCGGCTCGCCGCGAAGGTCGGGCTAGCGCTCGTCGCGCGCCTCGCGCGCCTCGCGGTCGAGCTGGCGCCGGCGCTCGCTCTCGCGCTTGTCCCATAGCTTGCGGCCGCGCGCCAGGGCGATCTCGACCTTGATGCGGCTGCTCTTGATGTAGACCTCGAGCGGGATGCAGGTCTGGCCGCGGATCGCCGTGCGGCCGTACAGGCGGTCCAGCTCGCGACGGTTGAGCAGCAGCTTGCGCGGCCGCTCGGGCTCGTGGTTCTGCAGGTTGCCGTGGCTGTAGGCGCCGATGTGCGCCCCCACCAGCCAGGCTTCGCCGTCGCGGATCTCGACGTACGAGTCCTTGAGCTGGACGCGCCCCTGGCGCGCCGCCTTGACCTCGGTGCCGACCAGCACCAGCCCCGCCTCGAACCGCTCCAGCACCTCGTACTCGCGGCGGGCTCGCCGGTTGCTGGCCAGGACCTGTCTGGCTGGTGGCTTGCGTTGCGTCATGGTGCGGGCGGCGGGCCGGCAGGGGCGGCGGGGGCGGCAGTCTATCGCCGCGCGGCGGCGGCAGCGCCGTCGCGATGCCGCCCCTGCTAGAGTCGTGCCGGCATGCGACTGACGGTCGCCGTGATGTGGCTCGGACTGCTGTTCGCCGCGGAGCCGCAGGGCAAGCCCCACCTGACCGAGCCGCTCGTCGGCCTCGACGGCCAGCGGGTCGAGGTCAGCTTCACGCTGGTCAACGGCTTCGACGCCGAGCTGCTCGAGCGCATCCAGACCGGCCTGCCGTCGGGCTTCGTCTACGACCTGCGCCTGCTGCGCGACCGCAAGCGCTGGTTCGATCGCCAGGTGTCCTCCAGCCGGCTGCGGGTGGTGGCGATGTACAACGCGGTGACCCGCGAGTACCTGGTCAACGTCAAGCAGGACGGCAAGCTCACCGGCAGCCGCGTGGTGAGAGATCCGGCCGAGCTGGAACGCGCCATGACGCACTTCGAATCGGTGCCGGTGTTCACGCTGCCGGCCGGCGACGCCGGCGACCGCCGGCTGATCGTGCGCATGCGGGCCGAGCTCGACTCCACCACCTTCCTGGCCTTCATACCGCGCCGGGTCGCCACCGAGTGGACCGACTCGCGCAAGTTCCGGCCCCCCGCCTGAGGCCGCCGATGGCACTCCGCGACACTCTGCGCAGCCGCCGCAAGGACGGCCGCTTCATCTTCGGCGGCCTGGCCGTGCTGCTGGTGCTGCTGTCGCTCATCTACTACGCCATCCAGCGGCGTGCCGAGCTGCCGGCCGACGTCGCCGCCAACCGCGTGCTCCTGCTGGCGATCTGGTACGTCAACCTGGTCCTCATCCTGACCATCCTGTACGTCCTGTTCCGCAACCTGTTCAAGCTGCTGGTCGACCGCCGCAACCGGCGGCTGGGCTCGAAGTTCGGCACCCGGCTGGTGGCCACCTACATCGGGCTGGCGCTGGTACCCGGGCTGCTGCTGTTCCTCTACGGCAGCGAGCTGCTGCAGGGCTGGATCGACCAGTGGTTCAACGAGCCGGCGATCCGGCGGGTGCTGCAGCAGGGGCACGACGTGGCGCAGGAGCTGAACTCGATGGTCGAACGCAACCGGCGGCGCGACGCCGCCGCCGTGCTCACCGAGATCGCCGGCTTCGACCTCGCCGAGCCGCGCCGGCGCCCACAGCTCGCCCGCCAGCTGCAGCGCCACCTGGAAGAGCTCGAGGTGGACTATCTCGGGGTCTATGTCGGCACCGACTTCGTGCACGGCGTGATCAACTCGCAGTCTGGGCTGCGCGACCTGCCGGAGCCCGACCGCCGCTTCCTGCTCGAGGCGCTGCACCAGGGCCAGGCGTCGCGGGTCACCGCCACCGCCGCCAGCCAGGGGCGGCTGATCCTGGCGGCGGTCGCCGGCGACGGGCCGACGCCGGAAGCGCGTTCGCTGGTGGTGGCCGGCACCCTGCTCGGGCCGACCCTGGCGCGCGACAGCGCCGAGCTGATCGAAGCGTTCCAGGACTACCGCCAGCTCGAGATGCGGCGCGGCGAGATCGAGGCCAGCTACCTTCTCACCTTCCTCATGGTCACCCTGCTGGTGCTGCTGGGCGCCGCCTGGGCCGGCCTCTACCTGGCGCGCCGGCTGACGGTGCCGATCCAGGCGCTGGCCGAGGGCACCCGCCGCATCTCGAGCGGCGACCTCGACTACCGGGTCGACGTGGCCGCCGACGACGAGCTCGGCGTGCTGGTCGAGTCGTTCAACACCATGACCGGCGAGCTGGAGCGCAGCAAGCGGCTGATCGAAGAGAGCAACCGTGAGCTGGTGGCCGCCAACCAGCGGCTGGGCGAAGAGCGCGCGGTGATCTCGGCGGTGCTGCAGGGAGTGGCGGCCGGAGTCGTGGCGGTGGGCGAGGACGGGCGCATCCTGACCTCGAACGGCGCCGCGCTCGAGATGCTCAAGCAGCGGGCCGAAGAGGTGACGGGCAAGACTCCGGAGGAGGCGTGGAGCGACGAGGAGCGCAGCAAGCTGGCGCGGCTGTTCGCCGAGGGCCAGGAGCAGACGTCGCGTCAGCTGCGGATGGTGATCGGCGGCCAGTGGAAGACCTTCGACGCCAAGGTGACCACCATGCGCGACCACGACGGCCGGGTGCACGGGCGGGTGATGGTGCTGGAGGACAACACCGAGCTGATCCAGGCGCAGCAGGCGGCGGCCTGGAACGACGCCGCGCGCCGCATCGCTCACGAGATCAAGAACCCGCTGACGCCGATCAAGCTGGCCGCCGAGCGCCTGCTCCACCGCTACAAGCAGGGCGATCGCGAGCTCGGCCGCACTCTCGAGGAGGGGGTCGAGATCATCGTGCGCGAGGTGCACACGATGCAGGGCATGGTGGACGAGTTCTCGCGCTTCGCGCGCATGCCGCGGCCGCACCCGGAGCGCGTCGACCTGGCGCGGCTGGTCGAGGAGACGGTGCACCTGTACGACGGCATCAAGCCCGGCGTCGAGGTAGCCAGCGCGGTCGAGCCACCCGAGGCCACCGGCTGGCTCGACCAGGAGCAGCTCAAGCGGGTGTTGATCAACCTGCTTGACAACGCGATCGCCGCCACCGAGCCGCCGGGCGAGGTCAGGGTGACCTTCGTCAAGGGCAACGGCCGGCTGTCGATCGCCGTCACCGACACCGGACCGGGGATCCCGCTCGAGGCCCGCGGCAAGCTGTTCCTGCCCTACTTCTCGACCAAGGGGCGCGGCACCGGCCTCGGCCTGTCGATCGTCCACCGCATCGTCTCCGACCACCACGGCACGATCACGGTGTCCGACAACCGTCCGCACGGCACCGTGTTCACTATCGAGCTGCCGCAGCAGTAGGCCGCCGGCGACGGGCGAGCGGCCGGCGGGCGAGCGGCCGTATAATCCGCCCATGTCCGAGCCCCGCCAGCGGGTCGAAGCCGATCTCCAGGCGGCGCGCAAGGCAGGCGAGCGCGACAAGGTGGCGACGCTCGGGCTGCTGCTCAGCGCCATCGACAACGAGCGCATCCGCGCCGGCGAGGCGGTCGACGAGCCGCGCTTCCTGGCGCTGGTGCAGAAGGCGATCAAGCAGCGCAAGGAGGCCAGCGAGCAGTACCGCCAGGGAAACCGCGAGGAGCTGGCGTCGCGCGAGGAGCGCGAGGCAGAGATCCTCGCCGCCTATCTGCCGGAGGCCGCCGACGAGGGCGAGTTGCGCCGGGCGATCGCCGCCCTGATCGCCGAAGAGGAGCTCGCCGGCCCGGCCGCGCTCGGCGTCATCATGCCGCGCATGATGGCCCGTTTCCGCGGCCGCGCCGACGGCGCCACCATCAACCGGCTGGCGCGGGAGCTGCTCGAGCTCTGAGCCGGCGGCGGCGCGCCGCCGCCGGGCGTCGACGGAGCTCGGCCCAGGAGAGACCATGCGGCGCGTCATCGTCGGCACCGCCGGCCACATCGACCACGGCAAGACCCGGCTGGTCGAGGCGCTGACCGGCATCGACTGCGACCGCTGGGCCGAGGAGAAGGACCGCGGTATCACCATCGACCTGGGCTTCGCCCACCTCGAGCGCGACGACCTGCAGCTCGGCTTCGTCGACGTGCCGGGGCACGAGCGGTTTCTGCACAACGCGCTGGCCGGGCTCGGCGGCATCCGGCTGATGATGCTGGTGGTCGCCGCCGACGAGGGGGTCAAGCCCCAGACCCGCGAGCACCTGGCGATCTGCGGCCTGCTGGGGATCCCGGCCGGGCTGGCGGTGCTCACCAAGACCGACCTGGTGTCGGCCGACCTGCTCGAGCTGGCGCGGCTCGAGGTCGAGGAGCTGCTGGCCGCATCGCCGTTCGCCGGCGCCCCGGTGCTGGCGGTGTCGAGCCGCACCGGCGACGGTGTCGCAGAGCTCGAGCGGCAGCTGGTCGCGCTGGCGACGGAGTACGCCGCGCCGCCCGACACCGGCCGCCCGGCGCGGCTGCCGATCGACCGCGCCTTCCACCTCAAGGGGCTGGGCGTGGTGGTCACCGGCACGCTGGTCAGCGGCGAGGTGGGCGCCGGCGACGAGCTGACGGTGGAGCCGGCCGGTCTCGCGGCGCGAGTCCGGGGGGTGCAGGTGCACGGCGCCGAGCGCGAGCGGGCCGAGGCCGGCGAGCGGTCGGCGCTCCAGCTCACCGGCCCCTCGCTCGCCGAGCTCGAGCGCGGCCAGCAGCTGGTCGCGCCGGCCGCCTTTGCCGGCAGCCGGCGGCTGGCGGCAACGCTCAGCCTGCTGCCAGAGGCGCCGAAGCCGATCCGCGGCTCGATCGCGGTGCGTCTCCACCTCTACTCGAGCGAGGTGGTGGGGCGGCTGCGACCGCTCGCCGGCGCCATCGAGCCCGGCGGCACCGGCCCGGTCGAGCTCAACCTGGCCCGCCCGGTGGTGGCGGTACGCGGCGACCGCTTCATCATCCGCCGCCCGTCGCCGCCGCTCACCCTGGGCGGCGGCGAGATCCTCGACCCGAGCTGGCGGCGGCGGCGGGGCGCCGCGCTCGGCGCCGCGCTGGCGGCGCTGGCGGGCGAGCCGGACGAGGCGCTGGTGG
>JBFGNS010000208.1:0-6273 GCA_041574955.1 Thermoanaerobaculia bacterium | reverse complement strand
GGGTCGGTCGACGCGACCAGCGGCATGTGGCACTCGCGGCATTCGACGGTCTTGGTCGGGTCGCCCTCGACGAACCAGTGGCTGGCCTTCCAGTTGTCGTACTGGTTCTGCAGCTGCACCCAGCCCACCCGGTTGACCTCCTGGTCGATGAACTGCTTGTGGCAGGCGGCGCAGTACTCGGGCGCCTTGAACATCCGCTTCGACAGCTCGTTGTGCTGGTCGGGGTAGGTGCGGATCAGGAAGTCCGACGCCAGCTTGCCGAGCCCCTCCTCGTGCCACTGCCACAGGTAGGTCGGCGGCTGGGTCATGACGTAGTTGGCGTTGCCCTGCAGGTCGGTCGACCGGACGCCGTGGCACGCCAGGCACGAGACGCCCTCGTTGTAGCCGTCGAGCCCGGTGAGGTCCTCGACGAACAGGTTCTTGGTGCCGGAAAACAGCGAGATCGGATCGTGGCAGCCGCCGCAGTAGCGCGTCGACTCGGGGCCGTTCTGCTCCGCCATCACCGACTGCACCTTCTGGAACAGCGGATCCATCGCCGAGTAGCGATGGGCGCTCGGCTGCCACTCCTCGAGGATCTGGCTGTGGCAACGCGCCGTGCCGCAGGTCATCGAGCCGGCCAGCGACTCGGCGTCGTAGAAGCCGCCCGAGTCGGTCACCGCCAGGCTGGGGGCGAACGGGCGGTCGGGGCCGAAGGCGTAGCTGTAGTCGGCCGGCGTCTCGTTGGCGTACTGCTGCCCGGGGTAGAGGACGGTCAGCCCCGCCACCACCAGCACCGCCGCCAGCGTCCAGCCGAGCCCGTGCGTCACCACCGGGCGGGCGAAGCCAGGGCCCGCCTTGCGGCGCACCCGGATCCACACCAGGATGCCGTGCGGCAGGCCGGTGAGCAGGGTGGCGAAGGTCGAGTAGAGGTGGATGTTGCGCCACACCGGCGACATGCGCACCCCGAACAGCCCCTGCCAGGTGACCACCAGGCCCGAGACCAGGCAGACCAGCAGCGCCACGCCCGAGACGTAGCCCAGCAGCACGACGTCCGACAGGTTGTAGCGCTTGTAGTCCTGCCAGTGGGCGACGCTGTACCAGGCCAGCGGCAGAAGCGCCAGCAGGCCGGCCAGGGTGTGCAGCAGCACCGTCCACTCGACGGCAGCGTGGAACGGGGCGAAGGTGATCACCAGCCCACTCACCGCGAGCAGCAGCAGAGCCGCCATGCCAAGGCGGGTCAGCCGAGCCGACCAGCCGGTTTTCAGCGGAGGCTTCGGTGGCGCCATCGAGAGCTCCTTTCTCGGCGCGACAGAAAAAGGACACTCCGCATCGGCAGCCTGCCTCCCACTCCCTCCCCGGTGGTGCAGCGGGCGCGGGGCTCACCGATGCGGAGCATCACCAGGCTCCGACTCTGGCGCCGAGGCACCGGCCGGCGCCAGACCCCGAAGGGGTGGATTCAACCCGCCCGCCCGGGTGGGCCGCGGCGCGCTATCCTTCGCCCATGCCGAACGACGACCGCCCCGGCGCCGACCGCCGCCTGGCGTTTCGCCGCTGGGGTTACCTGCAGGCCGACCTCGACTGGCTGGGCCGACTGCCGCCCGCCGACCACCCCGAGCTGCCCGACGACGGGGAGTCCACGGCGCTGCGCGCCGCCTACTGCGGCACCCTGGCGGTGGAGTTCGAGCACATGCCCGACCCACGGCGCCGCCAGTGGGTGGCCGAGCGGATGGAGGGCGAGCCGCCCGCCGTCGACCGCGACCCGGTGCTCGACCAGCTGATCCGCGCCGCCACCTTCGAGGAGCTGCTGCAGAGCCGCTACATCGGCAACAAGCGGTTCTCGATCGAGGGTATCGAGGCGCTGGTGCCGCTGCTGACCGAGATGCTGCACGCCGCCGGCGAACGGCAGGCGGTGATGGCGGTGCTGGCGATGGCCCACCGCGGCCGGCTCAACGTCATGGCGCACGTCGTCGGCCGCGACCCGGTGGAGCTGTTCGCCGGCTTCGAGGACGTCGACCCGCGCAGCATCATGGGCGCCGGTGACGTCAAGTACCACCTCGGAGCCACCGGCACCTTCACCGCCAGGAGCGGCCACCAGGTCAAGATCCACCTGGTCTCGAACCCCAGCCACCTGGAGGCCGTCGACCCGGTGGCGGCCGGCCGGGTGCGCGCCAAGCAGGCCCGCATCGGCGACGCCGACGGCCAGCGGGTCTTTCCCATCCTGATGCACGGCGACGCCGCCCTGGCCGGCCAGGGCGTGGCAGCCGAGACGCTCAACCTGGCGTCGATCGACGGCTTCTCGGTCGGCGGCACGGTGCACGTGGTGGTCAACAACCTGATCGGCTTCACCACCGAGCCGCGTGCGCTGCACAGCGGACGCTTCGCCTCGGACATCTGCAAGCGGCTCGAGATCCCGATCTTCCACGTCAACGGCGAGGACCCCGACGCGGTGGTGCGGGCGGCGCGGATGGCGATCGACTACCGGTGGCAGTTCGGCAGCGACGTAGTGGTCGACCTGATCGGCTTCCGCCGCCACGGCCACAGCGAGGTGGACGACCCGACCATCACCCAGCCCGGGCTGTACGGCCGGATCCAGGAGCGGCCGCCGCTGTGGCGGCGCTATGCCGAGGCCGCGGGGGTGGACGAGCAGGAGGCCGGAAGGCGCGCCCAGGCGATCCGCGACGAGCTGAGCGCGGCCAAGGACAAGGCCGAGGAGCTCGACGAGATCCCTTCGCTGCGCACGCTGCCCGACTACTGGAAGCCGTTCGACGGCGGCCCGCACCGCGCCGAGCTCGAGGTCGACACCGGCCTGCCGGCCGACCAGCTGGGCGCTCTGGCCGAGCGGCTCACCGCCGTGCCCGACGGCTTCGCGATCCACGACAAGGTCGGCAAGCTGCTCGAGCAGCGCGCGGCCATGGGCCGCGGCGAGCAGCCGGTGGACTTCGGCATGGCCGAGCTGCTGGCCTACGCCTCGCTGGTCGAGGGCGGGGTGCCGGTGCGGCTGAGCGGCCAGGACAGCCGGCGCGGCACCTTCAGCCACCGCCACTCGGTATGGATCGACACCGCGACCGGCGGCGAGCACTGCCCGCTCGACCACGTCGCCGACGGCCAGGCGCGCTTCGAGATCTACGACTCGGTGCTGTCGGAGGCTGCGGTGCTGGGGTTCGAGTACGGCTTCAGTCGCGACATGCCGGAGGCGCTGGTCGCGTGGGAGGCGCAGTTCGGCGACTTCGCCAACGGCGCCCAGGTGATCTTCGACCAGTTCGTCACCGCCGGCGAGGACAAGTGGCAGCTGCTGTCGGGGCTGGTGGTGCTGCTGCCCCACGGCTACGAGGGCCAGGGCCCGGAGCACTCGAGCGCGCGGATGGAGCGGTTCCTCCAGCTCGCCGCCGAGGACGCCATCCAGATCGCCCAGCCCTCGACCGCCTGCCAGCACTTCCACCTGTTGCGCCGCCAGGCGCTGCGCAAGTGGCGCAAGCCGCTGATCGTCTTCACCCCCAAGAGCATGCTGCGCCACAAGGCCGCCGCCTCCGAGCTGGCGCAGCTCTCCCGCGCCCGCTTCTGGACGGTGATGCCCGAGCGCGAGGTCGAGAGCGCCGATCGCGTGCTCCTGTGCACCGGCAAGATCAGCCACGAGCTGCGCGCCGAGCGCGCCAAGCGCGACGACGCCAGGACCGCCATCATCTCGCTCGAGCAGCTCTACCCGTTCCCGGCCGAGGAGCTGCTCGCCGAGCTCGACCGCTTCCGCGATGCCCGCGACCTGATCTGGGTGCAGGAGGAGCCGGCCAACAAGGGGGCGCTGGCGTTCGTCGAGCCGAGGATCGAGCGGCTCACCCGCGACCGCCACCTACGCACCATCAAGCGCTCCGCCTCCGCCAGCCCCGCCACCGGCTCCGCCAAGGCCCACCGGCTCGAGCAGCAGACCCTGATCAACCTGGCGCTGGGTTGAGCCGAAGGCTAGCGCCGCCACCTCGAGCCGGCCCGACCGGCCCGCTCCGGGCTGGAAGGACCCAGCTAGCCCGGGGCAGCCTCCAGGATCTCGATCAGGAGGATGAGCTCGGCGGCCATCGAGTACGTGAGGTCCGGATCGTCGGCCAGATCGGCATCGCGGCCGCCGGCGGCTACGGCCTTCAGGGCGCGCACGAAGGTGAGCATGGCGCCTGCCGCGTCGGGCTGGTCTTCGAGCTGCTGTAGCTGCCCGACCGCGGCGGCCTGCTCGCCGGCCAGCAGCAGCTTGGTCGCGGCAAGAGCCAGACGGCCGTCCACGAAGTGGTTCTCGCCACCATCCCGCCGATAGGCCAGGTAGCAGCCAAGGGCCTTGCGACGGGCGCTGGTGGAAGCGTCGGGGTTGCCGTCGAGTCGCTCCACGTCGGAGAGAATGGACCAGGACGTCCAGGGCTCCGAGGCGTGGCCGAACGGTTCCTTGGCCTCGATCGCCCGGTGAATTTCCCGCCGCGCTTCGTGCAGACGGCCGAGCTTGCGCAGCGCGGCAGCCAGGTTGTTTCGGGTGCGGCCTTCGCTCGCCGCGTCACCGATGTCGACGAACTTGTCCGCCGCCTGCCGGTAGAAGGCCGCCGCTTCCTCCCAGCGACCGAGGATGTTGTCGTAGAGGCTTCCCAGTTGAACGAGCGTGTTTGCCTGCCCCGCTTCGTCGCCCATCTGCACCTTGATCGCCAACGATCTGCGATAGGCGTCTTCCGCCGCCTCAGGCTCACCCGCTCTCTGATACACCATGCCGGTCTGATGCCATGCGACGGCCACGGAGCGCGGCTCGTCCAGCTTCCCGAACCGCTCGCGCGCTCCTTCGTAGGCCGTCAGCGCCTCCGCGTACCGGCGCTGCAGCATGCGAGCGCTGCCCAGCTGGGTCTTGCCGACGGCAACCTGCCGGGCATCACCGAGCTGTTCTGCGCGCTGGATGCTCTCCTCATAGCTCGCTGCCGCCTCTTCCAACCTGCCCAGACCGAGCAGACAGTCGCCCGTCTCCGCGTAGCAGGCGGACACCATGCCTTGCGCGGCCTCGCTGGGCCGCTGCTCGACAATCGACTCGAAACGCCCGCGAGCCTCCTCCAGCAGCGGCAGAGCTTGTTGGGCACCGCCGGCCCTAAGCAACACGCGGGCCAGCAAGAAGCAGGCTATCGCCAGGTCGTAGTCGGCTCCGGTGTAGGCGCCCTCGCCGGCCGCACGAGCTCGCTCGAGCAGCGCTTGCGCACCTTGCAGGGCATCGTGCAACTGCGCGCCCGCAAGCTGCTGCTGAACGCGGGTGCGCGCCGCCTCGAACGAGGCGTGATTCCAGGTCTCTCCCAGCGTCGCGGCGGCCGCGTCGCGCACCTGCCCCACGAGCCCCAGGAGCCTCTGCTTGCCGAGTCCCTGTAACAGGCTGTACAGCCTGGTGGCCAGGCTGATCGTCGCCTCGGCGTCACCATCTGCTTCCACGAGATCCAGCAGAGCGAACAGGTTCGGCAGCTCCAGAACGGTCAGTGTCGCTGCGATCTCGGCGTTCCGGCTCTGCTGCCGCGTGAGGAAGCTGGTATACCCGAGCATCGCCTCGACCCAGCTGCTGGTCAGCGTTTTCCGCTCGCTCGCATCGATCCGCCTGCGCATGTAGGGGCAGAGGGCCGGATTGAGGGTAAGGTGGTCGTAGGGGTTCGGCGTCGCCAGCCCCGTGGCGAGCAGCTCGACCGCCAAAGCTGCAACCTCCTCCTTCTCCCACTCCATCATCGCGCGCAGAACGTCCAGATCGACCCCGCCGTGAAAGACCCCCAGGACGCGAGCGCGGTCCTGGTTCGCCTCCGACATCCTCTGCAGCGACAGCTCGACGCTGGCGAAGACCGATTGCTCGCGGCTGCCGGGGAACTTTCTTTCCATCTCCGCCATCAGCTCGACCAGCGATTCGCGGGTGGCCTCGACGCCGCGGCTTCTGAGCGACGGCGCCAGCATCGCCAGGGTGCGGGCGTGGCAGGCGACCGCGTTCACCAGGTCTTCGATCTCCTGGCGACCGGACTCGCCGAGCGCGCCGGTCTCTCCGCCCGCGGCGTTCAGAACCCGCTCGACCAGCTTGACCGCGTCCTCGCGGGCGAGCTGGTGCAGCTCGCGCCGGTTGCGCCGGGCTTCGAACGGTTCGGGCAGCGCCTCGCGGCTGGTGAACACGAGCCGGGTCTCGCCCACCTTCAACAGGCGCTCGCACAGCTCGAGGATCGCCGTCAGCTCCTCGCGCGCTTCCGCGGTTAGCGCGTCGGGCGTCTCCTCCTCGAGGAACGGCGGCAGCAGCACGCTCTCCATGTTGTCCATCACCACCAG
>JBFGNS010000207.1:0-6462 GCA_041574955.1 Thermoanaerobaculia bacterium | reverse complement strand
TGTCGATCGGCGAGGTCGCCGCCCGGGTGGGGTACGAGGACGCGGCGCACTTCGCCACCGTCTTCCGCCGGCTGACCAGCCAGACCCCGTCGCGCTACCGCGCCGCGGTGCGCGCCAAGCTGTTCTCGGCCGAGTAGGATCGATCGCACCGCTGCGCGGTATGACGATTGCAGCCCCAGCCGTCCACCGCCTACCGTCTCGGAGAACCGTGCACCGCTACGCACTCCTGCTGCTCGCTTGGATCTGGCCGGCCGCCGTTGCCGCGCAGCCCGACGCGCCACCGGTGTTCGGCGACACCGTCGAGGTGACGGTGGTCAACGTCACCGTCACGGTGTCCGACCGGGAGGGCAACCCCGTCACCGGGCTCGACCGGGGAGAGTTCGAGCTGTGGGAGGACGGCAAGCGGGTCAAGATCACCCACTTCGCCGAGATCGGCCGCCCGGACGATGCCGCCCCGGCCGCGCCGCCGCGGGACACGGCCGCCGCGCCCGCCACCCCACCGCCCGACGGCGACGACACCAGCTTCCTGGTGCTGTACCTCGACCAGATCCACACCGCGCCACACCACCGCAACCGGGTCGTCGGCCAGATGGCCGCCTTCGTGCGCCAGCGCGCCGGCCGCGGCGACTGGCTGACGGTGGTGTCCTACGACCGTGACCTGCGGGTGGTCTCGCCGCCCACCACCGACGCCGGCACGGTGCTGGCGGCGCTCGACCGGCTGGCGGCCGGAGGCACCGGCGCCCGCGGGGAGGCCGACCGCCGCGGGGTGATGCGCCATCTCACGGAGATCTACCGCGCCGCCCTCGAGCGCCGGGTCGGCGGCGGGCCGTGCGCGGACAAGGACCTGATGATCTCGATCGTCGACGGCTACGCCGCGCAGGTGCAGGGCGAGGTGAGCGCGGCGCTGCGCGCGCTCGGCGAGCTCACCACCTCGCTCGGCGGGCTGCGCGGCCGCAAGGCGCTGGTCTACCTGAGCGACGGCCTGCCGCTGTCGCCCGGCGAGGAGCTGTACTGGCTGATCGAGGAGTGGTGCCCGGTCGGCATCGGCCCCGACAGCCTGCCGTCGACCTCGGCCGGAGCGCGCGCCACCACCTTCTCGGTCGGCGAGCTGCTCGACGGCCTGGCGCGCCAGGCCAACCGCAACGGCGTCACGCTGCACGCGCTGCAGGCCTCGGGCCTGCCGACCGCCTCGGCCAACGACGTCGAGACCGGCGAGTGGTTCCTGTCGGCCACGCCGCGAGTCGACTTCATGCAGCGCTCCAACGAGCAGGCCACCCTCAGCGCGATGGCGGACGCCACCGGCGGCCGCGCCTTCCTCGACACCAACGACGCCGCCGCCAGCCTGGCGGCGCTCGGCCGCGACCTCGACCACGCCTACGAGCTGGGCTACACCCCGAAGCGCAAGCCCGACCGCCGCGACCACCGCATCGAGGTGAAGGTCAAGCGCAAGGGCGTCAGGGTCAGGCATCGGACCGGCCACCGCGACCTGTCGCGCCACGAGCAGGTGGCCAACCGGACGCTGGCGGCGCTGTGGTACCGGCTCGACTTCAACCCGCTCGGCGCGACGGTGGCCTTCGGCTCGCCGGGGCGGCGCGACGACGGCCACTTCGTGCTGCCGGTGGTGCTCGAGATCCCGCTCGCGATGCTCCAGCTGGTGCCGCACGAGGAGCGGCTCGCCGGCCAGCTCAGCCTGTTCTTCGCGCGCGAGCAGCCCGACGGCCGCAAGCCGCCCGCCAGCCGCTCGGTCGTTCCCCTGCGGCTCGATCCCGAGCGCTACCTCAACGAGGTCGGCAGCAACTACCTGCACGGCGTCAAGCTGGTGCTCGAGGAGGGCCGCCAGCGGCTCGCCATCGGCATCTTCGACGAGGTGGGCGGCAGCTACTCGGTGCTCTACCGCGAGGTCGAGCTGGCAGACGGGCTAGCGGCCCGGCCGGCGAGCCAACCGTAGCGCCGGCGGCGGCCGGTCTCAGTGGCCGGTCCCCAGCGGCCGGTCTCACTCGTTGGCCTTGCCCTCGAACAGCGGCTCGGTGGGCAGGATCTCGGCGCCGCTCTCGGTGCACACCGAGTAGGCCGACTCGTACATCGACACGCCGGCGTGCTCGCCGCGCGCGTTGACGACGTAGAAGCTCAAGCCGAAGGCCGGCAGCCCGCGGGGGTTGAGCAGCCGCTTCTCTACCGTGTTGCCGGCCACCCGCCGGAGCGCCGACAGGCCGGCGTCCTTGGGCGCGGCGCCCCGCCGCATCTCTTCGACCACCAGGAACGACGCCAGGTGGTAGAGGTTGGCCTCGCCGCGGCCGGTCGACCCGGCGGCGCCGACCTCGCGGTCGACGTACAGGCCGGCGCCCAGGATCGGCGAGTCGCCCACCCGGCCCGGGATCTTCCACGCCAGCCCGCTGGTGGTGGTGACGCCGCAGATCTCGCCGCCCGGCCCGACGCCGCTGCAGTTGATGGTGCCGTAGTAGTGCTCGGCGTCGATCAGCCCCTCGGCCACCATCTCGAGCCCGGCGCGGCGGCCGGCGCGGGCGCGCTCCTCCGGATCGAGGTAGTGCCGCGGGTCGGTGCGCCGCTTCCATTCGAGCCACAGCCGGCGCGAGGTCTCGGTGTTGAGGTCGTCCTCGATCGCGAAGCCCATCGAGCGCGCGAAGCGCTGCGCGTCGTGGCCGACCAGCAGGTGGTGGTCGGTGTGGTCGGCGACCGCTTGGGCCACCAGCGAAGGGGTCCGCACCCCCTCGAGCGCCGCCACGCCGCCGGCCCGGCGCTTCGGGCCGTGCATGCAGCAGGCGTCGAGCTGCACCACGCCGTCGGCGTTGGGCAGGCCACCGTAGCCGACGCTGGTGTCCTCCGGGTCGCACTCGACGATGTTGACGCCCGCGATCAGCGCGTCGAGCGGGTCGGCGCCGCTGGTGAGCAGGCCGTACGCCTTCTCGACGCAGGTCACGCCGTCGGCGTCGCGCGAGACGTGGCCGTTGCGCGAGGCCACCACCACCGGGCGGCGGCCGCCGGTGTGGACCGCAGGGGCCTGGCCGAAGAGGCGGCGCGGGGCAAGGGCGGCTAGGCCTACGGCGGTGGTGCCGAGGCGGACGAGCTGGCGGCGGTCGAGTTTCTCGGTCATGGGGCCTCCTGAACGGTGGCTACAACGGTGACAGGATACTCAGCCCGATCCCCGAGCTGCCACGAGCTGACGTGGCCCTGAGTTTCCTGTCACCGCTGTTCCAGCGGATGTGGGCTACAACGGTGACAGGATACTCAGCCCGATCCCCAAGCTGCCACGAGCTGACGTGGCTCTGAGTTTCCTGTCACCGCTGTTCCAGCGGATGTGAGGTGGATGGTAGCTGACAGGCGTGTGCGTGCTGGCCCGGCCGGCTCGGAGACCCGGGGGACAGGGTCCCCCGGGCCTCTTTCGCCGGCCTCCGCAGGGCGCGTGGGGGGAGGAGCCGTTCGGTGCCGTGGCCGGGGCGGTCGCCTGCACTCGGCCGGCAGTGCAGGACCGACATACCCGTGCCGGGGTCGGTGCCGAGATCCCTCGCTGGCGCTCGGGAAGACGCTTGGCCGAGAGCTACCCTGGGACCCTGTCCCCCGGGCCTCTTTCGCCGGCCTCCGCAGGGCGCGTGGGGGGAGGAGCCGTTCGGTGCCGTGGGCGGGGCGGTCGCCTGCACTCGGCCGGCAGTGCAGGACCGACATACCCGTGCCGGGGTCGGTGCCGAGATCCCTCGCTGGCGCTCGGGAAGACGCTTGGCGGGGAGCTACTCCGGGGACCCTGCCCCCCGGGCCTCGGTCGCCGGCCTCCGTAGGGCGCGCGTGGAGTGCGGTCGATGCCCTGGCGGTGGTTACCGGTCCTCGGGTCGAGACGAGGGCTCCGAAGGCGACTCCGAGAGGGCGTCGCCGGGAGAGGGCGGCGCGCCCAGGAGCGGGGCGTACTGGTCTACCAGGAGCGAGGTGAAGGTGACGTCGCCGGCGTAGCGGGAGAGGTGAGTGGTGTCGCCGAACATCTCGGGGCCGAAGGCCTGGTGGTCCTGGTAGTTGCGGATCGGGACGCCGGTCTCCCGGCTCACCCGCTCGATCAGCGCCTCGAGGCGGGCGGCGCCCTCCGGCGTGTACTGGATCCACTTCGCGTTGCGCGGCAGGAGCACCACCTCCACCCGGTCGGAGAACTGCTTGAAGGTCTCGACGATGCGGATGAAGCTCTCGACCAGCAGCTCCTCGAAACGCAGCTCGACGATGTCGGCCGAGTAGATCCGCCACAGCCGGTCGCCGTCCATGCGGCGCGGGTTGCGGATGGCGTCGTAGTACTGGCGGAACAGCTCGCGCGTCTCCTCCGAGCGCTCCTCGGGGATGGTGCCGGCGCCCTGCCAGCCGTAGTGCCAGTTCTCGCCGGCGTAGTCCGGGTAGTCCTGCTCGAACCGCTCGTTGAGCTGCTGGCCCAGCTCATCCATGCGCTCCTGGATCTGCTCGTCCTCGGGCAGGTCGCTGGTCGGCTCCGGCGGCCTCAGCCCCTGGCCGAAGTGGAAGGTGATCATCTCGGCCGACACGCTGTCCCTCAGGTAGCGGATGTTGAAAACGCGGATGGCGCGAGTCGGGTCGTCGAGCAGCATCTCGCCCAGCTCGCGCGGGCTCGCCAGCATGCCCAGGTACGAGTCGACCAGCGGCTCGGCGCCCTGCCAGCGGGTCTGGGTGAGCTGGAACGGCACCAGCTCGATCAATGCCAGCTCGAGCCGCCGGTCCTCGGCCTCGAACGCCTCGCGCACCCGCCGCGCCAGGAAGTCCTGGAAGTACGGGTTGAGCCCGCCGAAGCCGAAGTTGAACGACTTGACCCGCACGCCGCGCTCGGCCATCTCGCGGTCGAACTGGCGCGCCGAGAAGCCGGCCTGGGTCATCGACGAGCCGTAGAACATCACCAGCGGGTCGGGCTCGGCGACGATCCGCGGCAGCGCCGCCCGTGCTTCCAGCACCCGGCCCAGGAACTGCTCGCCGCTGACCCCGTTGAGCCAGGTGAACAGCCGCACCAGCGCCATCGACACCGCCATCCCCAGGGTGATGACGAGGAAGATCTTCGCGAAGATCTTTCTAGAACTGGAAGTAGATGAAGTCATCGGAAGGCTCTCCCACCATCAGGCAGAGCGTCTGGACGACGACCAGCAGCAGCCAGAACAGCCACGGCTTGCGCTCGAGCTTGTCGGCGCTCTCGAGGATGAAGTAGTCCATCAGGTGGATGAGGACGAGCGCTGCCACGGTCAGCCCGAAGATGATCGGCGCCACGGCGGCGGCCGGCGGCAGCCCGCCGCCCAGGCCGTGCATGTCGGCCAGCATGGCGACGGCGCCCTCGATGTCGTGGGCGCGGAACAGCACCCAGCCGACGGTCACCAGGTAGAAGGTGATCGCCCACTTGAGCAGCGTGATCCCGCGGTGCGGCGGCTCGACCCAGGCGGCGAAGGCGCGCAGCCTGGCGAGCGCGTGGGTGGCGACGATCAGCACGCCGTGGAACGCACCCCACACCACGAAGGTCCAGGCCGCGCCGTGCCACAGCCCGCCCAGCAGCATGGTGATCATCACGTTGCGCAACCGGCGGTTGTTGCGGTTGCCGCCGAGCGAGATGTACAGGTAGTCGCGCAGCCAGGTCGACAGCGAGATGTGCCAGCGGCGCCAGAAGTCGACCGGCGAGAGCGCGAAGTACGGCACGCGGAAGTTGAGCGGGATCTGGAAGCCGAGCACCAGCGCCAGCCCGATCGCCATGTCGGTGTAGCCGGCGAAGTCACCATAGATCTGCCCGGCGAACGCCAGCACCCCGGTCCAGGTCTCGATCAGGCTGACCGGCTCCGCCGAGTCGAACGCCTTGGCCGCCGGCGCCGCCAGCAGATCGGCAACGGTCTTCTTGAGCACCCCGGCGGTGACAAGCAGCAGGCCGTGCTTGACGCCGTCCCAGGTCGGCACCGGCAGGGTGTGCATCTGCGGCAGGATCTGCCGCGCGCGCAGGATCGGGCCGGCCACCAGCTGCGGGAAGAACGACAGCGCGGCGGTGAACTCGGCCAGCCCGCGACGGGGCTCCATGTCGCCGCGGTAGACGTCGATCGTGTAGCTCAGGCTCTGGAAGGTGTAGAACGAGATACCCACCGGCAGCACGAAGGCGAGGGTCGGCAGGTCCGCCGCGACGCCGAACAGCGCCAGGAAGTCGGCCACCGACTCGAGCACGAAGTCGGCGTACTTGAACAGCGCCAGGATGCCGAGGTTGATCGCCACCGACAGCGTCAGCCACCGCTTGCGCGCCGCCTGGCTCGACGCCCGCCCGATCGCCAGCGCGATGTAGTAGTCCGCCATCGCACTGCCCACCAGCAGCGGGATGAAGCGGTAGTTCCAGGTGCCGTAGAAGACCAGGCTGGCGACGACGATCAGCCAGACCCGCGGCCGCCGGCGCAGGAAGACGAAGCCGTACAGAGCGACGAAGGCGACGAAGAAGACATAGAAGAT
>JBFGNS010000206.1:0-6476 GCA_041574955.1 Thermoanaerobaculia bacterium | reverse complement strand
TCCGTCCGCCGGTACCGCCGAGGCGGTCGGCAGCTCCTCGACGAAGACGTCTTCGAAGACGATGTCGGTGGCCGCGGAGCTGGTGCTGGAGTTGGTGATCGTGAACTCCAGCTCCACCGAGCCGCCGGCGCCCACCGGATCGCCCACGAAGGTCTTGGTGAGGATCGGCGCCGGCTCGACGAACAGCAGGTCGTCCGCCGGGTCGCCGGTCACCGGCAGACCGTCGATGGTGGCGTCGACCTCGCTGGTGGTGTTCGGGTAGGAGTCCGAGGCGATGCCGCTGGGCACGAGAAGCGTGACGTCGAAAATGCACTCCGCCATCGACTCGAGGCTGCCGCCGGTCAGGGTCAGCACGCCGATGCCGTCGAGCTCGGAGCCGTCGCCGCACGGATCGGCCAGCGGCAGCCCGACGGCGGCGAGGCCGGGCACCACCGCATCGAGGTCGTCGGTGAAGGTGATGCCGGTGGCCTCGAACTCGCGATCCAGGTTGCGGATCCTGAACCGCAGGGTGACGGTGCCGCCCGGCGGCGCCGGGTCGTCGACGAAGCTCTTGCGCAGCGAGATCCGGTTGGCGGAGACCGTCAGCACGGCACCGGCGCGGCCGCTCGAGACAGAAATGCCCGAGTGCGACGGCCGCGACTCGAGCTCGCCGGTCGTGTTGCCGAGCTCGCCCACCGCGTTGCCGACGACGTCCACCGCGATCATGCAGCTGCCGCCGGCGGCGACCGCGGCTGCGTTCAGCCCGAAGTCACTCGTCAGGCTGATCGAGCCGCTGCCGGGAACCGCCGTGACGATGCCGCCCGTGTAGGAGAAGGAGCCGAGGGTCGCCTGACAGCTGTTGGCCAGGTTGTTCGGGCTTGCGACCACCATGCCGGTCGGCAGGGTGTCGGTGAAGGTCATGTGGGTGGCGCCGGAGCTGTTGGCCGAGTTGTCGAAGAAGAACGTCAGCCTGCTGCGGCCGCCGAAGACCACTACGTCAGGGGTGAAGCTCTTGGTGAAGCCGGGCCGGTCGGTCGCCACCGTCAGGTCGGCCGACGCCGTTCCGCTGTTGCCGGCGCTCGAGGTCAGCTCGCCCGAGGTGTTGGTGTGGGTGCCCGGCGTCGCGCTGGTGACGTCGACGCGCACCAAGCAGGAGCCACCCGCGGCCAGCGTTCCGGCGGTGAGCGAGACGGAGCCGCCGCCGGCCGGCGCCTCGACCGTGCCGCCGCAGGTGGACGCGACGCGCGCCGGGGTCGCCACCACCACGCCGGCCGGCAGGTTGTCGACGAAGGCCAGATCCGAAAGCGGGGTGGACACCGCGTTGGTGATGGTGAACCGCAGCACGCTGACGCTGCCGGGTCCGATGGTGGCGGGCGCGAAGGCCTTGCTGAAGCCGGGTGCGGCGGTCTGGGCGGAGGCCGGGACGGCGGCCACCAAAGCGGTCAGCAGAGCGAGCAGAAACACGGGCCCGTATGTGTGATCTCTCATCAGATTCCCTTCCCCCAATTCGCGAAGCAGAGTGACTCGGGGACAGTATCCCGTCGCGGACCCGAGCGGCAAATCGACAGCCGTCTATGAGCAGAACCGCTGCGAAGCTCGCCGGCCGAACGCCGGTGATAGGTTCGTGCGACCGCCCCGCCGGTGGTCCCGCTCACCCCCGATGCACCACGTCATCGTCTCGCGCTTCTCGGTGCCCCGGCTCGACGCCGCCACCGCCGGGCGTCACCGCGACCGGGCCTGGCTCGACCGCCGCCTCGAGCTGTTCCGCCGCTGGTACGTGCCGAGCGTATCCCCGCTCGGGGTGCCGGCGGTGCTGCTGTGCTCGAGCGACAGCGCCGCCTACGTCGCCGACCGCACCGCCGATCTGGCGTGGGCCCGCGTCGTCGAGCAGGACGACTGGCACGGCGGCTGGGCTGGGGCTCCAGGCCAGGTGCTGACCCGGCTGGACACCGACGACGCTCTCCACCGCGGCTGGTTCGAGGCCGTGGACGCCGCGCCGCGCGGCTACCAGGTCTACTCCACCCGCAGGTTCTACCGCCTCGACCCGGCCCGCCGCGCGCTCTACGCGCGCGCCCGCCGCCTCCCCTCGCCGCTGGCCGCCTTCGCCCCGGGGCTGAACCCGTACCTGTGCGACCACGTCGAGCTGGCGCGGCGCTTCCGCGCCTGGGCACTGCCGCGACGCTACCTGCTGCAGGTCGTCCACGGCGGCAACCTGAGCAGCCGCCGGCCGCGCTGGTGGCACTTCTGGGCGCGCGTGCCGCTCGACCGGCTGGCGCCGTTCGGCGTCGAGCCGTGAGCGGCCCCCCCCGACCGGCTAGCCGAAGCGGCCGGTGATGTAGTCCTCGGTCTGCTTCTTCTGCGGCCGGATGAACAGCTGTTCGGTCTCACCGTACTCGATCAGCCGGCCGAGGTAGAGGAACGCCGTGTAGTCGGAGATGCGCGACGCCTGCTGCATGTTGTGGGTGACGATGACCTGGGTATAGCGCTCCTTGAGGTCCAGCATCAGCTCCTCGATCTTGGCGGTGGCGCGCGGATCGAGCGCCGAGCACGGCTCGTCGAACAGGATCACCTCGGGCTCGACGGCGATGGCGCGGGCGATGCACAGCCGCTGCTGCTGGCCGCCGGACATGCCCAGGGCGCTCTCGTTCAGCCGGTCCTTGACCTCGTCCCACAGCGCCGCGCTGCGCAGGCTCTTCTCCACCGCCTCGTCGAGCACCGAGCGCTTCTTGATGCCCTGGATCCGCAGACCGTAGGCGACGTTCTCGTAGATCGACTTGGGGAACGGGTTGGACTTCTGGAACACCATGCCGATCCGCTTGCGCAGCGCGTTGATGTCGATCGCCGGGTCGTAGATCGAGCCGTCCTCGAAGCGGATGTCGCCGGTGATGCGCACGCTGTCGATCAGGTCGTTGAGCCGGTTGACGCAGCGCAGGAGCGTCGACTTGCCGCAACCCGACGGCCCGATGAAGGCGGTGATCCGCTTGGCCGGGACCTCGAGCGTGATGTCGTCGAGCGCCTGGGTGTCGCCGTACCACAGCGACAGCCCGAGGATCTCGAGAACCGGGTCGGAGATCTTCGGGGTGATCGCGGGGTCGCGCTCGGCGGCCGGCGCGGCGCCGGCTGCGGGCGGATCGAGGGTCTGGGTGGTTTCCATCGTGCGCTCCTGCGGCGAATGCCGGCCTACACCGCGCTGCCGGCGTACTTGCGACGCAGGTGGTTGCGCAGCGCGATCGCCACCAGGTTCATCACGGTGACGATGGCGATCAGCAGCAGGGCGGTGGCGAACACCAGCGGCTTGGTGGCTTCCACGTTCGGGCTCTGGAAGCCGACGTCGTAGATGTGGAACCCGAGGTGCATGAACTTGCGCTCGAGATGGAGGAACGGCGGCAGGGCGTCGATCGGCAGGCTGGGCGCCAGCTTGACCATGCCGACGATCATCAGCGGCGCCACCTCGCCGGCGGCGCGCGCCATCGCCAGGATCATGCCGGTCAGGATGCCCGGCGCCGCCGCCGGCAGCACCACCCGCCAGACGGTCTCCAGCTTGGTGGCGCCGAGCGCCAGCGAGCCCTCGCGCACCACTCGCGGCACCGCCGCCAGCCCCTCCTCGGTGGCTACGATCACCACCGGCACGGTGAGCAGCGCCAGGGTGAGCGCCGCCCACAGGATGCCGCCGGTGCCGTAGGTCGGGGTCGGCAGCGCCTCCGGGTAGAACAGGCGGTCGATGGTGCCGCCGACGAGATAGACGAAGAAGCCGAGACCGAACACGCCGAAGACGATCGACGGCACGCCCGCCAGGTTGTTCACCGCGATCCGTACCGCTCGCACCAGCGCGCCCTGACGCGCGTACTCGCGCAGATACAGCGCCGCCAGCACGCCCAGCGGCACCACCGCCAGCGACATCAGGAAGACCATCAGCACGGTGCCGAAGATGGCCGGGAAGATGCCGCCCTCGGTGTTCGACTCGCGCGGGTCTTCGGAGACGAACTCCCAGACCCGCGACAGGTAGAGGCCCAGCTTGTCGCCGGCTCCCATAGCGTTGGGCCGCAGCGCGCGCACGATCGAGCCGACCGCGATCTGCTGGCTGCGCCCGGCCGCCGTCTCGGCCACCACCACCTCGCGCATCAGCTCGTCGCGCAGGGCGAACAGCTCTTCGGCCAGCGCCGCGTAATCGGCCTCGGCCGCGGCGGCGTCGGCGGCGATCTCGGCCAGCCGCCGCTCGCGCTCGGCCGGCGGCGGCGCCTCGAGCTCCACCCGGCGGGTGGCCAGCCGCAGCTGCTCGAGCCGGTAGTTGATGCGGCCGATCGGCCCGCTCTCGAGCTCGTGGATGCGCTCGCGCAGCGCCAGCTTGTCGCGGTGCAGCACCGGCAGCTCGCGCCACACCGCCTCGTCGCCGGCGGCCAGCAGCCGGTCGCCGTCGCGCAGCTCGCGCAGGAAGCCGTAGAAGTGGCCCCACTCCAGCCGCTCCAGCAGCACCGCCTCGGCCGGCCGGCTGCGGGCCGCGATGCCCGGCTCCTCCAGCCAGACGAAATCGGCGCCGGTGACGTCGCGGTTGCCCACCTTGAGCTGGATGCGGTCGGGCACCGGCTGGCCGCCGTCGTCGTCGGCCGGCCGACCGGCCTCGCGGTGGTGCACCTCGCCGAGCAGCCGAGCGCCGTCGGCCAGCTCGACCGCCACCAGCGGCCGCTGCCAGAAGTAACCCAGCCCGTGCCAGGCGAGCAGTCCCAGCAGGAAGACCACCAGCAGCAGGTTGAGCGCCAGGGCGCCGCCGCACAGCCAGGTCAGCGCGTGACCCAGCGCCTCGGTGCGCTGCGCTGGAGTTCGACCCCTCACAGCTCGGCGTACCGGCGACGCAGCCGCTGGCGAACCAGCTCGGCGACGGTGTTGATGACGAAGGTGAGCGCGAACAGCAGCAGCGCCGCCAGGAACAGCACGCGGTAGAGGGTGCTGAAGACGGGCGCTTCCGGAATCTCGACCGCGATGTTCGCCGACAGCGTGCGGAAGCCGTTGAACGGGTTCCAGTCCATGATCGGAGTGTTGCCGGTGGCCATCAGCACGATCATGGTCTCGCCGACGGCGCGGCCGAAGCCGATCATGACCGCCGAGAAGATGCCCGGGCTGGCGGAAGGCAGCACCACCCGCGTGACCGTCTGCCAGCGGTTGGCGCCCAGCGCCAGCGAGCCGGCCACCAGGTTGCGGGGGACGTTGGAGAAGGCGTCCTCGGCGATGGCGAAGATGATCGGTATGACCGCGAAGCCCATCGCCAGACCGATCACCACCGCGTTGCGCTGGTCGTAGGGCAGGCCGGTGGCGGCCAGCAGCCAGGCCTGGAAATCGCTGCCGAACGCCCAGGCCTCGAACGGCGCCGACAGCCGCAGGCAGAGACCGGCGGCGGCGGCCAGCACGACCACGAAGACGAGCGCCTCGAAGCCGGTGACGAACCGGCCGCGCAGCCGCTGCGGCAGCTTGCGCCACAGCCATCCCGCGAGCAGCACGCTGGCGGGCAGCACCACCAGCATCAGCAGCAGGGCGGGGAACAGCCGCTCGAGCCGCGGTGCCAGCCAAAGGCCGGCGAGAAAGCCGAGCACCACGCTGGGCAGCGCCGCCATCACCTCGACCACCGGCTTGACCGTGCCCAGCAGGCGCGGATGCATGAACTGCGAGGCGTACATCGCGCCGAACACCCCCAGCGGCACCGCCAACAGCAGCGAGTACAGCGTCCCCTTGAGCGTGCCGACGACCAGCGGCGTCAGGCTCAGCTTGGATTCGAACTCGTCGGTCGCGCCGGTCGACTGCCAGACGTGCTCGGGCTGCCGCGCTCCCTCGTACCAGACCCTGCCGAACAGGGCGCGCCACGAGATCTCGGGGTGGGGGTTGTGGATCGCCACCGTCGCCAGCCGGCCGCCGCCGGCCAGCACCGCGCCGTCGCCCTTGGGCGCGAACGCCATGGCGCTGGCGGCGGGCAGCGGTGAGGTGCCCGACCACAGCACCCGGTGCGAGGTGTTGTAGTACAGCCCCAGGCCGCCGTCGAGGTCGTGGGCGAGGAAGCCGCGGTTTCGCTGCGAAGGCTCGAGCAGGTGGACCGCCGCGCGGCGGGGCGCGAAGTCGCGCACCCGGGTGAGCCGGAACCGCTCGCCCTCTTCGCCCTCGCGGACCCGGACCCAGACACCGAGCGCGCCATCGGCCTGGCCGACCACCAGCGCCCGGTGCCCCAGCAGGAGGGTCAGCGCGGTGACCCCCGAAGAGCCCGCCGAGGTGACCTCGAGATCGTGCGGCCGGCCGCCGGCGAGCTGCCCCCACAGCAGCTCGCCGCCACCGGTGCCGCCGTACCGGTCGCGCTGATCGGCGGACAGCACCAGCCGGCGGCGCCGCTACGCCCCCGGCGCCGAGTGGCGCGCCACGCTCTCCCGCATCTCGCCGGTGAACGGGTTGCTGTCGACCTGGCGGCGCACGACCTCCAGCCGGCCGTCCGCCAGCTGCGCCGCCGCGGTCAGCCCGTC
>JBFGNS010000205.1:0-6487 GCA_041574955.1 Thermoanaerobaculia bacterium | reverse complement strand
CCTCCTCTTGGGCGCTGCCCCAGACCGCTAGCGCGGCCCGAGCCAGCGCCTCCCCCCACCCGCAGATACGATGAGGAAACTAGAGCGCTTTCTGTCCACGGAATCGGGGCATCACCGCAAAGCCCTTCGAGCCGTCAGGCTCTGCTTGTCACCCCGAGTGCAGCGAGGGATCTCGGGGCGGGCGGCGAGGGGGCGTGGCAGGTGCGGTGTGGGTGAGGGCCCGGTCGCTTGGCCAGCGGTGGCCCGGGCTGCGCTCCAAGGCGAGGGTGATGTCGCTCCGCCCGGGCGCCCGCCGGCTCGGCGCTCCCTCCCGGCGGGCTGCCCCAAGCCCCAGGCCGCCGGACTCCCACGCCCTCAAGCCTCCAGCGCCCGGTGCTGGTACAGCTCGCCGTCGGTGAAGCCCAGCTGCCGGTAGTAGCCGCGGGTGCCCACCGACGAGATGACCGCCAGGTCTCGGCGGCCGGCGGCGGCGGCCAGCTCGGCGGCGCGCTCGACCAGCCGGGTGCCGAGGCCGAGGTGCTGCGAGCGGCCGTCGCGGCGCTGGCCGAGGCCGACCAGCCGGCCGTAGACGTGCACCTCGCGGATCATGGCGCTGGTCGCGATCTCGTCGATGGCGACCGGCCGGGCCGGCAGCGAGAGCCGCAGGAAGGCGGCCAGCCGGTCGTCCGGCGTGACGTACTGGAGGAACCGCTCCTCGCCCACCGAGGTGGCGTAGGCCAGCTCGCGCAGCTCGAGCTGGCCGGCGCGCACCGCCCGGTGGCGCACCTCGCGCGCCCGGATGTCGCGCGCCGCGAGGCCGCGGCGGGCGAGCTCGGCCTCGACCAGCTGGCGGAAGTTGGTGGTGCGGTTGCCGGCCACGATGTCGGTGCCCGGGATGTCCCGGATCACGCGCGTCAGCCGGCAGTACTCGGGGGTGCGGACGAGGCAGTCGACCAGCAGCTCGAGCAGCTCGTCGCGGCCGTACGGCCGCCAGCGGCCGTCCCGCCAGTAGCGCATCAGCTCGGCCGACTCGAGGAGCGAGCAGGGGTATAGCTTGAGCTCATCGGGTCGGAAGTCGGGGTCGGCGAAGATGCGGGCGAAGTCCTGGCGGTCGCGCTCGGGGTCCGAGCCGTACAGGTTGGGCATCCAGTGGGCGTGGATCTTGAACCCTGCGGCGCGGAGCCGGCGCATCGCCCGCCGGGTGGCGGCGACGTCGTGGCCGCGCCGGTTGGCCGCCAGCACCGCGTCGTCGAGGCTCTGGTAGCCGATCTGCACCTTGGTCGCGCCGAGCCGGCGCAGCCGCACCACCTCGGCCGCCGGCAGGTGGTCCGGACGGGTCTCGAGCACCAGCCCGACGCAGCGGGCCGCGGCCGACTCGTTGACCCGCTGGGCGCGCTCGAGCTCCCGCCAGCCGGCACGCTCGGCGGCCTCCGCCTCGCCGACCCGGCGGGCGTGGTCGCGCACCACCCGGTTGTAGCCGCCGCGCGGTCGTGCGCCGTCGACCCTCTCATCCAGCTCGTCCCAGGCGATGGCGCGCTCGGCGGCCGGCGGCGGGTCGCCCTCGGGCCAGCCGGCGAAGTCGTTGAGCGCGTCGAAGGCGCGCGTGACGAACCACCTCTGGTAGCTCTCCGGGTAGTGCGACCAGGTGCCGCCGAGCACGATCAGCTCGACCTTGTCGACCCGGTGGCCGGTGTTGCGGTAGGTGAGCAGCCTGGAGAGGGTCTGGGCGTAGGGATCGAAGGCGTGCTGGGCGGCGCGCTGCGCCCCCGGCTCGTCGGACAGGTAGCTCTTGGGCATGCGCACGTCGGACGGGCAGAAGATGCAGCGGCCGGGACACGGGTACGGCTTGGTCAGCAGCGTCACCGGCGCCACGCCGCTGGCGGTGCGTACCGGCTTCATCCGCAGCCGCTCGACGAAGGCGCCCTCGTCACGCTGCCAGCCACGGGTGGCGTTCAAGTGGCGGAAGCCGCGGATGATCTCGCTCTTCGAGAACAGCCCGCTGCCGTCCTTGGGGTAGCGGCGCAGCAGCCGCTGGTAGCCGCGCGGCGCGAGCTCCGGGGACCGCTCGAGCTCGCCGATCAGGGCGGCCAGCTCGCGCTCGTACCGCTCGGGTTCGAAGGCGTAGTCCGAGGTGGCCATGATGCCCTTCGATTCTAGAGGCGGTTGACGGCCGGCGCCCAGGGGGTCCGGGTGTTAGGCTCGCCCTTCACAATCCAGGCAGCGAGGCGGCTCCGGCGGGCGCCTCAGCGAAGGGGGAACCTTGACCACCCACGGCAAGAAGGTCCTGGCCTCGGCCACCGGTGGGCAGGCTCGCTTGCTCGGTCTGGGCGACCTGATGAAGGTCTCCCGTGCTGGCCTGATCGCCTCGCACCTGTGGCTGTTCTTCCTGCCGGTGGCGCTGTCGGGTCAGCTGCCCGGGGTGGCGTTCTGGGTCGGAGCCCTGTACGTCACCGTGCCGCTGGGTCTGCTGATCTACGGCTGGAACGACTTCCGCGATGCCGACGTGGACGCGCTCAGCCGGCGCAAGCGGGACTCTACGATGGCGGCCTGGTTCGGCTACCGGCTCGGCGAGGCCAAGCGGCGGCTGCTGCCGGCGGCGATCGTGGCGCTGCAGCTGCCGTTCGTCGTCCTGACAGCGGCTTTCGGGCAGCTGCGGGTGCTGTTGTGGCTGCCGGCCATGGCGCTCGCCAACGCGCTCTACAACGGCCCCGGCGTGCGCCTGAGCCGGCTGCCCGTCGTGGCCGAGCTGACCGCGCTCTGGATCTACATCAACATCTTGTGGCTCAGCGTGCTGCTCAGCGGCATCGAGCTGCGCTGGCCGGCCTGGGCCCTGGCCGCCACGGTGATCCTCGCGTTTCAGGTCGCCGGCGCCATCGTCGATATTCCCGCGGACCGCAGGACCGGCAAGCGCACCCTGGCCGCGGTGCTCGGCGAACGCCGGGCCGCGCTGGCGCTGGCAGTCATCGTCGCGATCAAGGCCGCCTTGCTGGGAGCCGGCTTGCAGGCTCCGCTGGCGGCGCTGCTCAACCTGGCTGCCGTGCCGCTGTGCCTTGCGAGGCCGGCGTTCGTCCGGGTCCACTGGTCCGGCCTGCTGTACGTCTACTTCGTCCTCGTCGATTGGATCTGCCTCGGGCTGCTGACGGTCTCGACGGGCGGCATTCGATAGGTGACGGCCGACACCGCCGCGGCGCTCCACCGCATCAACCTGGCGTTCTACCGCCGGCACGCGGCCGAGTTCAGCGCCACCCGCGAGCAGCCGTGGGGTGGCTGGCAGCGGCTGCTCGGGGCAATCGAAGCCACCGGCGGCGAGCCTCTGCCGAGCCGGCTCCGGGTGCTCGACCTGGGATGCGGCAACGGGCGGCTGGCGCGGTTCCTGGAGAAGCGCTGGCGGCGGGTGTTCGACTACCACGGCGTCGATGCCAGCGGTGAGCTGCTGGACATCGCTCGTCAACGCTACGCCGGAGCGCGCGGCCGCAGCTTCCATCAGCACGACCTGCTGCTCGGCGGCTGGTCCGCCGGGCTGGCGGAGCAACGGTTCGACCTGGTAGCCGCCTTCGGTCTGCTCCACCACCTGCCCGGCGCGGACAACCGCCGCCGGCTGCTGGCGTCTGCCGCCGAGCGGCTGTCCGCGGGCGGCCTGCTGGCGGTCTCTTTCTGGCAGTTCGGGGAAGAGGAGCGGTTCGAGGTGCGCCGGGTGGGCTGGGCCGAGCACAACCGCACCGCCGCCGAGCCGATCGACGAGGGCGACCTCGAGCCCGGCGACACCCTGCTGGCCTGGGGCGACCGGCTACCCGGCGGTGGTCGGCGACCGGTGCGCTACTGCCACTGGACCACGCCCGCCGAGGCCGATCGGCTGCTGGTGGGGCTGCCGCTGTCGCCGGTCGCCTCGTTCCGTGCCGACGGCGCCAGCGGCCGGCTGAACCTCTACCACCTCCTGCGCCGACCCTCTTCCGCCTGACCGGCCGGCCCTCCCGGTCATAGCCTCGTGGTGGCCTCACCGGAGGCCGGCGTCAGAGGCGAGAGCAACGGGTCGTCAGGTAGCTCTCGGCCAGCGCGGTGCAAAGCCGCCGGAAGTCCGACCCCGATGCCGCGCGCCAGCCGAGTGCAGGCGAGCGCGCTTGGCGCGAGCCGGTACCTGACGACTTGTTCCTCTCGCCTCCGAGCCGGCCGGGCCGTCGCCCACCCCCCTTCACAGGCAGGAACGGGTCGCCCTCAATCCCCCTGCCCCAGCTCCTGGATCTCCAGCTGGTGGATGAGTCCGGTCTCCGTCCGCTCGTGGTGGTTGAGCAGGTCGAGCAGCTCGGTCAGCTGGCTGCGCAGCTCGGGCTTGCTCGGCGCCTCGCCCTCGCCGTACTGCATGGCGCGGGCGGTGATCCGGCGCAGCCGGCCGAGCATCTGCCTGTGCTCGTCCACCAGCTCCTCGACGGCGCGCGCGGCGCGCGGGTGGCGCCGGGAGATCTCCTCCACCATGCCGCCCTCCTCCTCCTCGCGGAAGTGGCGGAACAGGCGGTCGTGCAGCAGCACCAGCCGGCGAGTCAGCTCGGCGGACCAGGTGTGGGCGCCGGACTCGCCGGGCGCCGGGCGCTCGGCGGCGAGAAAGCGGCGCAGGTCGGCGACCATGGCGTCGAGCTGGCGGTGCTCGAGCAGCACTTTGTCGATCCACTCGCGGGCGGTGATCTCAGGCATCGGCAGAACCTCCTTTGGCGTGGCGCCGGGCGGCGAGGGGAGTCTCCAGGCGGACGCTGTTGCTGCCGCAGTGCGGGCAGCTCCGCTCGACGACCTGCTTCTTGTCGTGCTCCTGCGGAAACCGCTCCTGGCAGCGCAGGCAGTAGAACGTCTTGATCTCGGCCATCATCGCTTCTCAGTGGACCGCCGCCGGCTGCTCCGCGGCCGCCGCTGGCGGAGCGGCGGGAGCCGGTGCCAGCCCGAGCTCCTTCTGCTCCAGGAGACGGCGGGTCGCTGCCACCTCCTCCGCCGTCACCTCGCGCCGCAGCCGGTCGAGCTCGCGCATGACGCGGGCGAACTTCTGGCCCTCGGCGGCGCTGATCCATTCGAGCTGCAGCCGCTCGGGCCGGATGCCCAGCTTCTCCATCTGGTTCCACACCTTCTCGACCCGGCGCTGGGTCCAGGTGACGGCGTCGATGTAGTGGCAGTCGGAGAAGTGGCAGCCTGAGACCAGCACCAGCGGCGCGCCCTGGCGCAGGGCGCGCCAGATGAACCGCTGGTCCACCCGGCCGCTGCACATGCTGCGGATCAGGCGCACCGACGGCGGGTACTGGAGCCGCGACGTGCCGGCGGTGTCGCCGCCGGCGTACGAGCACCAGTTGCAGGCGAAAGCGACGATCTTCTCCAGCGGCTCCTCGGCCAGGATGGCGTCGATCTGGGCCAGCACCTGGGCGTCCTCGAAGTGGCGCATGACGATGGCGTCGAACGGGCACTCGGCGGCGCAGGTGCCGCAGCCGGCACACGCCGCCTCGACGAAGAACGGGTAACGGTTCTCCTTCTTGACCGCTTCCTCGATGGCGTGGAACGGGCAGACCTGGGCGCACACCTTGCACTGCGCGCACAGGTCCGGCACCAGCTGGGCGGTGATCGCCTCGATGCGCACCTGGCCGGCGGCCAGCAGGTTGCCGGCGCGGCAGGCGGCGGCGCCGGCCTGGGTGACGCTGTCCTTGATGTCCTTGGGCGACTCGACGGTACCGGCGAAATAGACGCCGCGGGTCGGCGCGTCCACCGGCTTGAGCTTGGGGTGCGCCTCCATCACGAAGCCGTCGGAGGTGTGCGACAACGTCAGCAGCTCGTCGACGCCGCGGCGGCCGGGCTGGGCGGGCGGCCGGCGCGGTACCAGACCCACCGCCAGCACCACCATGTCGAAGCGGTGCTCCTGGAGCTCGCCGCGCAGGGTGTCCTCGACCCGCACCACGAGCTCGCCGCTCGCCTCGTCGAGCTCGACCGCGCCGGGCAGGCCGCGCACGTAGTCGACGCCGGCCTCGCGGCTTCGCCGGTAGAGGTCCTCGAAGCCCTTGCCGAAGGCGCGGATGTCGAGGTAGAAGACCGTCGAGCGGCTCTGCCGGTAGTGGTCGGCGATCAGCAGCGTCTGCTTGACGGTGTTCATGCAGCAGAAGTTCGAGCAGTAGGGCACGCCGCGGTTGGGGGAGCGCGAGCCGACGCACTGGATAAAGCCGATGCGCTCGGGCACCCGGCGGTCCGACGGCCGCACCAGCTCGCCCTCCGACGGGCCGCCGGCGCAGATCAGGCGCTCGAACTCCATCGAGGTGATGACGTCGGGATAGCGGCAGTAGCCGTACTCGTCGGTGGCGCGCGGGTCGTACGGCTCCATGCCGGTGGCGACCACCACGCTGCCGACCTCGAGATCGAAGATCTGATCCTGAGCGTCGTAATCGATGCACTTCTTGTCGCACGCCTCGAGGCACTTGCCGCAGGCGATCGGGTTGAAGCCGAGACAGTTGTCGGCGTCCAGGGTGAAGGTGGCCGGCACCGCCTGCGG
>JBFGNS010000204.1:0-6492 GCA_041574955.1 Thermoanaerobaculia bacterium | reverse complement strand
CCGGACCGCCGTCCGGCAGCCACCCGGCGCAGCCGGCCGCCAGCAGGGCGGCGGCCGCCGCCGACGCGAGGTCGCTCCCGCGGAACCGCCATCGGCAGGTAGCGGTCTGCCGGCGGCGGCGGCCGGCGATCGCTGGCATCGTCTGGGTCATGGGGCCTCCGCGGATCGCCGCCGGCGGCCCGACGCCGGGGTGGCGGCGGCCGGCACGGCGGCCAGGGTGAGCCGGGAGGCTCGACGGTCTCTCGCCGCTCCACCGGCTCGAGCTCAACTGGTCGGTTCGATTCAGTCTACACCCGGCGGCGGGAGGCGGCCCGACGCGGAAACCTCGGCCGCCTTCCGCCAGGAGATCGTCGAGGTCATGAGGGGCTACCAGGCCGGCCCGCCGCAGATCAGCCAGTGGCCGCGCAACGTCGAGACCTGAGGGCAGCCGGCGGCCGCTCGCCGGCCTCCGGCCACCGGCCGGCGCTCCAGCTCGCACCTCGCCCTCGGGAGTTGTGAAGCCCAAACTACCGTTTGGAGCCGGGCCAACTAGGGTGGTCGCCCGATTCGCCGCGAAAGGGCCGAGGCGTAGCATGCCAGGACAGACGAAACCGACGGGAGGGGACGCCCGAGCGCGGCACGGCTGCGCGGTCTGGTGCAGTCTCCCGCTCTTCACGCTCCGGAGGTTCTCTGACCCGTCATCCGCGACCCGCCGAGCAGCGACTGGACCCGGCCGCCAGGCAGGTCGCTGCCCCGGCCGTCCGTGGGTTCGCGGAGGCTTCCGTGCCCGCCGAGCCGACGGCTGACCTGGGACACCCCTTCATGGGTCTCAGAGCGCCGGCCGGGGCAGAGCCGCCGCCCGCGGTTCCGGTCGCGGGGCCCCGGGCAGGCGCTGTCAGCCAACCGGCGCCGGCTCCCCCGGACGTCTCTTTCGAGGTAGTCCAACGGCGGGCAGTCAAGGCGGCCGAGCCCTGGCTGTCGCGGCCGAGCCCGGACGATCGCTCCGGCGCTTTCGAGCCCATGCAGGGCGCGTTCGAGGGAATCGGCTACCGGCTCCTGTCCGAGCCGGAGTTCGACGCCTGGCGGGGAACCGTCCAGGCCCGGCAGATGCACGGCGTGGCCGCTCACGACGGGATGGTGGCCGTCACCCAGTTCGCGAGCGACTCCGACGTTCTCCAGCAGGCCGGTTTCCTCGAGGGGGCGAAGGGGTATCTCCTGATCGCGGAGGGCGTGCTGGCGATCGCCGCCGGCATCGCGCTGTGCGCCGGCACCGTCGGCGCGGGGGTGGTTCCGGGAATCCTCGCAATCGTAACCGGGGTCATCAAGGTCGTCCGCGGTTTTCTCACCATCAAATGGGGCGGCGAGGCCAGCGCCAAGCAGAAGGCCATCCTGGATTCGATTCGCGCCGTGGAGGCTGTCGTCGCCCTTTCCGCCGCCGCCGTCACCGGCAACGTCGGCATCTGGATCTTCGCGGTGGCCAAATCGCTTCGGTCGTTGTTCACCCTGATCACGGATCAGATGGGCGACGACAGCGATGCCCGGGTCAAGCTGGGCCTGCAGCGGCTCTCTGCCGGGCTACAGCTGATCGAGGCCCTCGCGCTCGGCGGTGTCGGAGCCGGCGCTCTGGCCGGAGCCGAAGGCGCGGCCGGGGTCGCGGTAGGCGCCGCCGGGCTCGGTACCGCTGCATCCAAGCTGACCCGAGGCGGAGACCAGACGGTCGCCGCGGCCCCTTCCGCGGAAACCGGGTGGGCCTAGCGCTCCGCGCGGCGCCGCCGCGTCGCGGTAGCGGGGACCTCGCGCGGCGGGGCCCGCCCGGCGGTTTCCGCCTCTACCCCGCCTTTCCCGCCACCAGCCAGTAGCCCAGCGGCAGCTTGCGCGCCGTCTTGCGCGACAGGGCGCGGACCGGGGGGAGGGCGAGGAGGGCTCGGGCGCAGGCGGAGTGGACGGCCGAGAGGACGCGGGAGAAGCCGAGGTGCTTGGCCAGAAGATCCGCCAGCACCTCGGGCGAGCCGCCGTACGGCTCGAGCTCGAGGAGCTCGAGGCCGTGGTCGTCGCAGTAGAGGCGCAAGCGGTGCTCGGTGTAGCGGAAGTGGTCGTGGGGCGCCTCGTGGATCCAGTAGAGGAACGGCACGGTGACGATCAGCCGCCCGGCAGGGGCGAGCAGCCGGGCCATCTCGCGCCACAGGACGTCGGGGCGGGCGATGTGCTCGAGGACGTCGGTCAGGAGGATCGTGTCGTGGGCGGAATCGGGCAGCGGCAGCTCCCGGTTCAGGTCGAGCTGGTGGTCGAGGTGGGGGCTCGGGTGCGGCGTCTCGGGCCAGTCGACGCAGACCACCTCGTCGACCCGGTCGCGGTACATGCCGTAGAGCGGCACCTTGCCGCAGCCCAGGTCGAGCAGCCGGCCGCGGGCGTGGGCCTCGATCACCCGGTGGTAGACGCGCGCCACGCGGTCGCCGGTGAGGCGGGTGCCAAGGCCCACCTCGACCGGGTCGCGCGAGGCGCGCCAGCCGCCGCGGTGGGGCACGAACTTGCTCGGCCGCCACAGCTCGGGGTGCTTCACAGCCTGTCCTCGGGTGGGTCCGGCGGCAGCGGCGGCGGCTCGCCCGGCAGCCGCTCGCCGGGGAGGTCCGGCTCGGGCAGCCCGTCTCCGCCCGGCCCGCCGGCGCGCCGCAGCTGCCGCGCCAGCCTCAGCCCGCCCATCGGTACCGCCAGCGCGGCCAGCGCCACACCGCCCACCACCCGCACGACGGCCACCGCCAGCACGCCGGCGCCCAGCCCGAGCGCCATCTGCTGGCCGACGAGGCCGAAGCCCAGCTCGAGCACGCCGAGGTTGCCGGGCGTCAGGTTGACGTGGCTGGCGAGCTTGAGCAGCACCAGGAAGACGACCACCTCGGCCGCGCCCAGCTCGACCCCCAGGCTGGCGAACGAGCGCTCGAGGACGAGCCAGGCGAGAGCGAAGGTCACCAGGCCGAGCAGGGTCACCTGCGCCAGGTAGCCCGGCTCGCGCAGGCTGTCGAGGGTGACGCGCAGCATCTCGCGCACCTTGGCGCGCAGCCAGGTAAGCGTGCGACCTGGAGCCGGCGCCAGGCCGGCCAGCCGGTCGAGCGCCACCGGACCGAGGACTGCGGCCAGCGCCAGGGCGGCTACCGCGGCGGGCGCCGGCAGACCGGCGAGCCTCAGGCGGGGCGCGAACAGCGCCAGCACCAGCGCGGCGAGCAGCAGGTTGAGACAGGTGTCGAGCCAGGCGAGCGAGAAGAAGCCGCTCAGATAGCGGGTGTAGCTGATGCCGTGGTCGCGCTTGAGCCGGCTGCCGCGGTAGAGGTTGCCAGCCTGGGGCAGCACGGTGTTCAAGAACCGACCGAGGATGAACAGCTCGAACCAGTCGCGCACGCCGAGCGCCCGGCCGCCGCACTGGGCCAGCACCAGCCGGTAGCGCTCGGCCTGGGCGGCCAGGTAGAGCGCCGACAGCACCACCAGCAGCACCACGTCGGCCGGCTCGATCTCGCCGAGCAGCCGCAGCTGCTCGCGGTTGCGAACGAAGTAGCGCACGATGAGGCCGACCGTGGCCGCCAGCAGCGCCCAGCGCAGCCAGCGCGCGGCGCGGCGCGAGCCGGCGCCGCCGGCCGGCGGGCCCGCCGCGGCCGGACCGCTGTCGCCGGTCCCCGCCGGCCGGTCCTGGCGCCGATCGGCCCCGAACGGATCGGGTGCGCTCACCGCGCGGCGCCCCCGCCGTGCGGATCGCGCTCGGCCCACACCACCATCTCGCTCTGGCGGCGGAAGAAGCCGGCCGCCGTCACCGCCAGGTGGTAGGCGCGGATGCCGAGCCGCCGGGGCATCCAGGCCAGCAGCCGCTGCATCGAGTACCACTGGTAGTCGACGGCGGTGACCTCCAGGCCGCAGACCGCCAGCAGGTTGGTGAGGTGGCCGAGCCGCCAGGCGTAGAGGTGCTGGTGGACGTCGTCGTCGGGCAGCCGGCGCTGGTGGAGCCGGCCGCGCTCGACCGGCAGCACCACCAGCAGCCGCCCGCCGGGGGCGAGCTTGCCGGCCAGCAGCGTCAGGGTGGCCGCCGGCTCGGGGACGTGCTCGAGCGTGTGGCGGCAGACCACAACGTCGTAGCGGCCGTCGGGCACCTCGTCGAGCAGTTCGAAGACGTGGATGCCGCGCGCCCGGCTGGCGGCGCGCGCCGTCTCGCTCAGGTCCCAGCCCGAGCGCTCGGCGGCATCGAGCGCCGCCAGGTTGTGGCCGGTGCCGACGCCGTACTCGAACACCCGCGCCGCCGGCGACAGGTGGCGGAAGTAGCGGTGGCGCGCCAGCTCCGCCTTGGCGCGGTAGACGGCGTCGGAGGCGAGCTGCTGGCCGTGGACGCGCCGGTGGTACTCGGCGCCGCGCTCGCCCCGATAGCGCTCGGCGGCGCGCTCGGCGGGTCGCTCCCCGGCTGGATCCCCGACTCGCTTCTCGGGTGCCCGGGTGGAGCCGTCGTCGCTCATCGGTCCTCCGGGGCCTCGGCCAGGAGCTCTCCCAGCCAGCCGCTCCACAGCTCGGCCACCCGCTCGTAGCGGAACCGCTCGCGGAACTCGAGCGCGCCCGCCCGCAGCCGGGCGTAGAGCGCCTCGTCGCCGAGCACCCGGTCGAGCGCGGCGGCCAGGCCGGCGGCGTCCCCGGGCTCGATCAGCAGGCCGTTGCGGCCGTCCTCGAGCAGCTCGGCGATGGTGCCGACGCGGGTGGCCACCGGCACCGCACCGGCGCAGGCCCCTTCGACCAGCACGAACGGATAGCCCTCCATGTCGGAGGCGATGACCACCACCCGCGCGTCCGAGAACCACGGCTCGGCGCGCGACTGGTAGCCGGCGAAGGTGACGTTGCCCGAGAGCCCCAGCCGGGCGGCCTGCTGCTCGAGGGCGCCGCGCTCGGGGCCGTCGCCGACGACGCACAGCGAGACCCCGGGCCGGCGCGGCTCGAGCCGCGCCAGCGCCTCGAGAATCAGGTCGACCCGCTTGCGCCGTATCAGCGAGCCGACGAACAGCAGGTCGTAGCGCCGCTCGGCGGGCGGCGTCGGCACCAGCCGCTCGACGTCCACCGCGTGCGGCAGGACGTGGATGCGCTGGGCCGGATAGCCGTGGGCGACCATCTCGTCCTTCATGCCCTGGCCGGTGACGGTGAACAGCCGCGCCCGCCGGAAGACCCGGTTGAGCAGCCCGCCGTACCAGGAGCGGCAGTGCCGGTACCAGTCGCTGCCGACGAAGCCGAGGTGCACCGGCCGGCCGGCGCGGCGGCCGGCGACAAGCGCCAGCCAGCCGTACGGCACCGGGTTGAAGCTGACCAGCGCGCCGGCGTCCGGGCGCCGCGCCAGCCTGAGCACTTCGCGGTACAGCCGCCACAGGCCGAGCGGCCCGAGGCCGCCGCCGTCACCCACCTGGCGGTAGCTCGAGCCGGGGATCTCGCGGTCGGCCGGAGCCGGCACCGGGCGCACGATCCACAGGTGCTCGACCGGCGCCGACAGCGCCACCGGCGACAGGTAGTGGTAGCCGTTGGCGTCGAGCATCCGCAGCACCGCCACGACCTCGCGGCCTCGGTCGGAGCCGGCGGCGGATGAGGAAGGTGTCACTGTGGCGGAGCGCCCCGGCCGGTCGATCGGCGGGCGGGTCGGCGAGCGTCGGACCGGTCTACGGTAGCACCAAGCGCGCCCGGCGCCGGACCGCCGAGGCTCCCCGCGCTCGCCGTCGCGGCGCCAGACGAGCGACCGCACGCTGGTGTCCACCAGCAGATTCACCGCAGCCTCGACGCGGCGGGGCCGGTCGGACGTGCACATGCCGCCTCGCACTCCTCGCGGCCGGGTTACAATGACCGCGTCAAACAGCGGTCCCACGAAGCGGGATGGCGTATGGGTGGGAAGGTGAGCGAGCGCGTATCCAGGAGCCTCGACGAGCAGTTCGTCGAGCAGGTGCGCTACGAGGGCCGCTCCTACCGGACCAAGAGCGGCCGCAAGCGCTGGACCGAGTACCTGGTCTGGGACGAGGAGGTCGAGGAGCTCGCTCTGCGCGTCACCTCGAGCGGCAGGAAGAGCTACGTCGTCGCCTACCGCAAGGGCGGCCGCAAGCGCCGCAAGACGCTGGGGCCGGCCAGCGAGATGACGCTCGACGGGGCGCGCAGGCGGGCGCGCGCGCTCACCGGTCAGCCGGCGGAGCCGGAAGGCGGGCCGCCCGCCTTCACACCGCCCCGCGCCCGCGCGAAGCTCCCGGCATCCGCCCCTCGGGCGACCGGCCCGCACCAGGCCCCGCCAGCCGAGGAGCCCACCGCCGCGGGGGTGCCGATCGAAACCGTGACCCAGCTCGCCGAGGCGTACCTGGAGCGCCACCTCAAGCGACAGGCCACCAGCTGGTTCCGCGAGCAGCGGCTGATCCGTACGCAGGTCACCCCCCATCTCGGGCGGATCCCGCTGGCCGAGCTGACCCGCCAGCAGCTCACCGGCTTCCGCGCTCGCGTGGCGGCGCAGCACCCCGCCGAGGCCCGCCT
>JBFGNS010000203.1:0-6584 GCA_041574955.1 Thermoanaerobaculia bacterium | reverse complement strand
GCTGCGGGTCTACGACGCGGCTCTCGACGACGCCGCGGAAGCTGACGGGGAAGGCGAGCCGGCGCTGGCCAGGGAGCTGCCGGGCTCGGTCGGCGGCTGGGTGCCGGTGTCGGACGAGTGCTTCGAGCGCGGCGGCCGCTACGCCTGGACGGTGCGGGCGCTCGTTGCCGGGGGCGTCTCGGAGTGGTCCCAACCCAGCGTCTTCGAGATCGCGGCGGAGCTCTCGGCCCGCGAAGCCAGGGAGCTGTTGCGGCTGCTCCGCCGAGCGGCCGACGAGGGGGTGCCGGGGGAGATCGCGGCCGCGGGCGATATCGGCGGCCTCGCTCCGTCCGCGGGTGTCCTCGCGGCCGACAGACCGTGGCCCTCGAGGGGGCGGCAAGAGGGCAAGCTCGGCGCGTCATCCGGACCGGCTGCCGCCGCGGAGGAGCGGGAGCTCTGGGTCACCCTTCCGGCAGCAGCGTTTCAGGTGGTGGAAGGTACCGGCGTGTATCAGCTCGCCGACGGCTCCTGGCGCTGCGGTTCGGTGCTCTGCGAGTTGGCGGCGCCGCTCGACGTTCCTCACGGATCCACGATCGTCGGCATCGAGCTGGAGGCGTGCGACCTCGATCCCAGCGACAGCGGGAGCGTCTCGGCACTCGTGGTGGATGCGCCTCCCTTCGGCCTCCCCATTACAACGAGCCACGGCCAGGCGAATACTCTCGGCCCCGAGGTCGGCTGCAGGTACTCGTTGGCCGCCGCCGTGAGGTACGTTGCAGACCAGTACCTCCACTCGCACTCGGTCTATGTGTATCTCAACCCCTCTGTGGGCTCTCAGTACACGGTGACCTTCACCGCGGTGCGCGTCTACTACGAGCCCAACGGTGAGGGCGTCGTCGAGCCGACGGCGCTGACGCCCGCCTCGCTCTTCCCCTAGCCTGCCCTTCTCACCAATCGCCGGCTGCCGCGCCGTATCTCCTCGAATCTACTGCGTTACGCCCCTGTCGGTCATGATCGGCGTGCTTCGAGCACGCCTGCGGTGACCTCTCTCGCAAGCCTTGTATCCGCAAGCAGCTACGGCGCTTCGCTACGACGAGCGGTGAGAAGGGCAGGCTAGCGCCGGGGCCGCTCCGCCGGCCACGTCCCGGGGCGGGCGGGCGCCGAGCGGACTGGCCAGGCTAGCCGAGCGACAGGGTCTCGAGCGCTCGCCGGTCGGTGATCAGGAAGCCGCCTTCGGTGCTCTGCACCGGGCCCTCCCGGCCCCAGCGGCTCATGATGCGTATCGAGGTCTCGACCGTGGTGCCGGTGAGGTCGGCCAGCTCCTGACGGGTGAGGGCAAGGGGGATGTGGAGGCCCTCGTCGGTCCGGGCGCCGAGGTCGCCGGCCAGCTTGAGGAACAGCCGGGCGAGGCGGGACTCGACCCTGCCGTTGCGGTCCACCAGGCGGTTGGTGAGCGCCACCAGCCGATGGGTCAGGGCGGTGAGGATGCCGCGCGCCAGGGTCGGCCGGGTTTCGAGCAGCCGAAAGAAATCGGTGCGGGCGATACGCAAGCACGAGATCGGCTCGAGCGCCACCGCGCTGGCGGGATAGGGAATCTCCTCGTAGACCGCCACCGCGCCGACGGCATCGCCCGGGCCGAACAGCTCGAGGATCATGTCGCGACCTTCCGGCATCGCCTTGACTACCTTGGCGCGGCCGCTGACCAGGATGAACAAATCCCGCGACGGGTCGCCTTCGGTGAAGATCGGCTGGCCGCGCACGAAAGCGACCAGCTCTGCGACGTCGGCCAGGCTGGCTCGGTCGCCCTCCGACAGGCGCCGGAACAGCGGCAGCCGGCGCAGCGTATCGATTGTCGAGTCGGTCACCGGAAGTCCGGCCCGCCAGCCGGCCGCGCGCAGGTGACAGATGCAGCGATCGCCGGGCGGGCGTGTAGGGCGAGGCGGGTCCGTATGATCCAGATCATATAGGGAAGCGCGAGGAGGCCGTTACGCTGGCTCGGATCACGATTCGACCAGCCACGGAGGAGCGGCCGCCATGACGGCATCGAGACGCCGGCCCGGCACCGTACGGTGCCCGCCCGAAGGTCATCGCTCTACCCTGGCCCGGGGCGCCGCGCTCCGGTGCGGCGCGATCTGGTTGGCGATCGTGGCAGCCACGCTCGCCGGCTGTGTCGTGCGCTCCGCCGTCGGCGACGGCTCGGCCGTCGCCGACGGCGTCGAGCCGACCCGCGTGATGGCGGCATCGCCGGTGCTCCTGGCCGAGGGCGAGCGGGCGTTCGCCAAGCACTGCGCCGCCTGCCACGGCGCCGCCGGCGACGGCCGGGGCGAGGCGGCGTACCTGCTGTTTCCGCGGCCGCGCGACCTCACCCGCGGCCAGTACCGGCTGGTCTCGACCTGGGAGGGCGTGCCCACCGACGAGGACCTGTTCCGCACCATCTCGCGCGGCATGCCGGGGTCCGCCATGCCGTCGTGGGCGCATCTGCCCGAAGCAACCCGGTGGGGCCTGGTGCACTACCTGAAGGGCTTCTCCGAGCGGAGCTTCGAGATCCCCGACTCGGCCGAGCCGGAGAAGCAGTGGGGCACGGGCAAGGGGGTGATCCTCGCCGGTACGCCGCCGCCGGAGACCACGGCCGGTCGCGACCGCGCCGAGGAGCTGTTCGCCAAAGGCTGCGCCGCCTGCCACGGCGCCACCGGCAAGGGCGACGGCCAGCAGCAGCAGGTCGACTCGGAGGGCCGACCGACGCGCCCGCGGGATCTCACCGCCGGCGTCTTCAAGGGCCTGCCCGAGCCCGACCAGGTCTACCGGCGGATCGTCGCCGGTCTGCCGGGCTCGCCGATGCCGTCGAGCCCCTATCTGCACGGTGAGGACGGCTGGCACCTGACCCGCTACGTGCTGGCGATGTCGAGCCCGCAGCAGCGGCAGCGGGCCGAGATGAAGCGCTTCCGGTTGCTGGCCGAGCGCGTCGAGAAGCTGCCCGAGCACCCGGACTCGGGGATCTGGCGCTCGGTACCGGCCGTCGCGCTCCACCTGATGCCGCTCTGGTGGCGCGGCAACCGCCCGGAGGAGCTGACCGTCAAGGCGGTCCACGACGGCGAAGAGCTGGCGCTGCTGCTGGTTTGGGCGGACGCCACCTACGACCACACGGCAATCCGGCCGCAGGACTTCCGTGACGCGGCGGCGGTGCAGTTCGCGCTCGAGCGCGAGCCGCCGTTCTTCGCCATGGGGCAGGCCGGCTCCAGGGTGAACATCTGGATGTGGAAATCGGAGCGCCAGGCCGACCTCGAGCCTGCCTTTCAGGATCTCGACAAGATCTACCCCAACCTCGGCATCGACTCCTATCCCAACTTCCTGCGCTCGCCCCTCGAGCAGCCGTCCCGGCACGCCCTGACCCTCGACTCCGATCCCACCTTCGTCACCGGCTGGGGGGCGGGCAACGTGGTCTCCGATCCCGCCAGCGGGCGCTCGGTCGAAGACCTGACGGCACAGGGATTCGGCACCCTGCGCGCCCGGCCGGTAGCCGACTCGGCGGTGAGCTCGACCGGTGTCTACTCGACCGGCTCGTACCGGGTGATCTTCCGCCGCGCCCTGGCGGGCGCCGGCCGTGGCGCCCGCTCGCTGCGGCCCGGCGGCGAGGTGACGGTGGCGTTCGCGGTCTGGGACGGCAGCGCGGGCGACCGCGACGGCAAGAAGTCGGTGACCATCTGGCAGGAGCTGGCGCTGGCCCGCTGAGGGCCGTCAGCTCGGCGGGAGGAAGCGATGACCCAGCACCAGGCTCCGCTCCCCGGCACTCTCGACCGTCGCCTGTTCCTCAAGTTCCTGGGTGGCGTCGGGGGAGCCACGCTGCTGGGTCTGCAGCACGCCTGCACCCTGCTCGAGCCGGCCGAGCCGGACGGCAACCCGCTGCTGCGCAGCGTGGCGCGGGACTGGGAGAGGATCTACCACGACCAGTACCGCTACGACCGGACCTTCGATTGGGTGTGCTCTCCCAACGACACCCACGCCTGCCGCGTGCGCGCCTACGTGCGCAACGGCATCGTGGTGCGCAGCGGCTCGACCTACGACTACCAGGACTACGCCGACCTGTACGGCAACAAGGCGACCGCCAACTGGAATCCGCGCCAGTGCGCCAAGGGCTACACCTTCCACCGGGTCATCTACGGTCCCTACCGGTTGCGCCACCCGATCGTCAGGCGCGGCTGGAAGGCGTGGGCCGACGCCGGCTTCCCGGAGCTGACGCCGGAGCGCCGGCACCAGTACTTCTTCGACCGCCGCGGCGACGACGAGTTCGTCCAGATCGACTGGGAGGAGGCCTTCCTCAAGATCGCCCAGGCGATGGAGGCGATCGCCCGCCGCTACAGCGGTGAGGAGGGGAAGCAGCGACTGCTGGCCGAGGGCTACCAGCCCGAGATGGTCGAGGCAATGGGCGGCGCCGGCACCCGCACCATCAAGATGCGGGGCGGCATGGGGCTGCTGGGCGTGCTGGGCAAGTACGGCATGTACCGTCTGTGCAACTCGCTGGCGCTGCTGGACGCGCAGGTGCGCAGAGTCGGCGCGGACGAGGCGCGGGCCGGCCGTACGTGGTCGAACTACACCTGGCACGGCGACCAGGCGCCGGGCCACCCCTGGGTGCACGGGCTGCAGGCCTCGGACTGCGACTTCAACGACCTGCGCTACTCGAAGCTGATCATCATGGACGGCAAGAACCTGGTGGAGAACAAGCTCACCGACTCTCACTGGTTCATCGAGTGCATGGAGCGCGGCGGGACGATCGTCGTCATCGCGCCGGAGTACGGGCCGCCCTCGACCAAGGCCGACTACTGGATCCCGATCCGGCCGGCGACCGACGCCGCGCTGTGGCTGGGGATCACCCGCGAGATGATGGAGCGCGGCCTCTACGACGCCGAGTTCGTGCGCGGCTTCACCGACTTCCCGCTACTCGTTCGCCACGACAACCTGAAGCGGCTGCGGGCGCACGAGGTCTTTCCGGACTACCGCTCGAGCCTCGCCCCGGACGGTCCCTCGGTGCGCGTCCAGGGCCTGACCGCCGAGCAGCACCTGCGGCTCGGCGACTTCGTGGTCTGGGACGAGAGGTCCGGCGGACCCAGCCCGGTGACCCGCGACGAGATCGGCGGTGCCCTCTCGGCCAGGGGTGTGGCGCCGGCCCTCGAGGGCAGCTTCGAGGTGCGGCTGGCCGACGGCTCGAGCGTCCGCTGCTCGACGCTGTGGTCGCTGTATGCCACCCATCTGCGCGACTACGACCTGGACACGGTCTGCGACATCACCCATGCGCCGCGGGCGGCGATCGAGCGGCTGATCCACGACCTCGCCACCATCCAGCCGGTAGCCATCCACCAGGGCGAGGGGATCAACCACTGGTTCCACGCCACCGAGATGAACCGGGCCGCCTACCTGCCGCTGATGCTCACGGGCAACATCGGCAAGCCGGGCGCCGGCTGCCACACCTGGGCCGGCAACTACAAGGCGGCGTTGTTCCAGGGCTCGCCGTGGACCGGACCGGGCTTCAAGGGCTGGGTGGCCGAGGACCCGTTCGATCTCAACCTCGACCCGCGAGCGGCGGGCAGCGAGATCCACGCCCACGCCTTCACCAGGGACGAGGAGCCCGCCTACTGGAACCACGGTGACGAGGCGCTGGTGGTGGAGACGCCGAAGTACGGGCGCCGCTGCTTCACCGGCGCGACCCACATGCCGACGCCGACCAAGGCGATCATCTTCAACAACGTCAACCTGATCAACAACGCCAAGTGGGCCTACGGGATGATCCGCAACGTCAATCCCAAGGTCGAGATGATCGTCTCCTTCGACATCCAGATGACGGCCTCGATCGAGTATGCCGACCTGGCCCTGCCGGCCAACTCGTGGCTCGAGTTCGAGGACCTGGAGGTCACCGCCAGCTGCTCCAACCCGTTCCTCCAGGTCTGGAAGGGCGGCATTCCCCCGGTCTTCGACTCCAAGGACGATCTGGCGATCCTCACCGGCATCGCCCGCGGCCTGGCGGCGGTGACCGGCGACGACCGCTTCCGCCAGATGTTCCGCTTCGAGCTCGACGGCCGGCGCGACGTCTACCTGCAGCGCCTGCTCGACAGCTCGACGACCACCAGCGGCTTCAAGGTGGACGAGCTGATGGCCGGCAAGTACGGGCCGCCGGGCGGCGCCCTGATGAACTTCCGCACCTACCCCCGGATCCCGTTCTACGAGCAGATCCACGACGGCGAGCCGTTCCACACCGACACCGGCCGCCTCAACGCCTACTCCGACATTCCGGAGGCGATCGAGTACGGCGAGAACTTCATCGTCCACCGCGAGGGCCCGGAGGCGACTCCCTACCTGCCGAACGTCATCGTCAGCACGAACCCGTTTGTGAGGCCGGACGACTACGGCATCCCGGCAGCCGCCCGGCACTGGGACGAGCGCACCGTGCGCAACGTCAAGCTGCACTGGGCCGAGGTCAAGAAGACGCAGAACTTCCTCTGGCAGCAGGGCTTCCAGTTCTACTGCCTGACCCCGAAGACCCGCCACCGGGTGCACAGCGGCTGGTCCAACGTCGACTGGCACATGCTCTACGACTCCAACTTCGGCGATCCGTACCG
>JBFGNS010000202.1:0-6634 GCA_041574955.1 Thermoanaerobaculia bacterium | reverse complement strand
CCGCCCCCCCCCCCCCCCCCGGCCGGCCAGCCCACCCGAGCCGCGCGCCCCGCCCCGGCCCCCAGCCCCACGCCCCAAAACCCCACGGGCGCTCCTGCCCTCCGGCCCGTACACTCCTGCGAGAGGAAAGGAGGCCGTCATGTGTCGCGTAGCCGCTGGTTTGCTCGCTCTGGCCGCAACCCTGGCCGCCGGTCCGGCGGTGGGTCAGAAGGCGCAGGAGGTGCACGTCGTCAACCTGCCCAAGGTGCAGGAGGTGGCCGGCGCCGTCAGGCTGGCCGAGCCGGCGCCCGCAGCGCGGCTGGTCAGGCTGGCCGAGGCGATCGTGGCGCCGGTGGCGCCCGAGGAGACCACCGCCCTGGTGCCGGGCGGCGTCGTGCGCGCCGACGGCTTCGTGTCGGCGGTGCTGAGCCTCGGGGGCAAGATGCGCGCCGATCACTTCGCCGACGGCCGCGTCGGGGCGCTGCTGCTGCCCGAAGTGGAGCCGGTGCTCGAGGCGTTCGTAGAGGAGGGGGCGGCGCTCTTCCCGCTGCGAGTCGAGGCCGCCGTCACCGCCCGCCGCGGCGCCCACTTCGCCTCCGATCAGCCGGCGGTGCAGCTCGGCTTCCCGCGCTACCGCGTCTACTACTACAACACCAGCGACCGGCCGGCCAGTGTCACCCTGTGGGTGTACCTGGTCAACTGAGCGCGCGGCGCCAGCCGGCGGCTAGGGCACCGCGTTGATCAGGCTCGCCTCGCCCACGAACGAGACTTCGCTGGCGATCGAGATCCGCGGTGCAGTGGCCGTCAGGCTGCCCGCCGCCAGGACATCGTAGTCCGGACCCAGTGTGATCGAGCGGCAGGCGGTCTCGGACTTGGCGGTGCTGATGCTCTGGCTCGACAGCGTGAGATCGACGTTCGGCGAGTCGCACTCATAGTCGATGACGCTGAGCAGCGAGAACGGGCCGCCGGCCGAGTAAAGGTGCTTGCCGTCGGCGCTCGGCGCCAGGTCGGAGATGGCGCCGATGTCGTCGTTGTCGAGCAGGAGCTCGTCGCAGATCGCCTCGACGAGAGTCAACCTGCCGTCCGCCGCCCGCGAGAAGGTGGCCAGAGCCCCGAAGAACGGCTGGGCGACGGCGACGAACAGGCCGTTCGGGCTCACCGCGATGGCCGAGTCCGAGGGACCTACGCCAGTGCACTCGACGCTGACCACGAGCGCCGTGCTCTGGAAGCTCTGGAGCAGCGTCAGCCTGCCGAAGTCCGGCGAGCCCGCGTTGGTGTTGCGCGCGAAGACGGCGAACCAGTCTCCGGCGGCGGATCCGCGCTGCCCGGCGACGTAGACGTTGGCCCCGGAAGGATCGAGAGCCACCCGGCTCGCGTTATCCAGGCCGTCGGCCCCGGCGACCCCATCGAACCTGGCCTCGAGGAAGGTCAGCCGGCCGAAGGTGGCGCTGGCCGCGTTGGCGTCGCGCGCGAACACCGCCACCGCGTTGTCGTTCTCGCTGGCCACGTACAGGTGCTTGCCGTCGGGGCTGAAAGCCAGGTCTTCCGGTGCGTCCAGGCCGTCGACCCCCGCGATGCCATCGAACTCGGTCTCGAGATGGGTCAGGTCCCCGGTGGTGGCGTCCCGGGAGTACACCGCCACCGAATCGCCGGAGCGGCCCGCCACGTACACGTGCTTGTCATCGGGGCTCACCACCACGGCGTTGGCGCCGGCGAGATGCCCGCCCGGGCCGCCGGACACGATCGCGTCCCCGGCGGTGAAGCTCAGCTTTCCGAAGTCCGGCGAGACCATGCTGGTGACGCGCTGGAACCAGGTCACCGCGCTGTCGGAGAGCGCCGCCGTGTAGACATGCTTGCCGTCCGGGCTGACCGCCACCCCGCGGCAGCTGCGCAGCGTGGTGACCCCGCCGGAGTCTTCGATCTCCTGGTCGATCAGCGTCAGGGTGCCGTCGACCGCCCGCCCGTAGGCGGAGAGAGATTCCTTCTGGCCGGTGTCACCCAGGGAGCTGCAGAAGTAGACGTGCTTGTCGTCGGGCGATACCGCCACGGTGTGGACGAACGTCAGCCCGTCGTGAGTGACGTCGCAGCCGGTGACGATGAAGTTGTCGACGTCGCAGATGACCTGGAGCAGGTCGTTGAAGCCGGCCGCCGCCGGCGCTGCCATCGTCGCGACCAGTACCAACCCGGCGACCCAACCGCCGGGCCGGCGACCGAGGGGGTCTGGACCCAAGGAAACCTCCTGCCCGTGCCGGACTGACCGGCAGGAGAATACATTCGGTCGCCGAGCGCCACAAGCGCTCTCTCCAGGACCGGGCGTCGCGGCGGCGGTAGCCGCCGAAGCTCAGCCCCGGCCCGCCGTCAGCACCCGCCGGCAGCTCTCGAGATTCACCGGCCCGTCGACGTCGAGGCCGAGCTCCGGATCGGCTACCTGCTGCAGCCGAGCGCGGATCGCGTAGCGGCGCTCGAGGCGCTGCTCGAGGCCACGCAGGCTCAGCCGGCGGAACAGGTAGGCGAGCAGCAAGCCCAGGCCCACCAGCCGCGCCTGGCGCAGAGCGCTCTTGCGCTGCGGCGCCAGCGCCGCGAGGTGCGGACGCACGGCGTTCGCCATGCCCGGCCGGAAGACGCCGAAGTCGGCCGCCACGAACTCGCCCTCGCGGAAGCGCAGCCAGCTCTCGTCGAGCGTCGGGAAGCGCTCCTCGAGCCGCTGCCGGGCGACCAGGCCCGCCTCGACATCGGCCCAGCCGACGGTGGCGGCGAGAAAGCGGTCGAGCATCGGCCCGCGTGCCAGCGGGATGTCCGACCAGCAGTAGGCGGCGCGCTCGATCGCCGGATCACCGGCGATCAGCCGGTCGATGCCGGCGTACAGGTTGTCGACCAGGCCGCCACGCGCCTCGACCCGCTCGAGCTCGGGGTGCTCGAGCGGCGCCAGCTCGGCGGGACCCACCAGCACTACGCGGCCGATGCCCTCGGCCTCCGCCAGGGCATCGAGCACCCACTGCCCGAGCGGCCGGCCGGCGAGCGGCAGCATCGCCTTGGGCGCGCCGCCGGTCTCCTCCCACAGCGGCTCGCCGGGTCGCGGCACCCCGCCGGCCAGGACGACGCAGGGCAGCGGCTGCATGGCGTAGCGAGCCGGACGGGCGGTGACCCGCGCCGCCGGCTAGGCCGGCACCTCGCCGGCCATCCGGTCGCCGGCAGCGGCGTGCCGGTGCTGCAGCGCGGCGACCTCGAGACGGTGCTGGCCCAGCGCGGCGATCGCCTCGACCGCCGCCCGCGCCCCCGACAGGGTGGTGATGCACGGTACGTCGTACTTGAGGGCGGTGGTGCGGATCAGCGCGTCGTCCTCGTGCGACGACTGGCCGAGCGGCGTGTTGATCACCAGGTCGATGTCGCGGTTGACCAGGTGGTCGATCAGATGCGGGCGAGCCTCGTGTGCCTTGCGCACCGGCTCGACGTCCAGGCCGGCGGCACGCAGCGCCGCGCAGGTGCCGGCGGTGGCCACCAGCCGGAAGCCGAGCTCGGCCAGCCGGCGCGCCACCGGCACCAGCGCCGGCTTGTCGCGGTCGTTGACGGTCAGGAAGGCGGTGCCGGCAAGCGGTAGCCGGTGGCCGGCGCCCAGCCATGCCTTGGCGAAGGCGCGGCCGAAGTCGTCGTCGGCGCCCATCACCTCGCCGGTGGACTTCATCTCGGGGCCGAGCACCGGGTCGACCCCGGCCAGCCGGCGGAACGGGAAGACCGGCGCCTTGACGAACACCCCCGGCACGTCAGGCTCGGCGGTGAAGCCCAGTTCGTCGAGGCTCGCGCCGGCCATCACCCGCGCCGCCAACTTGACCAGCGGCACGCCCACCGCCTTGGCGATGAACGGCACCGTGCGCGAGGCGCGGGGGTTGACCTCGAGCACGTAGATCTCACCGTCGTGGATCGCGAACTGCACGTTCATCAGCCCCACCACACCGAGCCTGAGCGCCAGCCGGCGGGCGATGTCGCGCATCGTGTCGAGCTCGGCCGGCGCCACCTTCTGCGGCGGCAGCACCGCGGCCGAGTCGCCGGAGTGGATGCCGGCCTCCTCGATGTGCTGCAGGATGCCGGCCACCACCGCCTGCCGGCCGTCGGCCAGCAGATCGAGATCGACCTCGACGGCGTCGTCCAGGAACCGGTCGAGCAGCACCGGCTGGCCGGCCGCCACCTCCGCCGCCTCGCGCAGGAAGCGGGTGAGCGTGGGCTCGTCGTAGCAGATCGCCATCGCCCGGCCGCCCAGCACGTAGCTCGGCCGCACCAGCACCGGGAAGCCGATCCCGCGCGCCGCTTCGAGCCCCTCCTCGACGGTCAGCGCCGAGCCGTGCTCGGGCTGGCGGATGCCTTCCTCGGCCAGCAGTGCGCCGAACCGGCGGCGGTCCTCCGCCAGGTCGATGGCCTCGGGCGAGGTGCCCCAGATCGGTACGCCGGCCGCCTCCAGGCCGCGCGCCAGCTTGAGCGGCGTCTGGCCGCCGAGCTGCACGATCACCCCGTCGGGCCGCTCGCGCTCGGCCACCGCCAGCACGTGCTCGAGCGTCAGCGGCTCGAAGTACAGCCGGTCCGAGGTGTCATAGTCCGTCGACACCGTCTCCGGGTTGCAGTTGACCATCAGGGTCTCGTAGCCCGCCTCCGACAGTGCGAAGGCGGCGTGCACGCAGCAGTAGTCGAACTCGATCCCCTGGCCGATGCGGTTGGGGCCGGAGCCCAGAATCATCACCTTGCGGCCGCTGCCCGGCTCGGCCTCGTCCTCGCTGCCCCAGGTCGAGTACAGGTACGGCGTCTGGGCCGGGAACTCGGCGGCGCAGGTGTCGACCCGCTTGTAGATCCGACGGACGCCGAGCTCGGCGCGCCGCGCGCGCACCGCCTCCGGGCGCGCACCCAGCAGCTGCGCCAGCCGCTGGTCGGTCACCCCGCTCGACTTGGCCTCGGTCAGGAGCTCGGCCTGCGCCGACTCCAGGTCCCAGCACGCGAGCTCGGCCTCGAGCGCCACCAGCTCGGCGATCTCGCGCAGGAACCAGGGGTCGATGCCGCTCGCCGCCGTCACCTCCTCCACCGTCCAGCCCTGGCGCAGAGCCGCGAACACCGCGTACAGCCGCTCCCAGTTGGGGGTCGCGAGCCGCTGGCGCAGCCGCACCGGATCGGCCAGGCGCCGCTCGCGGGCCGCCAGATCGCCGTCGAGCTCGAGCGACGCCAGGCCCTTCATCAGCGCCTCGCGGAAGGTCGAGCCGATCGCCATCACCTCGCCCACCGACTTCATCGAGGTGTCGAGCACCGGCGGCGTCGAGGGGAACTTCTCGAACGCCCAGCGTGGGATCTTGACCACCGTGTAGTCGAGACTGGGCTCGAAGGCGGCGTAGGTCTTGCCGGTGATGTCGTTCTCGATCTCGTCCAGCGTGTAGCCCACCGCCAGCAGCGCGGCGATCTTGGCGATCGGGAAGCCGGTCGCCTTCGAGGCCAGCGCCGAGCTGCGCGACACCCGCGGGTTCATCTCGATCACCACCCGCCGCCCGGTGGCGGGGTCGACCGCGAACTGGATGTTCGAGCCGCCGGTGGCGACGCCCACCCGCCGGATGACGGTGAAGGCGTCGTCGCGCATCGCCTGGTACTCGCGATCGGACAGCGTCTGCTGCGGCGCGACGGTGATCGAGTCGCCGGTGTGCACCCCCATGGCGTCGAAGTTCTCGACCGAGCAGACGACGATGGCGTTGTCGGCGCGGTCACGCATCACCTCGAGCTCGTACTCCTTCCAGCCCAGCACCGACTGCTCGAGCAGCACCCGCCGCGCCGGGCTGGCGTCGAGCGCCACCGCCACCCGGTCGTCGAGCTCCTCGCGGTTGTAGACCACCCCGCCTCCCTCACCGCCGAGGGTGAAGCTGGGCCGGATGATCAGCGGGTAGCCGATCCCGGCGGCGATCTCGCGCGCCTCGCCCAGGCTGCCGGCGTAGCCCGACAGCGGCACCTCCAGCCCGACCTCCTCCATCGCCACCTTGAACAGCTGCCGGTCCTCGCCCAGCTCGAGCGCGTCGACGCTGGCGCCCAGCAGCTCGACCTCGTGGCGCTCGAGGGCACCGGAGGCGGCGAGCGACAGCGTGAGGTTGATGCCGGTCTGGCCGCCGACCGTCGGCAACAGCGCGTCCGGCCGCTCGCGGGCGAGGATCGCCTCGGCGAATTCGGCAGTCAGCGGCTCGACGTAGGTGGCGTCGGCGAACTCGGGATCGGTCATGATGGTCGCCGGGTTGGAGTTGACCAGCACCACCCGGTAGCCCTCACGCTTCAAGGCGCGGCAGGCCTGGGTGCCCGAGTAGTCGAACTCGCACGCCTGGCCGATGACGATCGGGCCGGAGCCGAAGATCAGGATGGTGTGGAGGTCGTCGCGGCGGGGCACGGCGCGAGTGTAGCGGACGGGGCGGGCTTGAGGGCTTCGGGGTTTGGGGGCTTCGGGCCGGGTGCGCTGGCCGGTCGGGGCCCGGGGCTACGCTCCAAAGGCGAGGGCCTGTCCTGAGCGCAGCGAAGGATCTCAGCGCCATCTCCGCCAAGCAACTACCAGCCCGCAGCAGGGGTCGAGGCTGCGGGCCGGGTGCGCTGGCCGGTCGGGGCCCGGGGCTACGCTCCAAAGGCGAGGGTGATGTCGCTCCGCCCCGGG
>JBFGNS010000201.1:0-6788 GCA_041574955.1 Thermoanaerobaculia bacterium | reverse complement strand
TCGCGGAACGGAATGGTCGGAGCGCCGGCCAGCTTGTGCCAGCTCTTGCCGCCGTCGCGCGAGACGTGGACGCCGTACTCGGCGCCGACGAAGAGCAGGTCGGGATCGACGTGGTCCTGGGCGAACGCCCACACGATCTCGCGCTCGGGCAGGTCGCCGGCGATCGAGCGCCAGCTGCGGCCGCGGTCGTTGCTCTCGAACACGAGCGGCCGGTAGTCGCCGAACTTGTGGGCGTCGACCACCGCATAGACGGTGTCGGCGTCGTGCAGCGAGGCCTCGATGTCGTTGAGGAACGAGCGCTCGGGGACGCCGGGCAGCTCCACCCGCCGCCAGTCGGCGCCGCCGTTCTCGCTCACCTGCACCAGGCCGTCGTCGGTGCCGACGTAGAGCAGCTCGGCGACCAGCGGCGACTCGGAGATGGTGGTGATCGTCGAGTAGAGCGACATGGCGCCGTTGTCGTACAGCGCGTCGACGCTCCACACGCGGCCCATCATCTCGAGCTCGTAGCGGTTGGTGTCGCGGGTCAGATCGTCGCTCACCGCGGTCCACGAGTCGCCGCGGTCGTCGCTCCGCCACAGCCGCTGGGAGCCGTAGTAGATCCGCCCGGGCACGTGCGCGCTCACCGCCATCGGCGAGTCCCAATTGAACCGCTCGGGCGGATCGCCGGGCAGCGGCTGCGGCCGGATGTCGAGCGCCTCCTCGCTCTTGCGGTCGTAGCGGTGGAGCCGCCCGCCCTGCCACTGGACGTACATCAGGTCGGGCTCGTGCGGGTCGAAGGCGCTGTCGTAGCCGTCGGCGCCCATCGGCACATACCAGTCCTGGTTGCGGACGCCCTCGACGTTGGTGGTGCGCGACGGGCCGAACAGGGTCCCCAGGTCCTGGGCGCCGCCGAGGACGTTGTAGAACGGCTCGGCGTCGTCCACCGCCAGCTTGTAGAACTGCGAGATCGGCAGGTTCGGAAAGTGGCGCCACTTGGCGCCGTGGTCGAAGCTCTCGTAGAGGCCGGCGTCGGTGCCGGCCAGCAGGTGCTTCGGGTCCGCGGGATCGATCCACAGCGCGTGGTTGTCGCTGTGCTTCTCGCGCCCGGTGCCCAGCACCTCGAAGCTCTCGCCGCCGTCGCTCGTGGTGTGAAGGAAGACGTCCATCTGGTAGACGCGGTCGACGTCGTGCGGCGAGGCGACGATCTCCTGGTAGTAGTGCGGGCCGGTGCCGTTCGAAATGTAGCTGTCACCCTTGGTCCAGCTCTCGCCACGGTCGCGCGAGCGGTAGAAGCCGCGCTCCTTCTCGTCCGCCTCGATGGTGGCGTAGACCACGTCCGGGTTGGCCGGCGAGACGGCGAGGCCGATCTTGCCCATGTCGCCCTCGGGCAGGCCGCGCGCCAGCCGGCGCCAGCTCTCGCCGCCGTCGGTCGACTTGTAGATCCCCGAGCCCGCGCCGCCGGCCAGGAACGACCAGATGTGCCGCCGGCGCTGGTAGGCCGCGGCGTAGAGCACGTCGGGGTCGCGCGGATCGAGCTCGATGTCGGTGACGCCGGTGTCGTCGTCGATCTCGAGCACCCGCCGCCAGCTCTCGCCGCCGTCGGTGGTCTTGTACAGCCCGCGCTCGCCGCCCGCCGCCCACAGCGGGCCCTCGGCCGCCACCCAAACCACGTCGCCGTCGTCGGGGTGGACCACGATGTCGCCGATGTGCTCGGAGGTGGCGAGCCCCATCGCCTGCCATGAGCCGCCGCCGTCGAGGCTCTTGTAGACGCCGCTGCCCCAGCCGACGTGCCGGCCGCTGACGTTCTCGCCGGTGCCGACCCAGACGACGTCGGGATCCGCCGGGTCGAGGGTCACGCAGCCGATCGAGTACGACGGCTGGTCGTCGAAGATCGGCCGCCAGGTGACGCCGGCGTTCTCCGTCTTCCACACCCCGCCGGAGCCGACCGCCAGGTACCAGACGCTCCGGTCGCGGGGGTCGATCTCGATGTCGGCGATCCTGCCGCCCATCACGGCCGGACCGATCGAGCGCAGCTCGAGGCCGGCGGCGGCGCGGGCGAGCGGGCTCGGCGCGGGCTCCTCCGCCGCCCTCACGGGGCCGGCGGCAGGCGCCAGGACGGTGGCCATCAGACAGAGGCGAAGACAGTTGGCGGCTGAACGCAAGGCTCTCTCCCTTCTCGTCGTTCCCGAAGCGACGCCGAGACTACCCCGATCCGGAGCTCGGGTCGCTCCGCCCTGCAGAGAGACGGAGGCACGCTGGCTCTGACAGCGTCGCCGGGATCCCTGGCAACGCTGGCGACGCCAAGCACCTTCTCCCCACACACCTTCGGCTCCGAGCCTGCACAACGGGCCTGTCGCCCCCGGCAACGCTCGCGACAACTTCACCCTCTCACCCGGCCCAGAAGAGCGAAGTCCGACTCCGCGAGGCTCACCGGAGGCCAGCCCGCGGAGTCGCGCGAGCGGCCGCCTCAGCCCCTCATCGACCCACGGAGAGTCCCGGCGCCGTGTCGACGGGGCAGTGCATCGACGGGTAGTCCGGGCAATCGCGGTCGCACCACTTCAGGTGGAGGGCCTCCAGCCGTCCGCTGACGTCGTGTTGGATTAGACCGTCCACGTAGTACTGCAGTAGGGCGTGCGCGTAGTGCCTCGATGTCGGACGCGAACCGATCGTCGTGTCGGAGCCGTCTGCGGTGAAGTGGTAGTCGACCAGGGCTGTGGGGGCAGCTTTCGGACCCCGGCAGGGCCTGCCCCATCCCTCTTCGTCGAACTCGTTGTACCAGGTCATGTGCAGGAGCTCGTGGGCCAGGATGCCTGCGAGCTCGGCGAGGCGCGTTGCCGCTGCCTCGAAGGTCACCCGCGGAATCGGCGCGAAGCGTGTCCTCCCGTCGTTGCTCCGGTCCTGCCCGTAAACCAGGTAGGCCCAGTGCCTCAGAGCCGCATTCCGGAGTTTGGGTATCTGACCGTTGCCCCGGACCCTGCCTTCCCTGAAGACGACCGATTGCGAGTTCGGCCCGTACCCGGCGGTCCCCTCGGTCCACGAGTCGTCCTCGAACACGTGGATCGGCTGACCAGCGCGCCCGTCGATCCAGTCGGCGTGGAGCGGGAGGATCGGCCGCCTATCGCCATGAGGAAAGATCGCGAATCGGACGAAGGCCTCCGGCAAATCGCCCACGCTCTGGCGGTGCACCGCCCACTCGTGGAGGCGATCGACAGAGAGGCGGAGGACCTGCCACGCCAGGCCCAGCGTGACCGCGTCGATCGGCTCGAAGCCGAGGAAGTCGAGGTAGTCGAGCTTCGGCGTCGGCGGGTCGTACTCGTCGAGCAGGACAAAGAAGTAGTCGTCCATCTTCACCCACTCCTTGTGCAACCCATCGCTGAAGATGTCAAAAACCTCATGACCGTCGTTGCCGACAAGAGGCCTGGCGAAGACATGGTCGTTCAGCAGCCAGGGGGAGCCGGCCGCCGACGGGTACCCCACCTGCCTGTCCCATTCGGAGGAGCTCGGGCCGTCGAACGGATAGCGGGTCACCCACGTCCAGGGCGTGTACGAGCGGTCGCCGGGCGGTCCGTCGCCGGCCTGGAGGTTGCTCCAGCCCTCCTGGATCCACGTGCAGAGGACCTGATGGACCGGCCGGTTGGCGGCCTCGAGCTGATGGCCGTCGGTCAGGACCGAAAGCTCGGAGTCGTCGGCCCACTGGGCGCAGATGGGATCAAAGATGTGCGGGGCCGAGGGGTCGAACTCGAGCGGCTGGGGCTCGGCGTCGGCTGGGCGACCACGGAGAGGATCCTCTCGCTCGACGCGCTCGTAGCGGGCAAGCTCCTCGCGGAGTTGGTGGAGCAGCGTCGGCGACGGGACCCGCCGCGACGGGCGGGGGCGTCCGAGAGCTCGATCGACACACTCCGCTGGAGCCGGCCCTCGCGCGGTCATCGAGGCCCGGATCTCCTTGCGCAGCTGCTCGAGCGTGATGACCTCGTCGCGCAGCACCTGGGCTGGTGCGGAACCAGACGCAAGCAGGGCGGCAAGGGCGGAAGCGATAAGGGTCCTGGGCATCCTGCCTCCTTTCGCCCGTCGCCGAAACGTAGCGACGGTGACGCCCTGCGGCAACCCGGCGGTCTCGAGGCCCTGCGTGGCGGCTCGGCCGCCGCAAGGAGACGAGGACTCGTAGCTTTGCGGCCCTGGGTTTCCCCAGGTGTGCCTTTGTCCAGGCTGTTATCAAATTACTGAGCGGCGGCAGCGCTGTCGCCACCCGCTCGGGTGGCCCGGACTACGACCACACCTCCTCCAGGAGCGTGCCCTCAGGGGCCCAGACCGCCGTGCCGCAGGCCTCAGGCCACCAGGGTTACCGGCCCGAACGACGCCCAGGAGCTTCTTGCGAGTGAGCCGCTTGGGATCTTCGGTTCGGCCTGCTCGCTGGCTACCCGGCCTCCCTCCGAGCCGCCTCTACCGCGGCAGCAAGCGACGAGAAGGATCCCCGATGCGGCTTCCCGTCCTTCCGGATGTAGAACTTGGTGCTTATCAGACCGGAGTCCTTCACAATCTCGAACTTGCTGTACTTCCCGTAGATCGTCTCGACGACGGTCTTGTCGCCCATTCAGCCTCCTATCGTTGTGCTTCCCTACCGTGAGTGATCAGGTCGCCGACCGGTTCTCGATCGATCAGAGCGACCGCTGACGCCGTGTGGGGCACTCTAGTCAAGAGATGACCTGTATTCACTACCCGGAACCGCCCACCTGGAACTGACTGCCGGGGAGGAGGCCGCTCCCGGCGCGTCGCGGCCGGGCGGGGATCCGACGCTCGCTCGGTCTGCTACCCTCCCGGAGCGGCTCGCCGGCCTGGTCCGCCACTCGCGGATGATCCTGCCAACCCCAGCGCCGACAACGACGCCGTCCCCCGACACGTCGATCAGCCCTCGCCGGAGGGCCTTCTCCCGTAGCGCTCGGAAGGAGAAACCCATGAGCTACCGTTTCCAGCCCAGAACGCTGCTGCTCGTCCTCGCCACCGGCTCGCTGCTGACACTCGGTCTGGGCGATGCCGCGCTCGCCGCCCGCGCCAGACCGCATCTCGACACCACCCTGGGCTACAACGTCCTGCTGTCGGACAACGACACGCTGCTGCGCGGCGTGAGCCTGTCGTTCGACGGCGGCGACCCGTACGGCAGCCTGCCGGTCAACCTCCCCTCCCAGGAGTCGCTCGACTCGCTGGCCCAGGTCTACGGGCTCAACACGGTGCACGTCTTTCTCGAGGGTGACGCCAGCCAGAACCCCGATCCGGTGGGCATCAACGTCGCGGTCGCCGACGCGCTGGTGCAACGGACCGCGGCCGCCGGCCTCTATCTCATCATCACCATCGGCAACAACGGCGAGAACGGCTCGATCCACAGCCTGCAGAAGACGCTCGACTTCTGGAACTTCTACGGCCCGCGCTACGCCAACGAGACGCACGTTCTCTACGAGGCCCACAACGAGCCGGTGGCCTTCACCCCCAACCACTGGACTCCCGAGGACTGGGACAAGCAGGTAACGATGTACAACGCCATCCGCGCGGTGGCGCCGGACACCTTCGTCCTGCTGGGCTCGTTCATGTCCTTCAACGGCCCCGATGCGGCCGTCGACGGCGCCAACTACCTGGCTTCCCAGGGGGTGGACTGGAGCAACGCCGGCTTCGCCTTCCACGGCTACACCGGCCTCGGCTCGATCGAGGACACCATCGCGCCGTTCAAGACCTCCACCTCGCTGCCCGCCCTGCTGTGCACCGAGTTCTGGCCCGGCGACACCGAGAACGGCTACAACAGCGCCTTCGAGTCCCACTTCGTCGGCTGGATGCAGTTCCAGTGGCTGTTCGCCAACGACGCCGAGCTGCCCGGCTTCCAGTACAAGATCGACCAGGCGGGCACGGTCTGGACGCCGGACCTGGCGACCGCCAGCTGGCCGGCGGCCGGCAACCCCGGCATCCCCGCCGACGGCTCGAGCGTCGGCCTGTTCGATCGCGGCCAGGGGCTGTTCGTGAGCGCCGACGCGGGCAGCGGCTTCGATCTCGAGGCCGACCTGGCGAGCTACAGCGGCAGCCAGGACGATCTCTTCCTCGTCTGGTCCGCCGGCCCTCGCCGGGTGCACCTGCAGGCGGCCAACGGCCAGTACGCCAGCACGACGGACGAGGGCGATACGGTCACCGCCGACCAGCCCGCCGCCGGCCCCGCCGAGACATACGAGTGGATCCGGCTGGCCGATGGCGACGTGGCGCTACGCGCCTACGGCGGCGGCGGCCACCTGCTCACCACCTCGACGCGCGGCCGCTGGTCCGGCAAGATCCTGCCCCGCGGCGACGATGCCGGCAGTGAAGCCACCCACTACGCCGTCGTCGACGGCTCGCAGCCGACCGCGCCGCCGTCGCTTCCGCCGCCGCCTCCGCCACCCACCCCGGGGCCGTTCTACGGCACGCCGCCGGCCATTCCCGGCGTGATCGCGGCGGCGGACTACGACCACGGCGGCGAGGGCGTCGCCTACCACGACACCGAGGCGGAGAACTTCGGCGGCGCCTACCGGCCGGCCGAGGGGGTCGACGTCGAGGCGTCGCTCGCCGGCGGCACCCACCTCGGCTGGGTGGACCAGAACGAATGGACCGAGTACACGGTCGACGTCGCGCAGGCGGGCGACTACACCCTGACGGTTCGGGTCGCCTCCGACGCCTCGGGCGGCGACTTCCACCTCGAGTTCGACGGCGTCGACAGGACCGGCTCGCTGAGCGCGCCCGGCACCGGCGGCTGGCAGAGCTGGGCGGACGTGACCGCCTCGGTGACGCTCGCTGCCGGG
>JBFGNS010000200.1:0-6866 GCA_041574955.1 Thermoanaerobaculia bacterium | reverse complement strand
CTCGGCATCGAGGCCCACGAGCACCACGAGGTGGTGGGGATCAACAAGCGCAAGGTCAAGGCCAAGATCCGCGACCTCAAGAAGCAGCGCGACGCGGCCGAGCAGGCGAAGGACTCGAAGCAGCTGCGAGTGGTGCGCCGGCGGATCCGCAGCCTCAAGCGCAAGATCCGCAAGGCCACGGTCTGACGGGCGGCTCGAGGTGACGGCGCGCCGCCGCGAGCCGTGGGTGCTGCTCGGCCTGGGCGCGGTGGCGCTGGTGGTCTCGGGCATCGGGCCGTACGAGCGCGGCACCTGGTTCCTCGAGGTGGCGCCGATCTTCATCGGCGTGCCGATCCTCGTGGCCACCGGCAGGCGGTTCCCCCTCACCCCGCTGGCCTACCGGCTGATCTTCGTCCACGCTCTGATCCTGATGCTGGGCGCGCACTACACCTACGCCCGGGTGCCGCTCGGCTTCTGGCTGCAGGACCTGCTCGAGCTGTCGCGCAACCACTACGACCGGCTCGGTCACCTGGCGCAGGGCTTCGTGCCGGCGATCCTGGCGCGTGAGCTGCTGCTGCGCACCTCGCCGCTCGAGCGCGGGCGGTGGCTGTTCACCCTGGTGACCGCGGTCTGTCTCGCTTTCAGCGCCTTCTACGAGCTGGTCGAGTGGTGGGCGGCGGTGATCGGCGGCGAGCAGGCGGAGTCGTTTCTCGGCACCCAGGGCGACGTCTGGGACACGCAGTGGGACATGTGCCTGGCGCTGATCGGGGCGCTGGCGGCGCAGCTCCTGCTGGCGCGCCTCCACGACCGGCAGCTGGCACGGCTCGGTCAGTCCGGGGCTGGCGCACCCGCCCGGTAGCGCCGCCCGTGAGAAGAGCCGGCTAGACCGCCACCGGGCGCGACAGCTCGCCGTCGGGCGCCAGCCGGCCGAGGTACTCCTCGAGCGAGAAGCTGTCGGCCGCCAGCACGCGCTGGCGGGCGCTCTCGGCTTCGCGCAGCAGCGCTCCCTCGCCGGCGTCCAGCAGGCCGGTCGCCATCGCCTCCTGGATCAGCCGGCGCGGCGATCCGGGCGGCAGCGAGCCGGCCGCCACCGCGCGCCGCAGGCGGGCGGCGATCGGCCGGCTGCGGGTCGCCAGCTCGAGCGCCTCCTCGAGCTCGGCGCGCGGCCCGGCGGTGCCCGTCCAGCTCCACGCGGTGAGCCGGTCGCGGCGCGCTCCCGGCGCGGTGAGCGCCCCGGCCACCTCGCCGTCCAGCCGGTCGCTGGGCGGCCTGCCGAGCGGGCTCAGCCGCAGCCACCACCGGCAGGGCCCGCGCAGCAGCCCGCCGAGCAGCCGGCCGGGGAAGTTGGCGAGGATGCCCTCCAGCGCCTCCTGCACTCCGGCCAGGCAGCTCTCGAGCGCCCACTCCGCCAGCGCCCGGTCGCCGTCGCGGGCGCGCCCCCCGACCGTCCCCTCGGCGTGAGCCCGGCGTAGCGTGGCGAGCGCCAGGTAGCTCCAGCTCAGCGCGTCGGCGAACCGGCCGTTGAGCCGGCCGTGTCGTTTCAGCCGGCTGCCGAGGCGGAGCAGCGCCAGGTCGGCCAGCACCGCGAACAGCGCCGAGGCCCACAGCAGGCGGCGGCCGTAGCGCGCCAGCGGCCGCGGCGCGCGCGCCAGGCGGGCGCGGGTGAGCGACAGCCAGAGCGCCCGCCCGGCGTCCACCACCAGCCGCCCGACGAGCGCCGCGAAGGCCCCCAGCAGGCGGCCGGCACGACCGCCGTCGAGCGCCGCCAGCAGCCGCCCGGCGGCCGGATGGCAGCGCATGACCCCCTGACCGAACACCACCAGCGTGCGGTGGAGTATGTTGGCGCCCTCGACCGTGATGCCGATCGGCGCCGCGATGTAGCCGCGGCCGAGCAGGTTGCGGGGGCCGAGACAGATGCCGGCGCCGCCCAGCACGTCCATGCCGTCGTTCACCACCCTGCGGGCCTGCTCGGTCAGGCGGTACTTGACCAGCGCCGAGATCACCGCCGGCCGCCGGCCCGCATCGACCGCGCCGCAGGTGAACACCCGCGCCGCCTCCATGGCGTAGGCGTTGCCAGCCATCCGGGCGAGCGGCTCCTGTACGCCTTCGAAAGTGGCGATCGGCTGGCCGAACTGGCGACGCACCGCGGCGTAGGCGCCGACCGCCCGTGCCGCCGCCTTGGCTCCCGCCGCCGCCTGCGCCGGCAGCGACACGGCGCGCCCGCCGGCCAGGGTCTCCATCAGCATCTTCCAGCCGCGCCCGGCGCCGGCGGCGCCGCCGATGATCGCATCGAGCGGCACCACGACGTCGCTGCCGTTGGTCGGCCCGTTGGGGAACGGCACGCCGAGCGGATCGTGGCGGCGGCCCACCTCGACGCCCGGCTCCGTGGTCGACACCAGGGCGCAGGTGATGCCGGGCTCCGGGCCGAGCCCGAGCAGCTCCTCGGGGTCGCGCAGCCGGAAGGCCAGGCCGAGCAGGGTGGCCACCGGCGCCAGCGTGATGTAGCGCTTGCGCCAGCTGAGCCGCACCAGCAGCTCACCGCCGCCGCCGCGGAACACCACGCCCTCGGAGCCGAGCGCGGCGGCGTCGGAGCCGGCGTCCGGCTCGGTGAGAGCGAAGCACGGGATCTCTTCGCCGCGCGCCAGTCGCGGCAGCAGCCGCCGGCGCTGCTCGTCGGTGCCGTACTCGAGCAGCAGCTCGGCGGGGCCGACCGAGTTGGGGATCAGCACCACCGCCGACAGCGCCAGCGAGCACGAGGTCAGCTTGCCGAAAACGGTGCTCATGCCGAGCGCCGAGAACTCCAGCCCGCCATACTCGCGCGGGATGCTCAGGCCGAAGAAGCCGTGCTCGCGCAGGTGGTTCCAGACGATGCGCGGCAGCTGCCGTTCGCGCCACAGCCGCCAGTCGTCCACCATGCCGCACAGCTCCTCCACCGGCCCCTCGAGGAAGGCGACCTCGCGCGCCGACAGCTCCGGGTACGGCTCGGCCAGCAGCCGCTCGAGGCGGGGCCGGCCCGAGAACAGGTCGCCGTCCACCCACACGTCGCCGGCCTCGAGCGCGATGCGCTCGGTCTCGGACATGCGCGGCGCCAGGCCACGGCGGATCAGGTAGCGCTGTAACCAGCCGGACATGGTGACTCGGACGGCGAGATCCGGCTCCGATGCTACGCCAAAGCGGCCGGCAGCGGCGACGGGCGGTCGCGCCGCGGCCCGGTATCCTGTCGCGGTGATGTCGCAGCGCGCCGTCGAGCGCACCCTGAGCCGCGCCGAGGCGCGCGCCTTCTACGACCGGTTCGGCGCCGGCCAGGACCGCCAGGGCTGGTACGAGGACGCCGCCCTCGACCGGCTGGTGGCGCACGCCGGCTTTGCGACGGCGCGGGCGGTGGTGGAGCTCGGCTGCGGCACCGGCCGCTTCGCCGAGCGGCTGCTGGACGGCCTCCTGCCGGCCGGGGCGAGCTATCTCGGCACCGACCTGAGCGCCACCATGGCGGCGCTGGCGGCGGCTCGCCTGGGGCGGTTCGGACGGCGGGCGCGGGTGGTGCTGACCGACGGCGCGCCGCGCCTGCCGCTGGTCGCGGGCTGCGCCGACCGGCTGGTCTCGACCTACGTGCTCGACCTGCTGCCGGCGGCCGATATCGCGGCGGTGCTGGCCGAGGCCCGCCGGCTGCTCCGGCCCGGCGGGCGGCTGTGCGTCACCGGCCTCACCCACGGCCCCGGCCCCGCGTCGCGGCTGGTGAGCGGGCTGTGGCGCCGCGTCCAGCGGCTGGCGCCGCGGCTTGTCGGCGGCTGCCGGCCGGTCCGGGTGGCCGGCCTGCTGGCGGAGCCCGGCTGGCGCCTGCTCCACGCCTCGACGGTGGTGGCGCGCGCCATCCCGTCGGAGGTGGTGGTGGCCGAGCGTCGGTGAGCGGCCGCCGCCGCGCCCGCCGGCTCAGCCGTCGAGCCGCGCCAGCTCCTCCTCCGCCTCCTCCCACTGCGTCATCAGCTTGTCGATCTCCTGCTTGAGCGACTTCTGCTCGCGCTCGAGCTTGTCGACGTCGGTGCGACCGCCGGAGTCGTAGGTGGCCGGATCGCAGAACAGCTCGGTGATCTCGTGCACGCGTGCCTCGGCGCGGTCGATGGCGTCGGTCAGCCGGTCGCGCCTGGCCGCCAGCTCGCGCGCCCGCCGCCCACCGCCCGGCCGCTGCCGGCGCGCCTTCTTCTTGTCGCGTTTGACCCTGAGCAGCACCGCCTCGGCGTCGAGGTGGTCGTCGCCGCAGTAGGCCACGTACTCCTCGTAGCTGCCGTCGTAGCTGCGCAGGCCGTCGCCGCTGATCTCGACGATGCGGTTGGCCAGCTCCCCGACGAACCAGCGGTCGTGGGAGACCAGGATGAGGGTGCCCTCGAACCGCTGGAGACCCTCGACCAGCGCCTCGATCGCCTCCAGGTCGAGGTGGTTGGTGGGCTCGTCCAGCACCAGGACGTTGGGCTCGTCGACCGCCAGGCGGGCGAACACCAGCCGCGCCGCCTCGCCGCCCGACAGGCTGCCGAGCTTCTTCTGCACCTCGTCTTTCGAGAACAGCACCTGTCCGAGGCGGGCGCGGATGACGCCGACGTTGTCGCCCGGGCAGGCGTCCCACAGGTAGCCCTCGATGGTCTGCTCGGCGCTGGTGAGCTGCTCGCGGTGGTCCTGGGCGAAGTAGCCGGGGTGGGTCTCGTACCCCCACTCGATCTCCCCGGCGTCGGCCTCCACCGCGCCCGTGGCGATCTTGAGCAGGGTGGACTTGCCGATGCCGTTGGGGCCGAGGATCGCCAGCCGCTCGCCGCGCCGCACGGTGAGCGACACGTCGCTCAGCACCCGGTTGTCGCCGTACGCCTTCGACACCCCCTCGAGCCGCAGAACCTCCTTGCCGCTCGGGCGGCGCTGCTTGAAGCGGAAGGTGGGGTAGCGGCGCGAGCTCTGCGGCAGCGGCTCCATCTCGGCCTCGCGCTTCTCGATCAGCCGCAGCTTGCTCTGCGCCTGCCGCGCCTTGGTGGCCTTGGCGCGGAAGCGGTCGACGAACGCCTTGTGGTGGGCGATCTCCTTTTCCCGCTTGGCCGCCTCCTTCTCCTTGCGCTCGCGCTCGGCCTGTTTGGCCTCGACGAAGGCGGTGTAGCCGCCGGTGTAGAGGGTGACGGTCTCGTAGTCGACGTCCAGGATGTGGGTCGAGACGTTGTCCAGGAAGCGGTGGTCGTGAGAGATGATCACCGCGGTGCCGGCGTAGCCCTGCAGGAACTTCTCGAGCCAGCGGATCGACAGGATGTCGAGGTGGTTGGTGGGCTCGTCGAGCAGCAGCACCTCGGGGCCGGCGGCCAGCACCTGCGCCAGCAGCACGCGCAGCTTGAAGCCGCCGGACAGCGTCGACAGCGGCTGCCGGTGGACCTCGGCGGCGATGCCCAGCCCCTCGAGGATCTCGGCCGCCTGCGCCTCGACGGTGTAGCCGTCGTGGCGCATCACGATCTCCTCGAGCTCGGCGTAGCGGTCGCCGTCGAACTCGTGCTCGGCGTTGGCCAGGATCTTCTCCTTCTCGGCCATCGCCTGCCACAGCTCGTGGTTGCCCATCAGCACGACGTCGAGGATCGGCACCTTCTCGTAGCGGAAGTGGTCCTGCTGGAGAACGCCGACCCGCAGCCGCTTGGGGATGGCGACGGTGCCGTCGCTGGGCAGCTCGTCGCCGGCCAGCAGCCGGAGCAGGGTCGACTTGCCCGAGCCGTTGGCGCCGACCAGCCCGTACCGGTTGCCCGGGTTGAGCTGGAACGAGACGTTGCTGAACAGGGTCTGGGGACCGTAGGCCTTGGCCAGGCCGGAGACGGCGATCATCGCAGCCGGGCAGGATAGCAGAGGGGTGGCAGGTGGCCGTCGCCCGTCTGGCGGACCTTCGGGTGGCGGTTGCCGTGCTGGGGTCGGTCTGGAGTCGAGCTGGCGGCAGCGACGGGCTTCGGGCCGGGTGCTTGGCCGGGCGGGGTCCCGGGGCTGCGCTCCAAAGGCGAGGGTGATGTCGCTCCGCCCCGGGTCCCCGCCCGGCTGTCGCACCCTCCGGAGGTGGGCGCAGTGCCGCTCTCGCTTCGAAGGGCCCGCACCATCGGAGGCTCGCGGCGGGGCGTCAGCCCTGCGCGGCGAGCTCCGGCGGCAGCCCGGGCCAGGTGGCGGTGACGGTGCCGTCCTCGACCCGGAACGAGCGGGGGAGGCGTCGGTAGAGGGGACGGACGAGGGCGGCGGGAGCCTCGCGCACCGGGAAGGCCGGGGCGTGGGTCCAGCCGAAGGCGCCGACCGCCTCGGGGGGCGAGGCGGTGACCACCATCAGCGGCAGGCCGGCGCCCGACAGGGCCCGCTCGTTGAGCGCCGGCACCGCCGTGAGGAACGGCTCCGATTCGAGGTCGGCCAGCACCACCAGGTGGCTGCCCTGCTCGAGCTCCTCCGCCACCGCGTCGAGACAGATCCGCTCGTCGCCCGCGCCGGCGCACAGCTCGGCCACCTCGACGCCGGGGTGCAGGCGGGTGGCGAGGTCGTCGAGCGGCAGCTCCGGCGCGCGCCACGCCAGCAGCAGCCCGGCGGCGGTCACGCTTGTGGCCGCCGCCAGCCTGCGCCACGGCTGGCCGCTGCCGCCGGTCCGCCAGGCGAAGGCCACCGCGAGCCCGGGCACGAGCAGCAACAGGTCCTGCCAGAACGCCTCTGCCGGCGTGCGCTCGACCAGGTTGCCGAAGCAGCCGCAGGCCGCCGCCGGGTCGAGCAGCCCGTGGCTGGCGCGCCACCAGGAGCGTCCGGTGAGGAACAGGAAGAAGACGCTCAGGGCCGCGGCGGGCACCAGCACCCACAGCCTTCGGATGCCCAGCACCAGGGCTGTGCCGAGGCCGATCTCGAGCGCCAGCGCG
>JBFGNS010000199.1:0-6903 GCA_041574955.1 Thermoanaerobaculia bacterium | reverse complement strand
GGTCGTGCTGCCGCCGGCCAGCGGCGCCGACGCCGAGCCGCCGGCGCCCGACGGCGGCGCCGGTCCGCTGCAGCGGGTCGAGCTGCCCGGCGGCGACCAGGCACACCTGCTGGCCGGCCGGCTGACCGTGACCCGCGCCGACCCCGACCTGGCGGCGCTCGAGCTGCTGGGGGTGGTGCTGGGCGCCGGCGACGGCCTGCAGGGCCGCATCCCGGAGCGGGTGCGCGAGCGCGACGGTCTGGCCTACGTGGCGTGGGCCGACGCGGCCGCCGGCGCCGGACTCGACGCCGGACGGCTCGAGATCTACGTCGCGACCTCGCGCCGGCGGCTGGCGGCGGCCGAGGCCGCCGTGCGGGAGGAGCTGGCGGCGCTGGCCGGCGACGGACTGCGGCCGGGCGAGCTGGAGGCGGCGCGCGGCTATCTGCTGGGGCGCGAGCCGTTCCGCCGCGAGACGGCGCGCCAGTGGGCCGATCTGCTGGCGGAAGCCGAGCTGTACGGCCAGCCGGTGGACCTGCCGGAGTGGCGGGCGGAACGGTGGCGCCGGCTGGATCGGGAGGAGGTGGATCGGGTCGCCGCGCGCCACCTCGACCCCCACGGGCTGCGGGTCACGCGCGCCGTGCCGCCGTCGCGCGGCGACGGTTCCGCGCGCCGCGCGGCCGCGCTACACTGAGCGGTCGCCATGCGCCAGCGTCTTTCTGGATCGGGGTCCCGATCGAGGCCGATTCCGCCGCCGGGCGGGGCGCGCCCGCGCCGCGCCGCCGTGCCGGCGCCGGTTTCCGAACCCCGTCCGCCACGGTGACGAAGAAGCGCGAGCCGCGAGCGAGCGGCGCCGACAGGCTGTACGTCCGTCACGCGGACGGCCGCCGCCATCCGTTCCTGCGCGGCATGCTGACGCACGACCTGGTGCAGCGCGGCCTGTCGTTCGACGAGGCCTACGGCATCGCCGACGCGGTGCGCGACCGGATCGGCCAGCGCGGCGAGATCGCCGCCAGCCGCGTCGCCGAGCTGGTGGCGGAGCTGGCCGGCGATCGCCTGCCCCGGGACGGCAGCGGTTCGCCGTCCGACGAGCCGCTGCAGGTGGTGGTGTCGGGCGTGCCTCAGCCGTTCTCGCGCGGCCTGCTGGCGCGCTCGATCCACGCCGCCGGCCCCGATCTCGACCGCGCCTACCGGCTGGTCGCCGAGCTCGAGAGCGAGCTGCGCGACGCCGGTGAGCTGCAGCCGGCCAAGGAGGAGCTGGCGCGGCGCGTCGGCGATCTGCTCGAGCACCGGGAGGGGGAGGAGGTCGGCGGCCGCTACCGCCTGGTGCGCAGCATCCAGGGGCTGCCCCGGCCGCTGGTGATCTATCTCGGGGGCGCCAGCGGCACCGGCAAGTCGACGCTGGCGCTCGACCTGGCGCCGCTGCTGCGGATCTACCGCATCAACAACACCGACACCATCCGGCAGGTGATGCGGATGGTGTTCTCGCCGGCCATCCTGCCGGCGATCCACCGCTCCAGCTTCGAAGAGTCGGCGCCGGACGAGGTGCCGTTCCGCGACGAGGCGGCGGCGGTGTCGCGCGACGAGGAGCGCCAGCGGCTGATCGCCACCTTCGAGGAGCAGGCGACGCGGATCTGCGTCGGAGTGCGGGCGGTGGTCGAGCGGGCGGTGGCCGAGAACCTGAGCGTGGTGGTGGAGGGTGTCCATCTGGTGCCGCCGCTGGTGCCGTTTGCGGATCTCGAGGGAGCCGCCTACCAGCTGCCGCTGATGCTCACCACGCTCGACGAGGAGACCCACCGCGAGCGGTTCCTGGACCGCGGACCGCAGGGCCTGCGGCGCGCCGAGCGGTACCTCGAGAGCTTCCGCGCGATCCGCTCCATCCAGCAGTTCCTGCTGCAACAAGCCGAGCATCACGACGTGCCGCTGATCGAGTCCACCGAGCGCGAGGTCACGGTGCAGCGCGCCATGCGCGTGGTCACCGGCGCCCTCCAGCACCGGGTGCCGCAGCTTCTGCTCGCTCCGGCCGGCGGCCGGCCGCGCGGGCCGGCGCTGCTGCTGGTGCTGGACGGCATGCCGGACCGTCCGCTGCGCGCGCTCGGCGGCCGCACTCCGATCCAGGCGGCGGCCACCCCCAACCTCGACCGGCTGGCGCGCGAGGGCCGCACCGGGCTGGCCGACCCGGTGGCGCCGGGAGTGGTGCCCGACACCGCCTCCGGCAGCCTGGCGATCTTCGGACAGTCACCGCGCGCGATGAACCGGGGCGCGGTCGAGGCGCTCGGCGCCGAGCTGGAGCTGGGGCCGGGCGACGTGGCGCTGCGCGCCAACTTCGCCACCCTCGACAGCGCCGGCAACGTGGTCGACCGGCGCGCCGGGCGCATCCGCGAGGGCGCCGCCGAGCTGGCGCAGGCGCTCGACCGGCTGCCGGTAGCCGGCGAGCTGCTGGAGGAGGTCACCATCCGGGTGCGGGCCACCACCGAGCACCGGCTGGCGATCGCGCTGTGCGGCGAGGGGCTGTCGTCGGAGATCGCCGGCAGCGATCCCGGCGACGGCGCGCCGCCGGGCCCGCCGCTGGTGCCGCGGCCGTTGGACCCGGAGAGCTCGGCGGCGGCACACACCGCGCGCATCCTGGCGCTGTTCGAGCAGGGCGCACGCGAACTGCTGGCCGACCACCCGGTCAACCGGCAGCGCGTGGCGCGCGGCCTGCCGCCGGCCAACGCGGTGCTGACGCGCGGTGCCGGACGCGTCCACCGTCTGCTGCCGATCGCCGCCGGCAGCTACCCGATCCGGCTGGCATGCGTCAGCGGCGATCGCACCCTGCTCGGTCTGGCGCGCTGGCTCGGCGCGCGGGCCATCACCAGCCCGGCGATGACCGCCAACCTGGACACCGACCTGCCCGCCAAGTTCGCCGCCGCCCGGCGGGCGCTCGACGACTACGATCTGGTGGTGTTGCATCTGAAGGGCGCCGACATCGCGGCGCACGACCGCCGCAGCGACCGCAAGGTGGCGTATCTCGAAGCGGTGGACCGGGAGCTCGGAGAGCTGCTCGGCGACCTGCCGGCCGAGGTGCGTCTGGCGGTGGCGTCGGACCACGCCACGCTCACCGAGCTGGGCCAGCACGCTGCCGACCCGGTGCCGGTGGTGTTGTGGGGGGCGGGTGTCGAGGCCGACGGGGTCGAGCGGTTCGACGAGACCGCGGTGGCGGCGGGCGCGCTGCAGCGCTTCCCGCTGCAGCTGCTGGTCGGCCGGCTGCTCGAGGGCGCCACGGCGAACGCCGCCTGTTGAAAACCCTGCGGAAAAGGCCCCGCTGGGCGCCGGCCGGCTGCCGACGGGCGACCGGCGACCGGCGCCGGCCGAAGCCGCGGCGATGATCGCCAACTGCTTTGTTTCAAACGACTTGGGCGCCGTGCCGGCGTCTCCGGCGGGCAGCGCGCCGGCAGGCTGGACCCCTTTTCCACAAAGCGCCCGGCGGCGCTCCGCCCGCCGGCGGCTAAGTTGTTGTCCGGGAGGGGTTTAGCCGCAGCCCGGGGGGCTTGGTATAGTTCCGCCGCCGCACGCCATGACCGAGCCCGCCGCCAGCCGCAGGACGCCCCTCTACGGCTGTCACCGGGAGGCCGGGGCGCGGCTGGTGGAGTTTGCCGGTTGGGAGATGCCGGTGCAGTACGGCGGCACGCTGGCCGAGCACCGGGCGGTCCGCCAGGCGGCTGGGCTGTTCGACGTCTCGCACATGGGCGAGCTGCGGTTGGCCGGGCCGGCGGCTGAAGAGGCGCTGCAGAGGCTGACGCCCAACGACGTCTCGAAGCTGCGGCCGGGACGCGCCCACTACAGCGCGCTGCTCACCGAGCGCGGCACCTACATCGACGATCTGCTGGTCTACCGGCTGGCGGACCGGGAGTTCCTGCTGGTGGTCAACGCGGTCAACACCGAGCGCGACTACCGTTGGATCGTGCAGCACGCCGGCGACGGCGTGGAGGTCTCGGACGTGTCGGCGAGCTGGGCGCTGCTGGCTCTGCAGGGTCCGGCGGCGGAGGCGATCCTCGGCCGGCTCACCGGACTCGAGCTGCCTGCGCTGCGCTACTACCGGTTCGAGCGCGGCGAGGTTTGCGACCGCCCGGCGCTGGTGTCGCGCACCGGCTATACCGGCGAAGACGGCTTCGAGCTCTACGTCGCGCCGGAGGACGCGCCCGTCCTGTGGCGCGGCCTGCTGGCAGCGGGTGCCGGCGACGGGCTGCTGCCGGCAGGGCTCGGCGCTCGCGACACGCTGCGGCTGGAGGCGGCGCTGGCGCTCTACGGGCACGAGCTCGACGAATCGACGACACCGCTCGAAGCCGGCCTGGACTGGACCGTGAAGTGGAAGAAGGGGGAGTTCATCGGTCGCGAGGCGCTGGCCGAGGAGCGCGAGCGCGGCCCAGGGCGGCGGCTCGCCGGCATCGCGGTCGAGGGCCGCGGCATCGCGCGCCAGGGGGCAGCGGTGCTGGTCGACGGCCGGCCGGCGGGCGAGGTCACCAGCGGCTCGTGGAGCCCGACCCTCGAGCGCGCCATAGCGATGGCGTACCTCGAGACGTCGCTGGCGACCACCGGCCGCGAGGTCGAGCTGGAAGTGCGCGGCCGGCGGCTCGCCGGCAGTGTGGTCGAGCTGCCGTTCTACCGCCGGCCTTGAGCGATCGGGCGGCCAACCAGCAACAGGGAGACGCGAGCCATGTATCCGGACGATCTGCTGTACTCGAAGGACCACGAGTGGGTGCGCCAGGAGGGCGAGAGCTTGTGCATCGTGGGGATCACCCACTTCGCGCAGGAGGAGTTGGGCGACGTGGTGTTCGTCGAGCTGCCCGAGCAGGGGCAGCCGGTGGCGGAGAACGACGAGATGGGCACCATCGAGTCGGTCAAGGCGGTGGCCGAGGTCTACTCGCCGGTGGCCGGCAAGGTGGAGGCGGTCAACGGCCAGCTCGAGGAGCAGCCGGAGCTGGTCAACCAGGACCCGTACGGCGACGGCTGGCTGGTGAAGATCCGGCTGGCCGCCGGCGCCGGGCTCGAGGAGTTGATGGACGCCGCCGCCTACCGCGACTTCGTCGAGGAGGGCGGCTAGGCGGCACCGTCCCGGCCGGCCTCGCCGGTAGCGGCAGGGCCGGCGGGCGGCGCGCCGGCGCAAGGTAGTTTCGAGGCGGTCGGGCGATGGCGCTCGAGATCGGACTGCTGGGTCTGTTCCTCCTCACCTGGACCCTGGCGCTGGTGTCGGTGGCCGCCGGCGCGCCGCTCGCCGGGGCGCTGCCGATGACCCTCTATCAACTCTACGGCGTCGCCGCCGCCACCGGCTGGCTGGCCGGGAACGTCTACGTGGCGCGGGCGCGCGGCCTGCCGCGAGCGCTTCGCCGGCGGCTGCTGCTGATCTACTTTCTCGGCCCGCCGAGCCTGCTCTACCTGCTGCGCACGCTGGCGCCGGCCGCCCAGCAGGCGGGCGCGCCGCTCGCCTTCGTCTGGGCGTTCGGGGTGTTCGCGGTGCTGTTCCTGGTGCCGGTGACGCTGCGCAGGAGCGCGCCGCGGCGGCGCTAGCCGCGTTCTCCGCCCTGCTCGCCGTGTGCCGCCGACCGGCGCGCCAGCAGCATGGCGTCGCCGTACGAGTAGAACCGGTAGCCCTCGGCGACCGCCTCCCGGTAGGCGGCCAGCACCGGCTGGCGGCCTGCGAAGGCGCACACCAGCAGCAGCAGGGTGGAGCGGGGAAGGTGGAAGTTGGTGAGCAGCAGGTCGACTACCCGGAACCGGTAACCGGGGCGGATGAACAGTTCGGTGCGGCCGGCGCCCGGCCGGACCAGGCCGTCGTCGCCGGCGACGCCCTCGAGCGCGCGGGTCACCGTGGTGCCCACCGCCAGCACGCGGCCGCCGCGCCGGCGGGCGCGCTCGACCGCCGCCGCCGTCGCCTCGGGTATCCGGAACCGCTCGGCCAGCATCCGGTGGTCGTCGATCCGCTCGCCCCGGATCGGCTGGAAGGTGCCGGGCCCGACGTGCAGGGTGAGCCGCGCGATCTCCACACCGCGCTCGCCCAGCGCCGTCAGCAGGGGGCGGTCGAAGTGCAGGCCGGCTGTCGGCGCGGCCACCGAGCCGGGATGACGGGCCCAGACCGTCTGATAGCGCTGCCGGTCGGTCTCGTCGTCCGGCCGCTCGATGTAGGGCGGCAGCGGAACGTGCCCCAGCCGCTCGAGCAGCGGGGTGAGCGGCGCGCCGGCCGCCAGCCGGTAGAGCCCGCCGCCCACCACCGCCTCGACCTCCAGCTCGACGTCGCCGGTGAGCATCAGCCGGCTGCCGGGGCGCAGCCGGCGCCCGGGGCGCGCCATCGCCAGCCAGCGGCGGGGCGCCAGCCGTTCGACCAGCAGCAGCTCCACCCGACCGCCGCCGCCGGCGCGGGCCTCGAGGCGGGCCGGGATGACCCGAGTGTCGTTGATCACCATCAGGTCGCCGGCGGCCAGCGCCGCCGGCAGGTCGGTGATCCGGCGGTGGCGCCGGTCGCCGGCGGCATCGAGCACCAGCAGCCGGCTGGCTCCGCGCGGCGCCGGCCGCTGGGCGATCTGCGAGCGCGGCAGCTCGTAGTCGAAGTCGGCGAGCCGCATGCTAGGGGGCGACCGGAGCCCTCGGGTCGAGCCGGTCGCGCAGCCCGTCGCCCAGCATGTTGAGGCCGACCACGGTGAGCAGCAGGGCGCTGCCCGGGAAGGCCGCCACCCACCAGGCCTCGACCAGCACGTCGCGCCCGTCCGCCACGATGCCGCCCCAGGTCGCCGCCGGCGGCGGCACGCCGAGGCCGAGAAACGACAGCGCCGCCTCGATCAGGATCAGGTCGCCCACTCGCAGCGTGGTGTCGACGATGACCGGCGTCAGCGCCGCCGGCAGCAGGTGGCTGGTCAGGATCCGCCAGCGAGGCTGGCCGGCGGCGCGCGCCGC
>JBFGNS010000198.1:0-6947 GCA_041574955.1 Thermoanaerobaculia bacterium | reverse complement strand
GGCCGGCTCCGGGGAGCCGGCCCGCCTTCGGGTTGAAGGAAGAGCGCCGGTCGAGCCCGGCGCTCGGCCACGAAGCTCGCCTCTACTCCTGAGGCACCCAGGAGTTGACCGACATCGTGTCGGCCTCCTGATCCTTGAACTTCACCGGATCCCAGACGTAGCTGTCGGCCCACACGAAGCCGTCGCCGACCACCTGGCCGTCGGACCACAGCAGCCCGTCGGTCCAGGTGAAGCCGTCGGCCCACAGCAGGCCGTCGACCTGCACCGTGCCGCCGGTCAGCATCTGGGTGTCGGACCACAGCAGGCCGTCGGCCGCGGCGTCGCTCCAGGTGTAGCCGCCACCGAAGGTGAAGGCACCGTCCCAGGTATAGCCGTCGCCGTCGAGTCCTACCAGGTAGTAGTTGCCGAGCTCGTCGCGGTTGGCGCGGCCGCCGAAGTGGACCGTGCCGGGCAGGCCGCTGTCGAGGCCGGCCAGCTCGGCGTCCAGGTCCAGACCGCGGTTGGCGCAGCCGGTGGCGGTGGAGAACACCGCGGCGTAGGCGTCGACCATGCCGGCGCCCTGCTGGAAGACGCTGTACGAGCGGTTGCCGAGGTCGTCGAGGGCGGGCCGGGCCGAGGCCAGGAGGCGGCACTTGACGTCGTCCGGGCCAAGGCCGGGATCGAGCTCCAGCATCAGGGCCACGACGCCGCTCACCAGGCCGGTGGCCTGCGAGGTGCCGCTCATCCGGAAGTACTGGTCGCCGACCCGGTACTGCTCGTGCAGCGTGGCCAGGTAGGTCGAGGCCTTCATCGACGAGACGACGTGGCCGCCGGGAGCCACCAGCTCGGGTTTGACGAAACCCTCGACGGTCGGGCCGGCGGCCGAGAACGACGTCAGGAAGTCGTCGCCCGGCAGGTCCGGGGTGACCGCGTCGGACATGGCGCCCACGGTCACCAGATAGGGCAGGTTGCCGGGCACGCCGATGGTCATCGGATCCGGGCCGGTGTTGCCGGCCGAGGCCACCACCACGATTCCCGCCTGCCAGGCCTTCATCAGCGCCTGGTTGATCGGGTCGTCCCAGTAGGCCGACTGGGGCGCGGCGCTCAGCGACAGGTTGAGCACCCGGATGCCGAACAGCTCCCGGTTCTTGACCACCCAGTCGACGCCCTTGATGACGTCGGTGTAGGTGCCCGAGCCGTCGTCGCCCAGAGCGCGCACCACGATCAGGTTGGCGTCGGGGGCGACGCCGGCGAACTCGCCGGTCTCGGTGAGCTGGCTGCCCACCGCGATGCCGGCGACGTGGCTGCCGTGGCCGTGCAGGTCGGTCGGGATCAGCTCCAGCTTCTTCCTGTTGACGCCGGCGACGAAGTCGTAGGTCACGTTCTCGATTGCGTCGTGGAACGCCAGCACCCGTTCGAGCCCGGCAGTGTCGTGCTGAAGGCTGGGGTGGGTGTACTTGACGGCGGTGTCGAGCACAGCCACGCCGACGCCGCGACCGGTCAGGTTCTGCGCCCATACCAGGGGCGCACCGACCAGCCGCGGGAAGGCGGTGTCGGGGATGGTGGCGAAGTCGTTGCTGCTGCCGCCGCCACCCTTCTTGCCGCCGGAGTCGGTGGTCGTGTCGCCGCTGGTGTCGCCGCCACCGCCGGTCGTCTTCTTGCCGGCTACGGCGGTGCGGCGGTCGGCGAACAGCCGCACCGCCGGCCAGGCGGTGGCCAGCGCGTCACTCTCGACGGCGGTCAGCTCGGCGGTGACGCCGCCGATGATGTCGAGCTCGGCGATGACGGTGCCGCCGACCTCGGTCACCAGCAGCGCGGCGGTCAGCGCGTCGCCGGCCTGGACGATGTATCGCTCTTGGGCCTGGTGTGGGTCTCCGTGTTCTTGCCGTCTAGCGTCGCTTCCCGCAAGCAGAAGCACCACGGCCGAGAAGGCCACGCCGAGTTGCAAGAAAGTCTTGTCTGGGCGCTTCTTGTGGTTCATGGCTCATTCCGTTCTGGGGTCTCCCCCCGGTACGAGCCCTCCAGTCTTGCCAGCTTTCGCTCATGCCGCCCGCCTGACCAGCAAGCGCGATGCCAGCCGGCGCGGCCACGGCTCGAGGCCGCCAGGACCGAAACCGTGTGCGAGCCCGCCGCCACGGGGGATTGTCGAGACCTTCGGGCCGACGCTGCGGCCTCGTGGCGCTCCGCCGCGGCCAGCACCACGGCCGCTTTTTCTCGCCCGCGTGCGCCGGGAAGTGAGAAAAAACCGGCGGGCCGAGCAAGGTCGGCGGGTCGCCGCGTCGGTGACCGGCGCCGCCGGCCGCCGCCACCCGGTTCGTCACTTTCTTCGCCGCGTCTTGGTCTATCCTCGAACGCTCCCATGCGAGACGAGGTGGTCACAGCCGTCGCGGAGCTGCGCGGCGACGCGGAGCGAGAGCGCTACTTCGGCGCTCGTCCGGAGCTCGTTTCGCCGCCGGCGCTGGTCGAGCTGTGCGACGCTATCGTCGGCAGGCTGTTCACCGATCTCGACGGCGCCGAGCGGCTGGCCGACACCGGGGAATGGCTGGCCGGTCGGGTGGACGACGACTTCGCCTGGGGACGGCTGCTGCGCACCCGCGCCAGCATCGCCATGCTGCGGCGCGACTACAGCCGGTCGGTCGAATACTCCGAGGCATCGCTGGAGCGGTTCGAGGCGATCAGCGATGTGCGCGAGGCGGCGATCACCCGCAGCAGCGCCGTCCAGAGCCTGATCAACAGCGGTCGCTACGACCAGACCCGCGGCTGGATCGAGGCCGCACGGCGGGTCTTCGACGAGCTCGGCGATGTTCGTCAGCTGGCCATCCTGGATCTCAACGAAGGTGCGCTGCTGGCGCGACAGGACCGCTTCGAGCCCGCGCTGGCACGTTTTCGTGGCGCCTTCGAGCGGTTCCGGACCGCCGGCAGCCCTAGCGACCAGGCCATCGCGCTGCGCAATATCGCGGTCTGCCTGCAGGATCTGAACGACCTGGAGGGCGCGGCGGCGGCCTACCGGCGAGCGCTGGAGCACAGTCGGGAGCACCGGTTGACGCAGACCAGCCTGGAGCTCGAGTGCAACCTCTCCTACCTCTACTTCCTGCGCGGCGACTACACGCGCGCGCTGCGCGGCTTCGAGCTGGCGCGCGAGGCCAGCGAAGAGTTCGGTGACCATCATCACAGCGCGCTCTCGGACCTGGATGCCGCCGAGATCTATCTCGAGCTCAACCTCGCGGCCGAGGCCGAGCGGCTGGCGCGCCAGGGGTACGACGGGTTCGACCGGTTGGGCATGCGCTACGAGGCCGCCAAGGCGCTGGCCTTCGAAGCGCTGGCACAGGCGTCGCGCGGCGCCGCGGGTCGCGGCGAGGCGCTCGGCACGCTGGCGCGCGCGCGCGCGATCTTCGCCGCCGAGGACAACCGCATATGGCCGTGGCGGATCGACCTCCACCGAGCGCTGCTCGAGTACGAGCAGGGCGAGCTGGAGGCGGCCGGGGAGCTGGCCGGTGCCGCCCTCGAGCGGCTGCGCGAGGTGCCAACGCTGGCGGCGCTGTGCGAGCTGCTGCTGACGCGCATCGAGCTGGCGAACGACGACGCCGGCGCGGCGCTCGAGCGCGCCGAGCGGCTGGCGGGCGAGATCGGCCGGCTGGGCCTCGGCCGGCTCGAGTTCCAGGCCCATCTGCTGCGCGGTCAGGCGCTCGAGCGGATGGGCGATCCGGCGGCGGCTCTGGCCGCCTTCCGCGCCGCAGACGCGAGCCTCCACGCCCTGCGCGGGCGGCTGGTGTCGGACGAGCTCAAGGTCGCCTTCCTGGAGGACAAACAGCCCGTGTACGAGAACCTGGTGAGGCTTGCCGCTACCGGCCCCGCCGAAGTGCGCGATCCGCGTCAGGCGTTCCGCTTCATCGAGAAGGCCAAGGCCCGCGGTCTGGCCGACCTGCTGGTGTCGGGGGTCCAGCGGCTGCCCGCGCGTACCGGCCGCGGTCGCCGGCTCGCCACCACGCTGCGCCGGCTGCGGGGGGAGGTCGGCGCCCTGCAGCGGCGGATCGACCGCGCCCATAGCGGTGAGCAGGCGGCGGGCTCGGAGCGTCTGGCCGAGCTCGAGGCCGAGCTGGTGGAGCGAGAGCGCGAGCTGCTGGCGGCGCTGCGCCGCCTGGAGCTCGAGGACCGGGAGTACGGCTCGCTCCAGGTAGCGGCGGCGACCGAGCCCGAGAGCGTGCAGCAGATCCTGCCACGCGGCACTATCCTGCTCGAGTACTACATTGCCGGCGGCCGGCTGGTCGCCGCCGTGCTCGACCGGCGGGAGCTCACCGTGGTGCCGCTGGCCGACGCTTCCCGGGTCGAGCAGCTCCAGGAGTCGTTCCGTTTCCAGCTCGCCAAGTTCGTCGCCGGCGAGAAGCTCTCCGAGGTCAGCCGCCGGCTGGCGTCGCAGGCGGTCGAAGCGCGGCTGAGGGCGCTCCACGCCGAGCTCATCGAGCCGGTTGCCGAGCGGCTCGTCGGCGAGCACCTGGTGGTTGTGCCCCACGGCTCGCTCCACTGGCTGCCGTTCCACGCACTGGGTGACGGCCGCACGGCCCTGGTCGACAGGTTTCGCGTCTCCTATGCGCCGAGCGCCGGGGTCCTGGCGCTCTGCCGCCGGCGGCTCGCCGGCGCCGGCGGCCCGGCGCTCGTCCTGGGGGTGGCCGACGACAGGGCGCCTCTGATCGCGCGCGAGGCACGCGCCGTGGCGGCCAGGCTGCCCGGCAGCAGGCTCCTGGTCGGCGGCGAGGCGAGCGAGGAGGCCCTGCGGCGCCACGCGCCGACGGCACGCTACGTGCACATCGCCACCCACGGCTTCTTCCGCCGCGACCACCCGATGTTCTCCGCCATCCAGCTGGCCGACGGCCGGCTCAGCGTGCTCGACCTGTACGGCCTCGAGCTGGCCGCCGAGCTGGTGGTGCTGAGCGGCTGCAGCACCGGGTTGAACGTGGTGCGGGCCGGCGACGAGCAGGTGGGGCTGACGCGCGGGCTGCTCTACGCGGGCGCGCGGGCTCTGCTGGTCAGTCTGTGGGACGTCAACGACGAGAGCACCGCCGTCTTCATGGAAGACCTATACTCGGCGCTCGCGGCCAGTGAGACGCCGGCCGGCGCGGTGGCGACCGCCACGCGCCGGCTGCGCGACCGATACCCGGAGCCCTACTACTGGGCGCCGTTCGCTCTTACCGGCTGGCCGTTCTCCCTCGACGACGCCCGATCCGCTGAGAAAGAACCCTAAAGCTATATCAGGCCGGGGTTTAGGCCACCCTAGTAGGAGCAGAGGCGGGCAGAACCGACGACGAGCTACACCAAGGCCTCAAGGCTCCCCACGAGATTTCGAGATTCCCGGCTTTCAGACATTCCGAGAACCCCCTCAGGAGACTACCGACCATGAACTCGAGACGACACTACCTGGCCACGATGCTGGTGCTGGCAGCCCTCGCCGGCCTGCCGGCTGCCGCCCAGACCGGCAGCTGTGATGGCGGCGACAACTACAACTGCTTCGTGCTGCGCGCCCCGGCCGGCCTCATCTCCACCATCGCCCAGGCCCACGGCCTGACGGTGCTCGAGCAGCTCGACGCCAACACTCCCGAAGTGGTGCTGGTCAACGGCCCGGCATCGCAGGACCCGGCGATCACCGTCGCCGACGTCGAGAGCGACCCGGACGTCCACGGCTTCGAGTCGCTCCAGGATGCGGCGATCACCGAGAGCCTGCCCAACGTCAACCTCGACCAGTCGTACGCCACCATCGTCCAGGCCCTGGGCGAGTCGGGTGAGTCCACCGCCGATCTGGAGCAGCACTTCACGGCCGAGCTGTGGAACGGCTACGCCGCGCAGCCGCTCGCCAACCTGGTCAAGCTGCACGAGGCCCACGCCTACAAGGATGCCGACAACGAGGACGATGCTCCCTACGGCTACGGCGTCATCGCGGTCATCGACACCGGCGTCGACCCCGACCATCCGCTGCTGGCTGACGCCCTGGTGCCGGGCTACGACTTCATCCTGGATCAGCCGGGGATGGCCTCCGAGTGGAACGCGCTGGCCGCCGGCGCCACTACCCAGGCCACCTTCGAGAGCGTCGCCGACCAGTCGTACGCGACGATCGTCCAGGGCGCCGGCGACCCGGTCTTCACCAACGCCGCCACCGGCATCGTGGTCGACCAGTCGTACGCGACGATCGTCCAGGGCGAGCAGCTACCGGCCGCATTCGGGCACGGCACCATGGTGGCCGGCATCATCCGGCTGGTGGCGCCGGCCGCCAAGATCATGCCGCTGCGCGTCTTCGACGGCAACGGCGGCGCCAACATCTTCGATATCGCCCGCGCCATCCACTGGGCGGTCGACAACGGCGCCCACGTCATCAACATGAGCTTCTCCACCGAGATCCAGTCGGTCGAGCTGATGCGGGCGATCAACTACGCCGACCGCAACGAGGTGGCGGTGGTGGCGTCGGCCGGCAACCGCGGCGACACCACCCTGTCGTTCCCGGCGGCCTTCGGCAACGCCATCGGCGTCGCCGCGACCGACGACCTCGATGCGATGAGCGGCTTCTCGAACTACGGTCCCGACCTGGTGCACGTCGCGGCGCCGGGCGAGGGCTTCATGACCACCTACCCCGGCGGGCTGTACTCGGCCGCCTGGGGGACCTCGTTCTCGACCGCCATAGTGTCGGGCACGGTGGCCCTGCTGCATCACGTCGAGGCCACCAACAAGGGTGTGATCACCACCTTCTGCAACAGCGACAGCCGAGAGACGGCGATCGCGCTCAAGGCCGGCGTGGTCAACCCGAGCTCCTCCGATGCCTGGGGCTACGGCCGGCTGGACGTGCTCGAGGCGGTCATGAACAAGGTCAAGGGCGGCACCGCCAACTGCGGCTAGCCCGCTCTAGATCTCGCCGCAGAGAAGGCACAGCGGCGCCGGTCCCGAGAGGGGTCGGCGCCGTTTCTTGTTGGGGTGGACCGAGCGAG
>JBFGNS010000197.1:0-6960 GCA_041574955.1 Thermoanaerobaculia bacterium | reverse complement strand
GCCTGCGGCGAGGACATGCGGTGCGACGACTGCGGCCTGCCGCGCACGCTGCACAAGCGGGGGCGCCAGCTCCAGTGCCACTACTGCGGCTCGCGCCGGCCGGTTCCCGAGCTCTGCCCGGCGTGCGACAAGGACGCCCTCGAGCCGCTCGGTGCCGGCCCCGAGCGGGTGGTGGAGCGGTTCGCCGAGCTGCTGCCGGGCGTGCCGGTGGACCTGCTCGACCGCGACACGATGCGCCAGCCGGGCGGCGTGGCGGCGGTGCTCGAGCGGTTCGCCCGCGGCGAGACGCGGGTGCTCGTCGGTACCCAGATGGTGTCCAAGGGGCACCACTTCCCCAACGTCGCCCTGACCGCCGTGCTGTCGGCCGACAGCTACCTCGGCTTCCCGGACTTCCGCGCCGTCGAGCGCACCTACGCGCTGCTCACCCAGCTCGCCGGCCGCGCCGGCCGGGGCGAGCGGCCCGGCAAGGTGGTGATCCAGACCTTCCACCCCGACCACTACGCCATCCGGGCCGCGCTAGAGCACGACGACGCCGCCTTCGCCGAGGCCGAGATGCGGTTCCGGCGCATCTTCCACTACCCGCCGTACACCCGCATGGTGCAGCTCCTGCTGCGCGACACCGACCGCCAGCGCGGCGAGGACCACCTGGCCGAGCTGGCGCGCGCGCTCGGCCGCCATCCGCTGGCCGAGGGGGTGCGCATCCTGGGCCCGGCGCCGGCGCCGTTCGAGCGGCTGCGCGGCCGCTGGCGGTTCCAGCTCCTGCTGCGCTCGCGCTCCGGCCGCCGGGTGCGCGAGCTGGTTCAGGCCGTCGTGCCGCAGCCGGCGCCGCGCGAGCTGGTGGTGGACGTGGATCCGTACGACCTGCTGTGATGGGCCGCTCGTGATTGACGCTCTCGAAGACCCTTTGCTACGGTGCCGGAACCCATGATCGCCCCCGAAGTGCCGTTCGAGGCCCCGCTGGTCGACCTGCGGCGGCGGATCGAGGAGCTGGAGAGCTTCCCGGCCGGCAGCGGTCGCGAGCGCGAGATCGCGCGCCTGCGCAAGGAGCTGGCCAAGGCCACGCGCGAGGTCTACGCCAAGCTCGACCGCTGGCAGACGACGCTCGTCGCCCGCCACTCGGAGCGGCCCCACACCCTCGACTACATCGAGCACCTGACGACCGACTGGCTGGAGCTGCACGGCGACCGGGCGTTCGCTGATGACCCGGCGATAGTCTCCGGGCTGGCGCGCTTCAACGAGCGCTCGATCGCGGTCATCGGCCACCAGAAGGGACGCAGCACCAAGGAGCGCATCCGGCGCAACTTCGGACAGCCGCGGCCCGAGGGCTACCGCAAGGCGCTCAGGGTGATGCGGCTGGCGGAGCGGTTCGCCCTGCCGCTGGTGACCTTCATCGACACCCCCGGCGCCTACCCCGGGGTGGGCGCCGAGGAGCGCGGCCAGGCCGAGGCGATCGCTCACAACCTGCTGGCGATGGCCTCGCTGCGCGTGCCGATCCTGGTCGTGGTCACCGGCGAGGGCGGCAGCGGCGGTGCGCTGGCGCTGGGCATCGGCAACCGGGTGCTGATGCTGCGCTACGCCATCTACTCGGTGATCTCGCCCGAGGGCTGCGCCGCCATCCTGTGGAAGGACCAGCAGAAGAAGCAGGAGGCCGCCGAGGCGATGAAGATCTCCGCCGCCGATCTGCTCGAGCTGGGGGTCATCGACGAGGTGATCGAGGAGCCCGAGGGGGGCGCCCACGCCGACCCGGAGGCCGCCTGCCGGATGGTGGGCAGCCGCATCGCGACCCATCTCGAGGAGCTGGCGGCGATGGACGCCGACGAGCTGGTCGGCCAGCGGCAGCGCCGCTTCCGGGAGCTGGGACGGTTTCTCGAGGGCTGACGCGCGGCGCGCCGCGCGTCCGGCACCGGCGATGAGCTCGCCCACGGCTCCCACGGCCGCCTGGCTCGAGGCCTCGCTGCCGCCCGCCGCGGCGGCGCTCGAGGCCGCCGGCTACCCGCCGTGGCAGGCGGCCTGCCTGGCGCGTCGCGGGGTGGGCGACGCGGCCGAGGCCGAGGCGTTCCTGGCCCCCGATCTGGGGCAGCTCTCGCAGCCCGACGCCCTGCCCGGCGTGGCCGAGGCGGCGGAGCGGCTGGCGGCGGCCGCCGCCGCCGGTGAGACGGTGGCGCTGGTCGGCGACTACGACGTCGACGGGGTGAGCGCCACGGCGCTGCTGACGGCGGTGCTGCGGGCCTGCGGGGCGCGGGTCGAGCCGATCCTGCCGCACCGCATGAAGGAGGGGTACGGCTTCCAGACGGTGCACGTCGAGCAGGCGCGCGAGGCCGGCTGCTCGCTCGTTCTGACCGCCGACTGCGGCAGCAGCTCGTACGAGGCGGCCGCCGCCGCGCTCGACGCCGGTCTCGGCCTGATCGTCACCGACCACCACCTGTCGAGCCGGCCGCTGCCGCCGGCGGCGATCGAGATCAACCCCCGAAGGCGGTCGGGCGGCGCCGCCACCGAGGACCTGGCGGCGGCCGGCATCGCCCTCAAGCTGGCGCTGGCGGTGGCCGAGAGGTGCGGGCGGCCGGTGAGCGTCGAGGCGCTTCTGCGGGTGGCGTGCCTGGGCACGGTAGCCGACATGGTGCCGCTGAGAGGCGAGAACCGGGTGATCGCGGCGCTCGGGCTGGCGGCCCTGCCCGACACCCCGTCGCGCGGCCTGCGCGCGCTGATGTCGCGGGCGCGGGTCGGCTCGCCGGTGAGCGCCGCCGACATCGGCTTCCGGATCGGCCCGCGACTCAACGCCGCCGGCCGCATGGGCGGCGCGCAGGCGGCGCTCGAGCTGCTGCTGACCCGCGACGCCAGCCGCGCCGCCGAGCTGGCCGACCTGCTCGAGGAGCGCAACCGGCGGCGGCGGGAGGCGCAGCGGGAGGTCGAGGAGGAGGCGGCCGAGCGGTTCGCCGACCTCGCCGAGCTGCCGCCGATCCTGGTGGGATGGAGCGACGGCTGGCACCGCGGCGTGGTGGGTATCGCGGCCGGCCGGCTGGCGCGCCAGTTCCACCGCCCGACGGTTCTGCTGAGCGTCGAGGGCGACACCGCCAGCGGCTCCGGGCGCAGCGTGCCCGGCATCCACCTGTTCGACTTCCTGGAGCCGTGGCGCGATCGCCTGCTGCGCTTCGGCGGCCACGCCCAGGCGGTCGGTCTCACCGCCGGCAGCGAGCAGCTCGAGCAGCTGCGTGACGACTGGCACGAAGCGGCTGCCGCCTGGCCGGCCGAGCTGCTGCGACCGACTCGCGAGTACGAGTTCGAGCTGCCGGCGGCGGGCGGTCTGACGCCCGCGCTGCTCGCCGAGCTGCGCCGGCTGGGGCCGTTCGGCGTCGGCAACCCCGAGCCGGTGGTGCGCAGCGGCCCGTTGCGGCTGTGCGCCCCGCCGCGGGAGTTCGGGCGCGGCCACCTGTCGCTCGAGGCCGTCGATCCGCAGGGCGGCGAGCTGTCGCTCCTCGGCTGGTCGTGGGCGGAGCGGGCGGAGCCGTTCCGCGAGCCGTTCGAGGTGCTCGGCGTGCCGATACGCGACCGCTACCGCAACCGGCCCGCGCTGCGCATCACCGACGTGCGACCGCTGGAGCGGACGCGCGCGTAGAATCGAGCCATGGCCAGGGGCCGAATCCATCGACCGCTGGCCGTGGCGCGCTGGGTGTTCCTGGCGCTGCTGGTGCTGACCGCGGCGTGGGTGGCGCGCCTCTACCTCGAGCGCCAGCGGCCGCCCGAGGAGCCGCCGCGCGCCGGCGAGCAGCCGGTGGCCGACGGCGAGGCCGACCTGGTGATCACCGGCGAAGGCTTCGAGTACGAGGTCACCGAGGACGGCAGGACGCTGTTCTCGATCGAGGCCGCCCGCATGAGCTCCGACCGCGAGAACCGGTACGGGCTGGAGCAGGTGCGGCTGTCGATGGATCGCGACGGCGAGGACCACTACGAGGTGGTGAGCCAGGCCGCCACCTACGAGCTCGACAGCCGCAACGCGCGGCTGCGTGGCGCGGTCGAGCTGAGCGGACCCGACGGGCTCAGGCTGCGCGGTGAGGGTTACGACCTGCGCAACCGGGGGCGGGTGCTGGTGAGCACCACCACGCCGTCGGAGTTCGAGCTGCCCGGCGGCTTCGCCGGCACGGCGACGGCGGTGCGGCTGAACCTGCACCGCCGCCACGTGATCCTGGCCGGCGCGGTCTCGGTGCTGTCACGGCCGGGCGTCGAGCCGGCGGTCAGCCTGCGGGCGGCGCGTGTGGCGTTCAACCGCGGCGAGGGCCGGCTGCGCGCCGAGGGTGCAGTGGAGCTGCGGCGCGGCGGCGACGTGGTGCGCTGCCGGCGGCTGAGCGCCGAGCTGGAGGAGGGGGGCGGTGTCCGGTTCGTGCACTGCAACTGGCAGGTGCGCGGCAGCCTCGAGCAGGGCAGCTCGAGCGCGCGGCGCTCGCTGGCTGAGTTCAGCTCGCGCAAGCTGGCGGTCGAGTACGGGCCCGGTGGGCGCGAGGCGCGGCGGGTCGAGCTCGAGGGCTCGGTGGCGGCGCCGGCGGTGCTGGTGCTCGACGACGGCAGCGGCCTGCGGCGCACGGTGCGTTCGTCGGTGCTGGTGGCCGAGCTGTCGGCGGGCGCCGTCGAGCGGGTCGACACCCTGGCGGCCGCCACCCTCGAAGAGTCGCTGGCGCGGCCCGACGGGCGCCCGCTGCGCCGGCTGTGCGGCGACTCGCTGAGCGCTCGATTCACCGCCGGCGGCGACCTCGAGCGGCTGGTGCTCGACGGCTCGGTCAGCTACCAGGAGGACGGGCTGTCGGCGCGCGGCGCGCGACTGGCGGTGGCCGGCGAGGAGCGGCTGGAGCTCACCGGCAGCCCGGCGCACACGATCTCGGCCAGCGGTGAGGTGGAGGCGCCGCGGATCGTATACTCGCGGCGCGACGGAGCGGTGCGCGCCGAGGGTGGCGTCGTCGCCGCCGCGCAGGAGAGGGCCGGCATCGATCTCGCCGTGGCCGGCAACGCCCGGCGTCCGGTGCGGGTCCAGGCGAAAGAGGCGACGTGGACGGAGCAGCCCGAGCAGGTGTCGTTTGAGGGTCAGGTACGCGCCTGGCAGGGGGAGAACTTCCTGCTCGCCGACCGGCTCGAGACGACCGCCGGCGGCAAGCTGGTGGCCGAGGGGTCGGTGAAGACGGTGTGGAAGCCGCCAGCGGATGCCGAGGCCCGGGCGCCGGTCGAGGTCAACGCCGGAAGGCTCGAGTACCTGCGCGGCGCCAGCGAGCTGCACTACAGCGAGACGGTGCGGGCGCACGAATCGGGCCGCACCATGCGCTGCAAGGAGATGGACCTGCTGCTCGCCGCCGACAACCGTATCGACCGGCTGGTCTGCCGCGGCGACGCGGTGGTGGAGGACCCCCGCCTCGGCCGCGTCATCCGAGGCGCCGAGGCGGTCTACGAGCCGACCGCCCGTTTCGCCGTGTTCAGCGGCGAGCCGGTGGTGATGCGTGACCGCGACGGCACCGAGATCCAGGGCCGCCGGCTGCGCTACGACCTGGACAGCGGCCAGACGCGGATCTTGAGCGATCCCCGCGAGCCCGGCCGCGACCAGCCGCCCGCCGGCGAGCCGCCGGCGCCGCCGCCGACCACCAACCATGCACGGACAGTCGATCCATCCTCCGACGGCGGTGGCTGAAGGCCGCGACGGCGACGGCGGCGAGGCCGCCGAGACCCGCACCCCGGCGCCCGAGGCGGGCGGCGTTCCGGGACAGCTGTCGGCGCACAAGCTGCGCAAGGTGTATCGCGGCCGGGCGGTGGTCAACGGCGTCTCGATCGAGGTCCACCCGGGCGAGATCGTCGGCCTGCTGGGGCCCAACGGCGCCGGCAAGACGACCACCTTCTACATGGTGGTCGGCCTGGTCGAGCCGGACGACGGCGAGGTGTTCCTGGGCAACGAGGAGATCACCGACCTGCCGATGTACCTCAGGGCACGCCGCGGCATCAGCTACCTGCCCCAGGAGCCGTCGGTGTTCCGCAAGCTGTCCGTGGAGGACAACCTGCGTGCGGTCTTCGAGACGCTCGACCTGCCGGCCAAGGAGCAGGAGAACCGCGCCGACCAGCTGATCCGCCAGTTCGGGCTGCAGACGGTGCGCACCAGCCCGGGCTACATGCTGTCGGGCGGCGAGCGGCGGCGGGTCGAGATCGCCCGCGCGCTGGTGCTGGATCCGGTGTTCGTGCTGCTCGACGAGCCGTTCGCCGGCATCGATCCGATCGCCGTGCTGGACATCCAGCGCATCGTCAAGCATCTGCGCGAGATGGGCATCGGGGTGCTGATCACCGACCACAACGTGCGCGAGACGCTCAAGATCACCGACCGCGCGTACATCATCAACAACGGCGAGATCCTGCGCAGTGGCGTGCCAGACGAGCTGTCGCGCGACCCACAGGTGCGCAAGATCTACCTCGGCGAGGAGTTCAGCCTGTGACGCCGCCACGCCAAGGCGGCGCCCGCGCGGCGCGGTCCGCCGGCCCCCGGCGAACGGTACCGGCGGCTCGACGAAGGCTGTAGACTGGAGGCGCGCCGCACGGCGCGCGACCATGGCACTCGAACAGAAGCTCCAGCTCCGACTGGCCCAGCGGCTGGTCATGACCCCGTCGCTGCAGCAGGCGATCAAGCTGCTGCAGATGACCCGCATGGAGCTGCAGAACGTGCTCACCCAGGAGCTCGTCGAGAACCCGGTGCTGGAGGAGAGCGACGAGACCTACGAGGCCGAGGGCGAAGCCGAAACCGAGGCCAAGCCCGACGACGACGGCCCGATCGAGGAGCTCGACCACCTGGAGTCGATGGACGACATCGACTTCGAGGCCTACTTCAACGACTACCTCGAAGGCTCCACCGGTCCGTCGACCTACGAGCACCGCGAAGCGCCGCCGATCGAGAACACGCTGACCCGCGAGCCCGATCTGTACGACCACCTGCTGTGGCAGCTC
>JBFGNS010000196.1:0-6978 GCA_041574955.1 Thermoanaerobaculia bacterium | reverse complement strand
CCCGCCTTGCCGCCACGCACCAGCGGGCAGAGCAGGTCCATCACCTTGATGCCGGTCTCGAACAGCTCGGTCTTGGCCGACAGGTCGGGCAGCTCGGGCGGCTCGCGGTGGATCGAGCGGCGCTCCATCGTGGCCACCGGGCCGCGGTCGTCGATCGGCTCGCCGACCAGGTTGAACACCCGGCCGAGGGTCTCCTCGCCGACCGGCACCGAGATCGGGCTGCCGGTATCGAGCACCTGCTGGCCGCGCTGGACCCCGTCGGTGGAGTCGAGCGCCACCGCGCGGACCCGGCCGCCGCCGAGATGCTGGGCCACCTCGCACCACAGCACACCCTGCTCCTTCTCGCCCAGCACGGTGCGCTCCACGTCGAGCTTCAAAGCGTTGTAGATCGCCGGTAGCCGCCCCTCGTCGAACTGGGCGTCGAGGATCGAGCCGATGACCTGGGTTACCTTGCCGTGATTCACTTCTGCTTCTGCCATCGTCGCTTTTCCTTCGAACGGTTGCGGCCTAGGCCAGGGCGTTGGCGCCGCCGACGATGTCGAGCAGCTCCATCGTGATCTGGGTCTGGCGCGCCCGGTTGTACTGCTGGGTGAGACGCTTGATCATGTCGCCGGCGGCGTCGGTGGCTGCCTTCATCGCCACCATGCGAGCGATCTGCTCGCTGACCGCGGCGTCGGTAAAGCACTGGAACAGGCGGACCCGCACGCTCGCCGGCAGCAGCTCCTCGAGCAGCCGCTCGGGGTCGGGCGAGAACTCGTACTCGACGCTCGGCGCAGCCTCGGCGTCGCTCGGCGCGCCGGCCAGCGGCAGGATCCGCTCGACCACCGGCTGCTGGCGACCGGCCGACAGGAAGCGCATGTAGGCAACGTCGACCGACGCGATCTCGCCGGCCGTGAACCGCGCCATCAGCCGGTTGGCGATCGGCTCGACGCTGTCGAAGCGGGGAGCGTCGCCCAGGTCGGTGATGCGCGCCGCCATCTCCCGGCCCAGGAAGCGGAAGTAGGAGACCCCCTTCTTGCCGATCATGGTGACGTCGGCCGGTCGCGGCGCCGAGTCGATCGCCTCGATCGCCGCGCGCAGCACGTTGGCGTTGTAGCCGCCGCACAGGCCGCGGTTGCTGGTCAGCACCAGCAGCGCGCCGCGCTCGGCCTCGGGGTCGGCGGCCATCAGCGGGTGGCGCTGCTCGCCGGCGGCGCGCGACAGGTTCTCCATCAGCTGGGTGAGCTTCTCGGTGTACGGCTTGCCGGCCACCGCCCGCTTGTGGGCGGCCTGGAAGCGGGCGGTTGCGATCAGCTGCATGGTGCGCGTGATCTTGCGAATGTTGCGCGCCGCTTTGCGCCGCTTGACTAGCTCCCTGCGGTTGGCCATCGGTGAGGCTCTTCAGGTGGGACGGGATGGGAACGGCCGCGCCGTTCAGCCGGCCTCGTCGTCGCTCAGGAAGTGGCTCTTGAAGTCGTCGATGACGCGGCCGATCTTCTCGCCCAGCTCGTCGGAGAGCTGACCGGTGTCGCGCAGCTCGGCCAGCAGCTCGGGGAACTCGTCGCGGAAGTGCTTGAGCATCGCCACCTCGAAACCGGGCACCGAGGCCACCGGCACGTCGTCGAGATGCCCCCTGGTGCCGGCCAGGATGCTGACGATCTGCTCCTCGACCGGGTACGGCTGGTACTGCGGCTGCTTGAGCAGCTCCACCATCCGCTCGCCGCGGTCGAGCTGGCGCTGGGTGGCCTTGTCGAGCTCGGTGCCGAGCTGGGCGAACGCCTCCAGCTCGCGGTAGGCGGCGAGGTCGAGCCTGAGCGAGCCGGCGATCTTCTTCATCGCCTTGACCTGGGCGTTGCCGCCGACTCGCGACACGCTGATGCCGACGTTGACCGCCGGCCGCACGCCGGCAAAGAACAGGTCGGGCTCGAGGTAGATCTGCCCGTCGGTGATCGAGATCACGTTGGTGGGGATGTAGGCCGAAACCTCGCCTTCCAGGGTCTCGATCAGCGGCAGCGCGGTCATCGAGCCGCCGCTGTCGGGGAACTTGTGGAGCTTGAGCCCGTCCTTGTCCGGCAGGCTGCCGAGCCAGGCCTCGGCCCGCTTGCGGCCCTGCTCGCGGTGGTAGATCCCCGCCGGGTCGTCGGGGCGCTGCTCCGGCGGCGCCTCGACGCCGTCGGGGTGGGGTTTGGCCAGCGAGCGGTCGGTAGCGTCGTCGGGCGCGTCGGCCGGCACCACCGCGTACTCGTCGCGCAGCTTGACCGCGCGCTCGAGCAGCCGCGAGTGCAGGTAGAAGACGTCGCCGGGATACGCCTCGCGTCCCGGCGGCCGGCGCAACAGCAGCGACAGCTGCCGGTAGGCGTGCGCCTGCTTCGACAGGTCGTCGTAGACCACCAGCGTGGCGCGCCCCTGCGTGTACATGAAGTACTCGGCCATGGCGGCACCGGCGTACGGCGCGATGTACTGCAGCGGCGCCGGGTCCGCGGCCGAGGCCGAGACCACGATGGTGTAGTCCATGGCGCCGGTCTCGGTGAGCTTGTCGATCACCCCGACGACCGTCGACTCCTTCTGGCCGATCGCCACGTAGACGCAGACCACGTCCTGACCGCGCTGGTTGATGATGGTGTCGACCGCGATCGCGGTACGGCCGGTCTTGCGGTCGCCGATGATCAGCTCGCGCTGGCCGCGGCCGATCGGGATCATCGAGTCGATCGCCTTCAACCCGGTCTGCAGCGGCTCGTTCACCGGCTGGCGGGCGGCGATGCCGGGCGCCTTGTACTCGAGTGGCCGGCGGTGGGGGGTCTCGACGACACCCTTGCCGTCGAGCGGCCGGCCCAGCGGGTCGACCACGCGGCCCACCAGCGCCTCGCCGCACGGCACGCTCAGCAGCTCTCCGGTGCGGCGCACCTCGTCGCCCTCCTTGATGTCGAGGTAGTCACCGAAGATGACGACGCCGACCGAGCTTTCCTCCAGGTTGAACACCTGGCCGAACTGGCCGTTCTCGAACTTGAGCTGCTCGCCCGCCAGGGCGTTGGACAGCCCGTAGACGCGGGCGATGCCGTCGCCCACCTCCAGCACCCGCCCCACCTCGGCGAGGTCGATCTCGCTGCGGTAGCCGCGAATCTCCTCGGTCAACACCGAGGCAATCTCATCAACCCTCAGTTTCATCGCTTCACCTGCCGGTTGCGGAGCCGTCGGACGCCCAGGCCCGGCCGCTCCTCGGGTTTCAGTTGTCGAAGTACTCCTTGCCGCCGTGCAGCTCGACCGACGCCCGCTGGTGCAGCCGGTCGCGCACCTCGTGGATCTGGCGCGACAGGCTGGCGTCGACCTTGCGGTCGCCGACCTGCAGCACCAGGCCGCCGATCAGCTCGGGGTCGACGCGCTCGACCAGCCGCGCCCGGCCGCCGGCGAAGCGGCCGGCGACCTCGGCGATGCGCCGGCGCAGCGCGTCGCTCAGCTCGACCGCGCTGGTGACGTGGACGTCCACCTCGCCGCGGCGTGTCTCGTTGACCCGGCGGTAGGCCTCGGCCAGCGCCGCCACCAGGCCCAGCCGGCCCTTGCGGTTCATCACCTGCAACGCGTCGACAACCAGGTCGCTCAGCCGGCCGCGCAGCGCCCGGTGCAGCACCCCGGCGCGCGCCTCCTCGTCGACCAGCGGCGAGGAGAGGAAGCCCGCCAGCTCCGGCCGTCCGGCCAGCAGCTCGGCCGCCGCTGCCAGCTCCTGCTCGACGGCGTCGGCTTCCCCGGCCTCGTCGGCCAGGCCGACCAGCGCCCGGGCGTAGACGCCGGCGACTTCCAGCTCCTTTTCGTCGACCCGTTTCACGTTCCGTCCGTGCCTAGTGGCTCTCGCTCGCGCTCAGCTCGTCGAGAGACTCGGAGATCAGGCGCTCGTGATCCTCGGCCTTGACCTCGCGCCGCAGGACGCGTCCGGCGAGCTCGGTGGCCAGCGAGGCGCTGGTGGCGTACAGCTCCTTGACCGCGGTCTGCTGGGCGATCGAGATCTCGCGCTTGGCGCGCTCGACCATCTTGTCGGCCTCCTCGCGCGCCTGCTCCTCGATCCGGCGCCGCACCTGCTCGGCGTCGCGGCGGCCCTCCTCGACGATCGACGTCGCCTCGGCGCGCGCCGCGGTCAGCTTGTCCTCGTACTGCTTGAGACGCAGCTCGGCTTCCTCGCGGTCCGCCTTGGCCTTCTCGAGCGACTCGCGGATGAACTGCTCACGCTGCTGCAGGGTCTCGAGCAGCGGCCCCCAGGCGTACTTGCCGAGGACGAACAGCACCAACCCGAAGACGACCAGCGTCCAGATGGCGTTGCCGAGGTCGCCGGCGAAGATGTTGCTCTCGCCGCCCCCCGCCGCCATTGCCGGCGCCGCCGTTCCCAGCAGCAGAATCGGGATCCAACGTTTCATCGTGCCAGCTCTAGGCCGGCCGGCGTTGCCGGGCCCGTGGACCAACCAAGCCCGGCAGGCCGGCGTCAGGCGATCCAGATGACGATCAGCGCGAAGAAGGTGGCGCCCTCGATGAGCGCCGCGGTGAGGATCATCGGGGTGAAGATCTGGCCCGCGACCTCCGGCTGGCGCGCCATCGACTCGACGGCGCTGCCGCCGATGCGGCCGATGCCGGCCGCCGCGCCCATGATCACCAGGCCGGCGCCGATGGCGCCGCCCAGCTTGGTGGCGCCACGGGTGGTCAGAAACGTCGCGGACTCGGTATCGGCCGCGGCGTCGGCGGCGCCCTCCACGGCGCCGGCGGCCGGGGCGAAGGTCAGGGCCAGGCCCACGACCATCAGGACCAGCGCGAACTTCGACAGCCTCTTATTCATCGATCCAACCTCTCGTCAGCAGTGGACAGCCGGGCGGGGCCGGGGCCACAGGTTCTACCGTTCAGGGATTCGCCGCCACCCGAGCTCCCCACAGCTTCGCGGGCGCGGCAAGCGTTGTTGCGCGATCAGTGAGCGGACGCTTCCTCGTGCTCGTCGTGGTGAAAGACGACCGACATGCCGATGAACAGGGTCGTCAGGAAGGCGAAGATGAACGCCTGCAGGAACGCCACGAAGATCTCCAGCATGTTGAGCGCCACGCTGCCCAGCACCACCGGCACGGCCACGCCGAAACCCATCGCGGCGCTCTTCGAGCCGGCCGACAGCACCAGGCTGAGCAACACCGCCAGGATCAGGTGGCCGGCCAGCATGTTGGCGAACAGCCGGATGGCGAGCGCGAAGATCTTGGCGATCCAGCCCGCGATCTCGACCGGCACCATCAACCAGCCCATCCACCACGGGCCAGGGTTGAAGTGCTTGAGGTATTCGACACCGCCCAGCCGGAGGCCGTTGACCACCATCATCACCAGGGTCATCACCGCCAGCGTTCCGGTCACCCAGATGTTGGCGGTGGCGGTGCCGCCGATGTGGTAGCCGACCGCCAGCGGCGTCACGGCGGCGAGCGGCAGCAGCCCCAGCAGGTTCATCGTCAGAACGAAGAAGAACACGCTCCACACGTACTTGATGAACCGGTCGGTATGGTGCTCGAGCGCCGGCTCCGCCACCTGCTTGCGCAGGAACTCGCAGATCACCTCGATGAAGTTGGCGAAGCCGGTGGCCACCAGGCCCTCGATTCCCGCCTGCCGGCGCCGCCGGAAAGCCCACGGCAGCAGCAGGCAGAGCAGCAGCCCCGACAGCAGGATCATCACGATGTGATCGCTGAGCACGGTCACCACGCCCTCCGGCGTCAGGAAGCCGGCGTCGAGCTCCTCCTGCACCAGCGGATGCTGGACTACGTGATCGAGCGGGTTGCTGGCCATGGGTCGTCGTAGCTCGGCCCGCACCTCTCACCGCGTTGCTGCGCGCGACGCCGCCGACCGGGCTCCGAGCGTCTCGACTGGTGGGAGTGCTTGGGCTGTGGTGAGGCGGCCGCGGAGGCCGCGGCCACAGCGCGAGTATACCCAGTTGTGAAAGCCTTCACAAGCCGCCGGGGAGGCCGCAGCCGCCCGCCGGAGCCCGCTGGCAGAGCCTCACGGGGCCGCGGCGCGCAGTGCGAGCCAGGCGTAGGCGGTATCGGCGAACAGCAGCGCCAGGTAGCTCAGCGCCAGCCAGATCAGGAACGGCTCCTTGGGCGGCGCCGCCAGCAGCGCCAGCGCGCCGGCCGCCACACCCACCACCAGCAGCCGCAGGATCATCGACGCGGCGAACAGCGCGAGGCCCTGCGACGGGGCGCCGCGCGCCAGCGCGATCGGCAGGCCCCCCAGCGCCGAGCCGGCGAAGCTGGCGGCGCACGCCAACGCCATGGCGAAGAGCGCCGGCCGGCCGCCGGCGGCGCGGGTCGGCAGGTAGCCGGCGAGCAGCAGGAGCCCGGTCAGGCCGGCGAGCGCGGCCAGAAACAGCAGGTAGCGGCGGCCGGCTGTCACCGCTCGTCCCGGGCGCGCCGCTCGGCGTCGGCGGCGGCGCGGCGGGCGGCGCGGATGAAGTTCAGCATGCCGCCGACGAAACCGATGCTGGCGCAAACCACGACTCCCCACGGCGCCGTCCCCCACCGCCGGTCGATCCACAGCCCGAGCAGCGTCAAGCCGACCACCGCCGCCGCCAGCTCGAGCCCCATGCCCATGGGTCGCAGGTCGTAGCGGCGCTTTTTCGGCTCGGGCCTCATGGCGCCAGCGGTTGCGGCGGGTACTCCAGCCGGATGCGGGTGCCGGGAGCCAGATCGGTGAGCCCGTAGCGCACCCGCCGGGTGCCGCTCGTCGCGCTCAGGCCGCCGGCGTCGGCCGCCACCGACCAGCCGGCGGCCGGCAGCCGCTCGCCGAGCCACCGCCGCACCTCGGGCGGGCCGCGCACGGTGTCGAAGGTGACGTAGGCGCGGCCGCCCGGCAGATCGCCGAAGTCGATGACGCTCGATGGCCGGAACAGCGGCAGCTCGGGCGGCACCCCTTCCGGCACGATGCCGGCGATCTCGGGCGCCCGGCGCACCGCCACCAGGTCGTCCTCGGTCGACAGCTCGGCGTCGAGCCGCGGCT
>JBFGNS010000195.1:0-7039 GCA_041574955.1 Thermoanaerobaculia bacterium | reverse complement strand
GGTTGACCGAGCGCAGCGAGCGGTAGAGCGACTGCTGGATGGCCACCGCCAGCTGCCGCGACTCGTCCTGGCGAATGTCGGCGTAGACCCGCTCGAGCATGTCGCGGAACTCGGCCAGCGGCACGCCGCCGTCCCGGTTCTCCTCGGCCGCCAGGTCGCTCAGGTAGGGGTCGTCGGTCGGCCCCAGGTAGTAGGTCTCGACGCCCCGCGCGCGCCGGTTCTCGAACCAGTTGACGTGGATCGACACGAAGATGTCGCCGCCCGAGCGGTTGGCCCCCTCGGCGCGCTCCGCCAGCGACACGCTGGCGTCGTCCTCGCGCGTCATCACCACCTCGTAGGAGGCCTGCTCGAGGAGCGCCCGCAGCCGGCGGGCGATGTCGAGGGTGACCTCCTTCTCGACCAGCCCGAACGGCGCCGTGGTCCCGCGGCTGCCGCCGCCGTGGCCGGGGTCGAGCACCACCCGGCGCACCACCAGCGGCAGGATCTTGCGGTCGATCGGCAGCGGCGCCGGGAAGCTGCGGTCGAGCGAGAACGGCTCGCCCACCCGCGGCGCCACCCGCCAGGGCGAGGGCGCCAGCCCCTGCGCCGGGGCCTGGCGCAGCACCGCCTCGCGCGAGGTCGCCAGCCAGCCCTGGGCGGCATCGGCCAGCACAAGCGAGGTCGCCACCAGCCCGGCCGGCAGCCCGACCAGGAACACCACCCGCGCCGCCGTCAGCAGCCGTCCGAAGCGCCGGCTGCGGCGCGCCGCGGTGCGGCCGCGGATGAGATCGACGTTCTCCTCAACCGCCCGGCGCAGCATGCGCCGCTTGATCTTGTGGAGCTTGGCCATCGCCGGTCTTGTCGTGAGTGTGAGCCGGTCACGTCCCCGGGCCAATGGAACCGATCACACCGGGCCGGCCCCGGGGGCGCAAACGTCTCTACCTACAGGCTTTGCATTCTACACCAGCGCCCATTGCTGCACCTCTTGCTACACCTCTTGCTACACCCGCTGCGCGACCCCCTCCGCACCCCCCGGCGCCACCCGCCCGGCGGGCCGGCGCGAGGCCACCCCGGCGGCCACCCGCACCGTCTCGAGATGGATCGCCACCACCTCGTCCACCGCGGCGTAGCCGCCCGCCATCACCACCGCCACCGGCACCCCGGCGGCCTCGAGCCCGCCCAGCACCCGGCGGTCGCGCTCGGCCAGCCCCTCGAGCGAGAGCCCCAGCCGCCCCCAGCGGTCGCCGCCGTACGGATCGGCGCCGGCCAGGTAGACCGCCAGCCCGGGCCGCCAGGCGACCACTTCGTCGAGCGCCCCGGCGACCGCCTCGAGGTAGGCGGCGTCGCCGCAGCCGTCGTCGAGCTCGAGATCGAGGTCGCTCCGCTGCTTGACGAACGGATAGTTGCCGCGGCCGTGGATCGACACCGTCAGCACACTCGGGTCGCCGGCGAAGATCGCCGCCGTGCCGTTGCCCTGGTGGACGTCCAGGTCGACGACCGCGACCCGCTCCACCAACCCCTCGGCGCTCATCGCGCGCGCCGCCACCGCCACGTCGTTGAACACGCAGAACCCCTCGCCGTGGTCGGCGAAGGCGTGGTGGGTGCCGCCGGCCAGGTTGACCGCCACGCCGTCGGCGAGCGCCGAGCGACAGGCCGCCACCGTGCCGCCCACCGAGCGGCGCGAGCGCTCGACCAGAGCCGGCGACCACGGGAAGCCGATGCGGCGCTGCTCCTGCTCGCTCAGCCGGCCCTCGACGACCCGCGCCAGGTAGTCCGCCGTGTGCACCCGCAGCAGCTCCTCGTCGGTCGCCGCCGCCGGCACCGCCAGCCGCTCCTCGGCCACCAGCCCCTCGGCCGCCACCGCCTCGCGCAGCCGCCGGTACTTGTCCATCGGGAACCGGTGCCCGGCAGGCAGCGGCAGCACGAAGGTGTCGCTGTAGAACGCCCTCACGGGGCGCGATCCTACCGCCCGAACACCGGCCGCCGGTCAGCCGGCGCCGAGCAGCAGCCGCACCTCGAGGCTGCCGGGGTCGAGTTCGTAGAGCCGTCGGGAGAAATCTCTCAGCAGCCGCGAGCCGAGGCTCCCGGGCTCCTGGCCGAGATCCGCGACCGGCCAAAGGTCCTCGCCGAGAGGCCGGGCGTCGCCGGTTTCGAGATCGACTCGATACAGGGTCCAGTCCGCACCCCTCCCGGCGCGCAGCGTCGGCGAGTGCACCACCAGCAGGCTCTGCGGGGTCGGCTGACCGCCGACGCGCAGGCTGCCGCCCACGGGCGAGAGCGCCAGCAGCTTGCGGCCATCGGCGTCGGCAACCATGAGCCGGGCACCTTCCTCTGCCGCCTGGAGCAGCAGCCCGCCGCCGGCGAGCGGGCGGCCGATCCAGCCGGCGCCGTCAGGCAGGGGCAGCTCGGCCCGAGCACCGCCGACCAGGTCGACCGTCACCAGGCGCGGGACGGCCTCCGGATCGACCACGCTCACCACCGCCCGGTCGCCAGCCGCCGACCGGCTCCAGACAGCCTGGCCCTGGATCTCGAGCCAAGTCTCGGCCTCGCCTTCGGGCAGCGGCACGCGGTGGAGGGCCACTCGGCAGCGCGGCGAGCAGCCGCGCTCGAGGACGAACAGGCTGCCGCCACCGGGACCGAACCAGATCTCGCCGTCGGGTCCGGCGTCCGGCGCCCTGCGCGCGAACGACCGGTCGGGCCGGGCGAGCTCCTCGACCGTCAGGAGCCCACTCGCCAGTCGAGCCAGGCGTGAGCCGTCGGCCGACAACGCCAGCCGCTCCGCGGCCCCGACGAACAGGCCGAGCGGCCGCGGGCGAGGCGGTGACGCGTCGAGTCGCGCGACCACCAGCTCCAGCGGCGAGGCGAAAGGATGGCCCTCGGGCCGAACCCAGTAGGCGGTAGAGCCGTCGGCCGAGAACCCCGGCAGCGGCCGGCCGATCGCCGCTGCCAGGAACGGGTCGCCGGCCGGCAGACGGATTGCTTCGGCCGGCCCGGGCCGCAGCAGGAAGGCGGGCCGGTAGCCGGCACGCCGGCGCGCCGGCCCGGAGACGACCAGCCAGTCGCCGGCCGGCGCCGGCATTACGGTCGGCGCCGAGAGCAGGTCGCCGGGGCCGGCACCCCGCACCCAGGCGGACCAACCGGCGAAGCCCGCCGTTGCGGGCAACAGCACCCCCCACAACACCAGCGCCAGGGCGCGCTGGCCGCGCTCCACCGACGCCCGACCGACCATGATCTGGGCGGCCGAGCCGCCCACCAGAGCCACCACGACAGCGATCTCGAGCACCCCGGCCGCCACCGCCAGGGGACCCAGCGCCCAGTCGTTGAACAGGCCGCGGCCCAGCCACCAGACCGCCATGCCGACTCCGAGAACGGCGGCAGCGGAGCCCAGGCTCCAGCGCGAGCGCGCCAGGGCCAGCGAGCGCAGCGCGTGGGCCCCGGGCATCAGGACGAGCGGCACCACCAGCCACTGCCCCGCGCCGAGCTCCAGGCCGAGCGGGCCGCCGGACCAGAACAGCGTGAAGCGGGGAGCCTGCTGCGCGACCAGCGCCGCCGGCAACAGCACCAGCGCCGCCGAGGCGGCGAGCAGCACCGCGGCCGCCCCGGCACGGCCTCCCCACAGCGCCCAGCCCCGAATCGGGCGGGAGAAGAAAAAGCCCAACCTCTGCTCGGCCAGGTCGGTGCCGAACAGCGAGGCTCCGAGCAGCACACCGAAGACCACGCTCACCAGCCAGAAGAGCGCGGAGGCGGCAGCCTCCCGGACATCGTCCGGTGGCTGCCCGGCCGCCCCCGGCAGTAGCGGCGCGGCGAGCGCCAGCAGGCCGACCGCGAGCGCGAGGGCCGGGTAGACCCAGCGCCGCTCCAACTCCAGCCGCACAACTGCCAGCAAGCCCCTCACGACTGCACCTCCCGCTTGCCCTCGCCCGCCAGGCTGACGAAGATCTCTTCGAGCGTCAGCCCCGACACCACCACCGCCCCGGCATCGAGAGCCGGCTCGAGCTGCGCCAGGCGCGCCTCGTCGAACTCCGCCACCACCGCCTCGACCCCCCACTCGTGCCGCTCGATCGCCAGCGGCCGTAGCCCGTCGAGCCAGCGGTCGTCGACCGCCGCCGCGGGTTGCCGCAGCTCGATCCGCCGCACGCGCTGTCGCAGCAGCTCGAGCGGCTCGTCGAGCAGCAGCCGGCCCTCGGTGAGGATCGCCACGCGGTCGGCGAGGCCTTCGATGTCGGCCAGGCCGTGGGTGGTCAGGAAGACCGTGGTGTGGCGCTCGGCCAGCTCGTCGATCAGCTCGTCGAGGATCGACCGGCGGGCCACCGGGTCGAGGCCGAGCGTCGGATCGTCGAGCACCAGCAGCGCCGGCCGGACCGCCAGCGCCAGGCTGAGCGAGAGCTGACCCTTCTGGCCGCGCGACAGCCGGCCACACGGCAGGTCCGCGGGCACCGACAGCCGCCGCAGCCGCTCGGCGTAGAAGGCGGCGTCCCAACTCGGATAGAGCCGCGCGCAGAAGCGGCCCAGCCCAGCGGCGGTCATCGCGGGCGGCATGTCGGGCTGCTCGGGCACGACCCCGACCCGGCTCAGCAGGCTCGCGCGGTGCCGCCAGACGTCGGCGCCGAACAGCCGCGCGCCGCCGGCTTGCGGCCGGCGATGGCCCAGCAGGCAGCGCACCAGGGAGGTCTTGCCCGCGCCGTTTCTCCCGAGCAGCGCGAACACCGTGCCCGCGGCCACCTCGAGCGTCACGCCGTCGACCGCGGTCGTGGGTCCGTACCGGACGGTCAGCCGCTCGATCTCGACAACCGGCTCGCCTGCTTCGGGGTGCTTCATCCGTCCTCCTTCCCCGCCGCCGAAAGCTCCTGCCAGGCCGCGCGCAGCTGCTCGGCGGCGTCGGCGGGCTCGGCACCGAGCGACAGCGCCACGCTGACGTAGCGGCGCGCGGCCTCCGCCAGGGCGCCGGCCTGCTGCTCCCGGTGCAGGCGGGGCGGAGACTGCGCGACGTAGGTTCCGTCACCGCGCGCCACCTCGAGCACCCCCGCCGCCGCCAGCCGGCGGTAGGCCTTGGCCACGGTCGCCGGATTGACCCGCAGCCGCTGCGCCAGATCGCGCACCGACGGCAGGCGGCTGCCGGCGGGCAGCACGCCGGCGGCCACCCGGTGCTGGATCGACTCCTCGATCTGGCGCCAGATGGGCCGCGGATCGCGCGGCTCGACCAGGAAGCGTAGGCTCATGCGGTACGGGTGCGCCGGCGACCCGGCGCGAGCTACTCCGACGGCGGCTGGGGCCAGCGCACGAAGTAGCCGTCGGCCCACACCAGGTCGTCCTCCGGATCGCCCTCCCAGGTGCCGCGCGGGGCGTACTCCCCGGCGTCGAACACGCCGTTGGCGCCGGCGCTCCGCACCGCCAGGTACGGCTCGCCCTCGGCGTCCGGAGCGACGTAGAACTCGAGCGGCCGGCCCCAGCCGTCGACCCGCGGCAGCGACTCGAGATAGTCGGGAACCAGCCACTCCGCGATCTGGTCGGCGCTCGCCGCCGGCATGTCCGCCAGCGGCAGGGTCTCGAGACCCTCGACCTCGAGGGGCCGGACGGTGTCGGTGAACCAGCCGTAGAGCGCGACGCCGACCGTGCGTAGCCGGTTGGTGGTCTCCGACCAGGCGTCCGCACCCTCGGCGGCCGTCGCCGGCATGGCCGCCAGCAGCAGCGCCAGCACGGCGGCACCGGCCAGGACAGGGCGAGAGTTGGGTTTCATTGGGGAGCTCCTTTCCGGGATGGCCGAGCCGACTGATGCTCGGCCGTCACGAGTTATTGTATTGCAGTAGTAATACACTAAATCATTCTTCGGGTCAAGCTACCTGGACAGCCCACCGAGCCAGCGGGTAGATTCCTCCTTCCCGCCGACCCTTCGGAGGCCCCCGAACGATGCTCGCCGACCGCGTCCCAGCGATCCAGGAAGCTCTCGCCAAAGCCGGGCTCGACGGCTGGCTGTTCACCATCTTCCAGCGCAACGACCCGGTCAGCCTCGAGCTGCTCGGGCTGCCCGAGGACCAGCTGGTGACCCGCCGCTGCTACTGCCTGATCCCGACCGAGGGGGTGCCCCGCAAGCTGGCCCACCGGCTCGAGCCCCACATGCTGGCGCACCTGCCCGGCGACACCGACCACTACCTGACCTGGCGCGAGCACCGCGACGGGCTGGCGCGGCTGGTCGAGGGGCGCACCCGGCTGGCGGCCCAGTACAGCCCCGACAACGCCCTGCCGAGCGTCTCGCGGCTCGACGCCGGCACCGCCGAGCTGCTGCGCGGGCTGGGCGTCGAGCTGGTCTCCTCCGCCGAGCTGGTTCAGCGGTTCGCGGCGGTCTGGTCCGCCGAGCAGCTCGCCAGCCAACGCTCGGCCTGCGAGGAGCTCCACGCCATCGTCCACGCCGCCTTCGACCGCGTCGGCGCGGCGCTCAAGACCGGCGACAAGCTCGACGAGCACGCCGTCCAGAGCTACATCCTGGAGCGGTTCGAGCAGGCCGGCCTCGTCACCGAGTCGGCGCCGATCGTCGGCGTCGACGCGCACGCCGCCGACCCGCACTACGTGCCCGAGGCGGCGACCGCCTCGCCCATCGTGCCCGGCAACTTCCTGCTCATCGACCTGTGGGCCAAGCGCCGCGAGCCCGGCAGCATCTACGCCGACATCACCTGGTGCGGCGTCTGCGCCGCCTCCCCCGAGGACCGCCACGAGGCGATCTTCCAGATCGTGGCGCGCGCCCGCGACGCCGCCTGGCGGCTGGTCGACGACCGCTACCCCGAGCGCGTGGTGCGCGGCTACGAGGTCGACGACGCCGCCCGCCAGGTGATCGTCGACGCCGGCTACGGCGAGCAGTTCTACCACCGCACCGGCCACTCCCTCGGCGTCCAGGACCACGGCCAGGGCGCCAACATGGACAACCTCGAGACCCACGACACCCGGCCGCTGGTCGAGATGACCGGCTTCTCGATCGAGCCCGGCATCTACCTCGAGGGCCGCATGGCCGTCCGCACCGAGATCAACGTCTTCATCACCCCCGCCGGCACCGTCGAAGTCTACGGCC
>JBFGNS010000194.1:0-7218 GCA_041574955.1 Thermoanaerobaculia bacterium | reverse complement strand
TTCTTCGACCAGGGTTTGAGGCTGACCTACGGCTTCAACCACTCCGAGGCGCTGCGTGCCTTCAAGGAGGCGGTCCGGCTCGACCCGGCGAACGCCATGGCCTGGTGGGGCTGGGCGCTGGTGCTGGGACCCAACCTCAACCTGCCGATGGTGCCGGAGATGGCGCCGCGGGCGTGGCGGGCGATCTCGGCGGCGATGGACCGGCGCGGCGGCGTCTCGGAGCGCGAGCGCGCCTACATCGAGGCCCTGGCGCGGCGCTACAGCGCGGAGCCGGGCGCCGAGCGCAGCGTCCTCGACCGGGCCTACGCCGAGGCGATGGGCGAGCTGGTCGAGCGCTACCCGGACGACCTGGACGCCGCCACGCTCTATGCCGCGGCGCTCATGGACCTGACGCCGTGGGACTACTGGTACCCCGACGGCGGCGCCAAGCCCGGCACCGAGCGGTTCCTCCAGGTGCTGGAGTCGGTCATCGACCGCGACCCGGACCACATCGGGGCGCTGCACTACTACATCCACGCCGTCGAGGCGCGCCACCCCGAGCGCGGCGAGGCGAGTGCCGACCGGCTGGCCGGGCTGGCGCCCGGCGCCGGACACCTGGTGCACATGCCGTCGCACATCTACATGCGGCTCGGCCGCTACGCCGACTCGTGGGAGAGCAACGTCAAGGCGGTCGAGGCCGACGAGGCGTACATCACCCAGTGCCGGGCGCAGGGCATCTACCCGCTCGCCTATTACCCGCACAACATCCACTTCCTGGCGTGGGCGGCGATGAGCCAGGGGCGGAGCGCTGCGGCGCTCGAGGCGTCGCGCAAGGTGGCGGCGGCGATCCCCCAGACGCTCGCCGCCGACAAGAACCTGTGGGCGATCTACGAGACCTTCCTGAGCCAGCCGCTCTACGCGCTGGTGCGCTTCGGCCGCTGGCAGGAGGTGCTGGCCGAGCCCAAACCGGCGCTCGACTCGCGGTTCATGACCGGTGTCTGGCACTACGCGCGCGGGCTGGCCTTCGTCCACACCGGCCGGCCGCGACAGGCGCGCAAGGAGCTCGCCGCGCTCACCGAGATGCGCCGGGCGATGGCGACGGTCGAGCAGTACATCGGCTTCGGGCCGGCGCACACGCTGCTCACCATCGCCGAGGAGATCGTCGCCGGTGAGCTCGAGGCGCGCCGCGGCGACTACCCGCTGGCGCTGGCGCACCTCGAGCGCGCGGTGCGGCTGGAGGACGGGCTGCTCTACAACGAGCCGCCCGACTGGTACTTCCCGGTGCGCCACCTGCTGGGCGCGGTGCTGCTCGAGGCGGGCAGGCCGGCCGAGGCCGAGGTGGTCTACTGGGCGGACCTCAGGCGCAACCCGGGCAACGGCTACTCGCTGTTCGGCCTCGCCGAGAGCCTGGCGAAGCAGGGCAAGCACGAGCTGGCCGAAGAGATGCGGCGGCGGTTCGACGAGGCCTGGTCCGAGGCCGACGTCGCGCTCACCAGCTCGCGCTTCTGACCCGCGACGCAGCAGCCGCTTACTCGTTGGTGTACCCTAACGGCAGCACTCGACGAGACAGACAGGCTCGGGCATGCCGCCCGGGCGCCGCCGAGAGTGGGACCGCGCCGACCCGGGCGCAAGGAGGCTGTAATGACGGCACAGGAGCTCATGCTCGACTACTTCAACTTCTACGACGTGGCGAACCAGTCCGCCGGCTACGTCATCGGCCTGCAGGGACAGTTCGACAAGCAGCCCGAGAAGGCCCAGCTCACCTACCTCAACCTGTTCGCCAACCCGGTGAGCAAGAACGGCGAGCCGATCTACGACAAGAACGCCCACTTCACCTGGTACGACATGTACGACCCGGTGCCCGACCCGCCGCGGGTCGTCGTCTACCAGAACCAGTTCGGCAAGAGCAAGTTGATCACCGGCCGCAGCTACGCGCTGCTGGCCCCGTGCTGGAAGTACGAGAAGGGCAGCGCCTTCCCCGAGAAGCTGGACCACTACCGGCTCTACCAGGTGCTCCAGGCGGAGCCCGTGAACAAGGCCGTCAAGACCCAGGATCAGTGGGCCAGCGGAGAGACCCGGCTGTACGATCCGATCTTCTTCGGCGTGCCGGTCACCAAGTGGTGGCAGGGCGAGGTCTCCAAGGTCCAGAACCCGAAGGCCCACCTGGTGCTCTACCGGAGCTATCCGGCTCCCGCCCAGAAGACCGCACTGACGATCGACCAGTTCGGCAAGCGCTACATCCAGGCCTTCCGCAGCATCCTGTTCGGGGCACCCAGCGTCAAGCTGGAGTGGAAGGAGCTGTAGCGGTCGCGCGACGGCGCACGCGGCAGGAGCGAGGGCCGGCCACGATCCGGCGCCGGCGAGCCGCCGGCGGGGGAGCGGGGCCGGCCCCGGCAGCGCCGGGCCGGGGGAGAGTCGTGCCCTACGGCGCCGCCGCCACCGCCTCCTCGGCGGCCTGCTCCGGCGCCGGCGGCTCGGGTAGAGCCTCCGCCAGCCCCGGCACCTGGTCGGCGCCTGCCAGCACCTGGATGCTGGCGCCCTCGAAGTCGTCGCCCACCGGCTCCACCCGGCCGCCCAGGCAGGCCGCCAGGAACGCCTCGGAGACGGCGTTGAACGCCAGCCGGTTCTCGGGCCTCGCGAATCCGTGGCCCTCGTCGGGGAACAGCACGTAGGTCACCGGAATCTGGTTGGCCTGCATCGCCTCGACGATCTGGTCCGCCTCGGCCTGCTTGACCCGAGGATCGTTGGCGCCCTGCCCGATCAGCAGCGGGCGCACGATCTTGGCGGCGTGGGTCAGCGGCGAGCGCTCGACCAGCAACGCCTTGCCGTCCGCGGTGCGCGGGTCGCCCACCCGGCTGGCGAACAGCTCGAACATCGGCTTCCAGTAAGGCGGTATCGACTCCAGCAGGGTCACCAGGTTCGACGGCCCGACGATGTCGACGCCGCAGGCGAAGGTCTCGGGCGTGAAGGTCAGTCCGGCGAGCGTGGCGTAGCCGCCGTAGCTGCCGCCCATGATCGCCACCTTGCCGGCCTCGGTGATGCCCTCGGCCGCCGCCCAGTCGACGGCGTCGATCAGGTCGTCATGCATCTTGCGGCCCCACTCGAGGTCGCCGGCGTTGGTGAACCCCTTGCCGAGCCCGGTCGAGCCGCGGAAGTTGACCGACAGCACGGCGTAGCCGCGGTTGGCCAGCCACTGGTGGAAGCCGTCGTAGCCCCAGCTGTCGCGCCCCCACGGCCCTCCGTGGACCAGCAGCACCATCGGCAGCGGTGCCGCCGGGCGGCCGTCGCCGTCGAGGTCGCTGTCGATCGGCAGCGTCAGATAGCTCACCAGCTCGAGGCCGTCGCGCGACGGGATGACCTGGGCGCGCATCGGCGCCAGCGGCGCGTCCTCGAGCGCCTGCCGGTTGGTGAACAGGAAGCGCGCTCGCTTCGCCCCGCGCTCGTAGAGGTAGTAGCTGAAGGGGTGGTCGGTGCGCTCGTAGCCGACCACCCACAGCTTGTCGTCCAGGGTGCGGTCGACCACCTCGAGCTCGCCGTCGGCCACCGTCTCGAGGTAGGCGAGATCCTCGCGGATGGCGTCGTCGAAGATCGTCCACTTCCGCCGGTCGAAGGTCGAGGCGGCCGCCTGCACCCTGAGCTCGGTCGGATGGACCAGCGCGTCGTCGACGTCGGCGCGCGGGTCCTCGTAGACCACGCTCTGCGCACCGCTCTCGAGGTCGACCACGACCAGCGCCGCGGTGTCACGCCCCCGGCTGTCGATCATGTAGAGCACGTCGCCGTCGGCGTTGAAGCCGACCGGGCTGGTGGTGAGGGTGTCCTCGCGCGCTACCGCGGCGAACTCGTCCCAGTCGTTACCCTTCTTCTGGTAGAAGCTCATGCCGCCGTCGGGACGCATCTGGACCGCCAGACGCACCCGGTAGTCGATGTCGGTCACCATGTTGATGAACCCCGGGTTCTCCGCCAGCAGCTCCATCTCGCCGTTCGCGATGTCCAGGCGGTAGACGTCGTGCAGCTGCGGGTTGCGCTGGTTGATCGCCACCAGGATCTGGCCCGGCTGGCGGTGGCTGACCTCCTGGATGCGCACCTGCACGCCGTCGATCGGCGTCAGGTCGCGGGTCTCACCGCTCGCCAGATCGACCGTGTAGGCGCGCCAGTTCTCGTCGCCGGCGGCGTCCTGCAGGTAGATGATGTGGCGGTTGGTGAAGGCCCAGAAGTAACGGCGGATGCCCCGGTTGGTGTCGCGGGTCACCGGCTGGACCGCGGCGGGATTGTCCACCGGCCCCACCCACACGTTGAGCACGCCGTCGACCGGCGCCAGGTAGCTGATCTGCGAGCCGTCGGGGCTGATGCGCACCGCCGCCTTGTCGGGGTTGCCGAACAGCTCCTGGCGCGGGATCAGCTCGGGTGGGCCGGCCGCCGCCTGCTCGGCCGGCTGCCGGGGGCCGCAGGCGGCGGTCGCCGTCAGGCTGGCGGCCAGCAGCACGCAAAGGGATCGGGGCATGGTCTTGTTCCTCCTCGAAGGGGTCTGCGGTGGACGGGCCTCGCAGCCGCCCGAGCGCGGGGTCTTCAGGTCTCGGTGCCGAACAGGGCGTCGGCGAACCGCTGCCCGCGGCGCACGAACGGCACGCCCAGCAGGCGCGGCTCGCCGAAGGTTATCTCGTATCGGAGCTGCTTGAGCGTGTCGGGCTTGCCGACCTCCGAAGCGATCAGCGCGTAGTGCGCCAGCTTCTTGGCGTCGAGCACGCCGTAGCGGCCGCCCAGCAGCCGCTCTCCCAGCCGCTCGCCCAGCTCGGGCAGCTTCTCGGTGTAGCTCCGCACCAGGGCGGTGACCGCCGGCAGCGGCGCATGGAACGCCGGCACCGCGAAGGTGCCCTCGCCGCCGGCCGGCTGGTCGCCACCGCCGGTGAAGAACTTGAGCAGCCCGGCGAAGCCGCCGCCCGAGGCGTCGCGCTCGTGGATCGACACCCGCGCCGGGAGCAGCCAGAACGGCCGGTAGATCTCGGCCGCCACGTTGGACAGGGCGACGAAGCCGACCTCGATCGGTACCAGCTGCCGCTCGTCGAGGTCGAACCGGTAGCCGTTGCGGCAGGCGGTGCAGTAGTAGACGACGTCCTCGCCCTCGGCCGCCACCGCCGCGCCGCAGCTCGGGCAGTCGAGCGGCACCAGCTCGAAGCCGGTGCTCAACGCTCGATCTCCGGCAGCTTGCCGGCGAGCAGCTGGCGCACCGCCTGCTGGCGGCCGCGGCGGCTGGCCAGGTTGCGCACCGACCGGCCGAGGTCGACCTGCTTGCCGGTGCCGCTGCCCTCGATCACCACCCCGCCGTAGCGGAACTTGCGCCACCCCCACACCAGGGCTATGACCAGCGGGATGCCGACCACCAGCAGCACCTCGAAGCTGGCAAACAGCTGCACCACGGTGGAGGCGACGTACAGCGCCGCCGCCTGGGTGAGGACCAGCATGGCGGCGCGGTAGAAGTCGTTGCCCGGCGCCTTGCCGTAGGCCAGGGTGCCATCCTCGCCGTCCACCAGCACCTGGTACGAGCGCTCGTTGAAGCGGTAGCGCACCACCCACAGCGGGTAGTAGACGACGCTCAGCCGCTCGCGCAGCGTCTGCAGGAACTTGAAGCGCACCCGCTTGAGCCCGGCCGACGGATCGGCGCTGCGCTCGAACTGCTCGAGCGCCGCCTGCCGCACCGCCGCCTCGTCGCCGGTGGGCGGGAAGACCATCCCCAGCCGCTCGAGCATGTCGGCGTCGAACGGCACCAGCGGATCGCCGCGCAGGTCGACCCGCCGGATGCCCCACTCGGCGACGTTGAGCGCCGGGTAGGTGGAGTCGAAGCTGCGCTCGACGCCGCGCTCGACGTCCACCTCGTAGGTCTCGGTGCGGCGGTTCTTGCCGCTGCCGACGGTGCGTGTCCTCTGCTCGGTGCCGAGCGCGAAGCCGACGCAGTCGGCCTCCACCCGGTAGAACGGCAGGAAGCTCAGGAACGCCTCGCCAACCTTCGCCTCGCGCCTGAGCTTGGGGTCCTTGGCGACGCCGCGTCCCAGCCATTGGCGGGCGATCTGGCGCGCCCGCTCGGCGTCGATCCGCGGCTCGACCGCCAGTCGCCGCACACCCACCTCGCTGACCGCCAGCAACGGCGTCTGGCAGTACGGGCACTCGACCACCCGCAGCCCGGCGTCGACCTCGAGCGTGCCGCCACAGTTGGGGCACGACAGGCCGCGCACCGTCGAGGACAGCGCGTGCGGCGCCTCCGGCGGAGCCTCGGCCTCGGACGCCGCCACAGCGGGCTCGGGCTCGGCGCTCATACCTTGCGGGTCACCCACCAGGCGAGCATCAGCAGCGGCAGCGCGGTGACCGCGTACGCCACCAGCTTGAGCCCCGGGTTGCGGATCGCCAGCCCCTCGATGGTGAACAGCACGATGCCGAGCACCGCCACCAGCACGTACGGGCTCTCGGCCTTCTCCGGGAAGACCGCCGCCATCACCGCGCCGGTGGAGCCGTCGACCAGCGCCTGGAACTCGCCGCCCTCGAACTGGTAGCGGCACCGCCACAGCGGCACCTGCACCAGCGCCGTCTCCTCGGGCTCGCCGACGCCGCGCTGGTCCAGCCACCCCCGGGCGGTGTCGAGCGGGATCGTGGCCTCGACCGCCGCCATCCCGGCTGCGACGGCGGTGTACGGCTCGAGCTCGCCCGCCGGCACCTTGAGGTCGGCGAGCTGCGGGATCGGCGTCGGCGCCGCCGGCTCGACGTAGGCCACCTCGCGGCCGCCCTGGCGGACGCGAAACAGCCACATCGGGAACGACTCGGCCTCGAGCGCCACGATGCGGCTCTTGCGATCGAGGTCCTTGACGGTGTCGTTGCCGCTCATCCAGCGGCGCACCGCGGCGCGCGCCTCGTCCTCGCCGAGCAGCGCCGGCAGGCGGTAGTGGTTGACCACCCCGCCGCGGTCGACGAACAGCGTGGCGTCGCAGTAGGCGCAGCGCACGAACCGGCGGCCGGACGGCAGCTCGTTCTGCGCCCCGCACTGGGTGCAGCGGACGGTGTTGGCCTCTGGCGACGCGTTGCTCACGGCGACGGCGCCCGTCGAGTGGTGATCGGTCGGCTCACGGCACGGCGCGCGGGCCGCCAGGAGCCCGGCGGCCGATCGACGTCCGCGCGTGGCCGCGAGAACACCTGCCACCCACCCCCCGGGCCCGCCCGCCCGGCTAGCGCGCCGCCTTGGTGCCGCAGCCGGGG
>JBFGNS010000193.1:0-7248 GCA_041574955.1 Thermoanaerobaculia bacterium | reverse complement strand
CACCTCGCGCCACAGCTCGCGCAGCTCACCGAGGCTCAGGTCCCACTCTTCCATGTGAATGTGAGAGCGGCGCAGATGCTCCTGCGGCAGCATCGGCAGCGCCTTGTCGATCACGCTCATCGGCAGGTTGACCATCACCCTAATGTCGTCGGCCTCCTCCACCTTGACATGCAGCCAGTAGTCGCTGGCCGCCGCCGGCAGCGCTGCCACGGCTAGCAGCAGGGCGACCGCCACCGCGGTCGGGATCAGTCGTCTCATCGTCGGCCTCCTCGTCTGTCCGGTTCTCGCAGCTCCCGAAGCGGAGCTATCGAGTAGGACGGAGAGGGCCCGAAAAGGTTTCAGCGCCGCTCCGGCGCCGGCGAGCCGGGGCGCTCAGGAGCGACCGCCGGAGGAGCCGGCCGGCGCCGGCGCCTCCTCAGCCAGCCAGTCGAGCCGCCGGGCGACGGCGTCGCGTGCATCGAGCACCAGGCTGAACAGCGCCGGCACCAGGAACAGCGTGAACAGGGTCGAGACCACCAGCCCGCCGACCACCACGCTGCCGAGGCCGCGGTACAGCTCCGAGCCCGCGCCGGGGAACAGCACCAGCGGCAGCATGCCGCAGACCGAGGTGGACACGCTCATGAAGATCGGACGGATACGGTTGCCCACCGCCTCGCGGATCGCCTCCCGCGACGGCATCGCCTCGGCCCGCATGTGGTTGAGCGACTGGTGGACGATCAGGATGGCGTTGTTGACCACCGTGCCGACGAGGATGATGAACCCCAGCATGGTCAGGACGTCGAGCGCCTGGTAGGTGAACAGGTTGACCACGCCGAGCCCGAGGAAGCCGCCGAGCGCCGCCAGCGGCACGCTGAACAGGATCACCAGCGGGTAGAGGAAGCTCTCGAACAGCGCCGCCATCAACAGGTAGGTGATCACTACCGCCAGCACGAAGTTCCACTGCAGCGCCTGGCGCGTCTGGGTGAGCTTGTCGGCGGTGCCCGACAGCCGGCCGCGGTAGAGGCCGCCCAGCTTGCCCTCGGTCGTCATCGGCGCCAGGATCTCCTCCTCGATCGCGGTCATCGCCGCCTGCAGCGGCATGGTCTCCGGCGGCGACACCGCGATGGTCACCGCCCGTTCGCGCTCGCGGTGGGCGATCAGCGCCGGCCCGTCCACCACCGCCACCTCGGCCACCGAGGCGAGGGTCACCAGCTCGCCGGACGGCGTCGCCAGCGGCAGTTGCTCGACCAGGTGGGTGTGCTGAGCACCGTCCATCCGGGCGATCACCCTGAGGTCGATCTGGTTGCCCTCGTGCTGGTAGTCGCTGGCCTTGGCGCCGTCCACCAGCGTGTTGACCGCCAGCCCGAGGTCGCGGCTCGAGATCCCCAGCTCGGCCGCCCGCCGCCGGTCGATCCGCACCTGCACCTCGGGGTTGCCCAGGTCGAGGCTGGGGATGGGCAGCGCCTGGGCGCCCGGCAGCACCTGCTGGACTCGGCCGAAGACCTCGCCGCCGAGCTCCAGCAACCGGCTGAGCTCGGGGCCGGTGAGCTCGACGTCGATCGAGCGCCCGCCCGACACGTCGCGCTGGAAGATCGAGAACTGGCTGACATAGCCGAACGAGCCCGGCAGCTCGCGGTTGACCTCGGAGAACGGCTCGATCAGCTCCCGCACCCGCTCCGGGTCACGCGCCTGCACCCCCAGGAACACCGGGCTGCCGTAGGCCTGACTGGCGAGCGAGACGTAGAACATGTCCCTGACGCCGCCGCCCGGCAGGTCGGCCGACTCCTCCGCCGGTGTCTGCCAGAGATGGCCGAGCCGCTCGAGATAGATGTCCAGCAGAGCCGAGTTCTCCTGCACGCTGTGGCCCGGCGGCGGCACGACGATGCCGAACAGGAAGTTCTGGTTGCCGGTCGGCAGGTACTCGGCCTGCGGCGCCAGCAGCAGGCTGAGCAGCACGGCCGCGACGGTGAAGCCGACGACCACCGCCAGCCGGCGGGTGGTGGTGGCGGTGATCCAGTAGACCTTGCCGGTCACCCAGTCGTTGAAGCCGCGCGCCCGCTCGACCATCCCCCACAGGCTCTTGTAGCCGCTGCGCGCCGACTCGGAGGCGGCCCGGACGCTGCCCAGGATCTTGGCCGACAGGCTCGGAATCACGGTGATCGAGACGATCAGGCTGAGCCCGACGGCGCACGAGATGGCCAGCGCGATGTCGCGGAACAGCTGGCCCGCCTCCTCGCGCACGAACAGCACCGGCACGAACACCGCGATGGTGGTCAGCGTCGAAGCCAGCACCGCACCCCACACCTCGCCGGCGCCCTCGAGCGCCGCCACCGCCCGCCGCTTGCCCATCTGGCGGTGGCGGTAGATGTTCTCCAGCACCACGATCGAGTTGTCCACCACCATGCCGACCGCGAACGCCATGCCGGCCAGGCTGATGACGTTCAGGGTGCGACCGAACCAGGTCATCAACAGGAACGTGCCGACCAGGCTGATCGGGATCGCCACCGCCACCACCAGGGTGCTCGAGCGGCTGCGCAGGAAGACCAGCAGCACCAGGATCGCCAGCGTGCCGCCCACCATCAGGTTCTGCCGCACCAGCCCGATGGCGCTGTAGATGTAGTCGGTCTCGTCCCATACCTGGTAGAGCACCAGACCGCGCGGCGCCAGCAGCTCGCGGTTGATGCGGTCCACGGTCCGCCGGACGCCCGCCATCGTCTCGAGCACGTTGGCGCCGGTCTCGCGCACCGCGGCGAAAGCGATCATCGGGTCGGAGAAATAGAACCCCTCGGCGAACGGCTTGGAGTAGCCGACGCTCGCCTCGGCGACGTCGCCGACGTAGACCGGCACGCCGTCGCGCACCGCCACCACCACCTGCTCGATCTGCTCGGGCGAGCGGTACTGCCCCACGGTGCGCACCACGTACCGCCGTTTGCCCTCGTTGAAGTCGCCGCCCGAGACGTCGCGGTTCTCGCGATCGACGGCCGCCAGGAACTCGCTGATCGTGATGCGGCGCGCCGCCAGCCGCGCCGGGTCCACCATCACCTGCATCTCCTGCTGGCGGCCGGCGAACACCTGCATCTGGCCGACCCCCTCGACCCGCTCGAACTCCGGCTGGACGAAGTCCTCGCAGAACGTCAGCAGCGTGGTGACGTCGAGCCGCGGCTCGACGGTCGAGCGCGGATCGTTGATCAGCGCGAACCAGGCCATGGCGTTCGACTGCGCATCGACGCTCTGGATCACCGGGCGCAGCGCGTCCTGCGGGTACTCGGGGACCTGCTCGAGGCGGTTGGAGACTTTGAGCAGGGCGGTGTCGAGATCGGTGCCGGTGGCGAACTTGAGCGACACCTGAGCGAGGCTGTCGGAGCTGGTGCTGGTCAGCTCGACCAGCCCCTCGAGGCTCTTGAGCTGCTCCTCCTGCTCGTCGACGATCTCGCGCTCGATCTCGAGCGGGCTGGCGCCGGGCCAGAAGGTGGTCACCACCACCGACGGCTCCTCCACCGTCGGGGTGAGCTGGACGGGAATGCGGAAGATCGCCAGAGTGCCGAACAGCACCACCAGGATGGCGCCCACCGCGGTCGTAACCGGGTAGCGGATGGCGCCTTCGACGATCTTCACGGCAACTCGTACTCCACCGGTTGGGGCGCCACCTGCTGACCGGGGAACAGCCGCTCGTTGCCGCGCGTCACCACCCGGTCGCCGGCGGCCAGCTCGCCCTCGACCGCCACCCAGGCCCCGACGCCGACGCCGGTGCGCACCGCCACCCGGCGCACCCGGTCCTCGTCGCCGATCACGAACACCGCCGCCTCGGCCCCCTGGCCGGCCACCGCGTCCTTCGGCACGATCACCCCCGGCCGCGGCTCGCCTACCGGCAGCACGACGCGCGCCAGCATGCCCACTCCGACGCGGCCGCCGTCGGCCCCGATACCGACCTTGACCGGGAAGGTGCGCGCCTGCGGGCTGGCCTTGGGCACCACCGCCCGCACCCGCCCGTCGGCCTCACGGCCGCCGAGGGCGTCGAACACGACGCGCGCCCCGCTGCCGACCTCGAGGCCGGCGAAGTAGCTCTCCGGCGCCTCGACGGTGACCTCCAGATCGCTCAGGTCGACCATCTCGGCCACCGGGTCGCCCACCGCCACCCACTCACCCTCGGCGACGTGCTCGCGCACCACGACGCCGGAGAACGGCGCCCGCACGGTGGTGCGCTTGAGATCCTCCTCGAGCCGCGCCACGTCCGAGCGTAGCTGCGAGACCCGTCCCGACCAGGCCTCTGACTCGGCCATCGCGTCGTCGAGCGTGTCGCGGCTCACGATCTGCTGCTCGAACAGGTCGCGCGAGCGCTCGAGCTGGGCGTTGGCCAGCTTGAGCCTTGCCTCCGCCTCCTGCAGCTGGCCGCGCGCCGCCTCCAGCCGCAGCCGCACGTCGGTGGCGCGCAGCCGGACCAGGGCGCCACCGCGGCGCACCCGATCGCCGTCGCGCGCCGCCAGCTGCTCGACTACGCCGGCGACCTCGGTGGCCACCAGGCTGGTACGCCGCGACTCCACCGTGCCGGTCAGCGCCAGCGTGCCTCGCACCGCGTGGCTGCGGGCGGTGGAGAAGCCGACCGGCGACGGCGGCATGTCGGGCGGCTGGGCGGCAGCGGCGCCGGCGATCGCCAAAACGCTGGCCGGCAGGAGGGCGAAACGGCGGTTGCTCCACATTGTCTCGACCCCGGGGAGGGACTGAGAGCAGCTTATCGCACCGCCATCCGCGGGGGCTCGGCGGTATAGTCCGACTTCCCCACCCCCGCCACATGCGCCTCCGCATCCTCTGCCAGCTCCTGCTCGCCGCCGCGCTCGCCGGCTGCGCGCCGCAGATGGTGGTGGCACCCGCGCCTGCGCCGGTTCCCGAGGGACCCGTCCAGGGACCGGCCGCGCCACCGCCGCTCGGGCTCGACGATCCGCTCCCCACCGACCCCGCCCTGCTCACCGGCCGGCTGCCCAACGGGCTCAGCTACTACGTGCGCTCGAACACCGAGCCGGCAGACCGCACCGAGCTGTGGCTGGTGGTCGACGCCGGATCGGTGCTGGAGGACGACGACCAGCGCGGCCTCGCCCATCTCGTCGAGCACATGGCGTTCAACGGCACCCGGCGGTTCGGCGAAGGCGAGCTGGTCGACTTCCTGGAGCGCGCCGGCATGCAGTTCGGTCCCGACGTCAACGCCACCACCGGTTTCGACGAGACCGTCTACACGCTGCGGCTGCCGGCGCAGCCGGAGTTCCTGGAGCGCGGCCTCGAGGTGCTCGAAGACTGGGCCGACGGCATCCGTTTCGACCCCGAGGCGCTGGAGCGCGAGCGCCGCGTGGTGATCGAGGAGTGGCGGCTCGACCGCGGCGCCGGGGCTCGTCTCCGCGACCGGCAGATCCCGCTGCTGTTCCGCGGCTCGCGCTACGCCGAGCGGCTGCCGATCGGCGATCCCGAGGTGCTCGAGAGCGCTCCGCTGGCGGCGCTGCGCCGCTTCTACCGCGACTGGTACCGGCCCGACCTGATGGCGGTGATCGCGGTCGGCGACTTCGCGCCGCAGCCGATGGCCGAGGCGATCCGGCGGCGGTTTTCCCGCCTGGAGCCGCCCGCCGACCCGCGGCCACGGCCGCTGGTGCCGGTGCCCGATCACGCGGACACCCTGGTCGGCATCTTCACCGACCCCGAGGTCACGGTCACCAACGTCGGCGTCTTCTACAAGCTCGATCGGCGTCCCGAGCGCACCGTCGCCGACTACCGCCGGCTGCTGGCCGAAGAGCTGTACCACGCCATGCTCAACACCCGGCTGGCCGAGGTGGGTCGCCGGCCCGACCCGCCGTTCCTGTGGGCCGGGTCGAGCAGCGGCGGCTTCGTGCGCAGCCGCGACGTCTACTCGCAGTCCGCCGGCGTGCGGCCGGGCGAGCTGGTGCGGGGGCTCGAAGCGCTGCTGCTCGAGGTCGAGCGCGTCGACCGGCACGGCTTCACCGCCGGCGAGCTCGAGCGTCAGAAGAGCGAGATGCTGCGCCGCTACGAGCGCGCCTGGGCGGAGCGCGACCAGTGGGAGTCGGCCAGCCTGGCGGCCGAGTACAGCCGCAACTTCCTCGACGGCGAGCCGGTACCCGGGATCGAGGTCGAGCTCCGGCTGGTCCGCCGGCTGCTGCCGGGCATCGGCGTCGACGAGCTCAACCGGCTGGCGGCGCAGTGGATCAGCGAAGAGAACCGGGCGGTGCTGGTGAGCGCTCCGCAGTCCGAGGCCGAGGCGCTGCCCGACGCCGACAGCCTGCTGGCGGTGTTCCACGACGTCGAGCAGCGCCCCATCGAGCCGTACGTCGACGACGCGCCGACCGGTCCGCTGCTGGCCGAGCCGCCGGCGGGCGGAGCCGTCGTCGAGCGCCGCCGGCTGACCCAGCTCGAAGTGGTCGAGTGGCGGCTGTCGAACGGCGTCCGCGTGGTCCTCAAGCCGACCGACTTCCGCAACGACCAGGTGCTCGTCGACGGCTTCAGCCCGGGCGGCCACTCGCTGGCGGGCGACGAAGAGTTCGCCTCGGTCTCGTTCGCCGAGCTGGTGGTCGGCGAGAGCGGCGTCGGCGAGCTGAGCGCGGTCGAGCTGAGCAAGGCGCTGGCCGGCAAGCTGGCGGGGGCGCGGCCGCGCATCAGCAGCTACGAGGAGGGAATCTCCGCCTCGGCCTCGCCGCGCGACCTCGAGACGATGCTCGAGCTCATCTACCTCTACTTCACCCGGCCGCGCTTCGACGCCGACGCCTTCGCCTCCTGGCGGACCCGCACCTCGGACCTGCTGAGGAACCGGCTGGCGCGGCCCGAGACGGCGTTCTTCGACCGGCTCACCGAGGTGCTGACCCAGGACCATCCCCGCGCCCGCCCACCCACTCCCGACACCCTGGCGGCGATCGATCCGGCGGCGGCGCTCGACTTCTACCGCCAGCGGTTCGCCGACGCCGCCGACTTCACCTTCGTGGTGGTGGGCAGCTTCGACCCCGACGACATCGAACCGCTGATCGCCACCTATCTCGGCGGCCTGCCGGCCGCCGGCCGGCGGGAGAGCTGGGTCGACCGGGGCATCCGGGAGCCGCCGGGCGCGGTGCGTTTCGAGGTCCGGCGCGGGCTCGAGCCGCGTGCCACCGTCTACCTGGTGTTGCACGGCGAGTCGCCGTGGAGCCGCGAGCGGGCGCACGCGCTCGGCATCGTGACCGATGCCCTGGCCATCCGCCTGCGCGACCTGCTGCGCGAGGAGCTGGGCGCCACCTACGACGT
>JBFGNS010000192.1:0-7339 GCA_041574955.1 Thermoanaerobaculia bacterium | reverse complement strand
CGACGACTCCCGCGACTACCCGATCCCGCTGGCAGGCTTCAACTGGCTGTGGTTCGACTGGCGCGGCACCGGCACCCAGGCCAACGTTTTCTTCGGCGGCGCCCTGATCAATGTGGCGGTGAGCAACCCCAGCCTGTTCGGCAGCAAGTTCGAGGCCGGCTTCGACGTCTTCGCCCTCGCCGTGCCGGGCAGCGACCAGATCTTCCAGGGCGACCGCGAGCTCACCGGCGAGGAGGTGCGGCGGGTCAGCCCCAACATCGATTTCAAGCTCGGCCGGCCGCTCGGCAGCTTCGCCAAGCTGGACCTCGAGTACCAGATCGGCTACACCAACTACACCCGCGCCGACGACACCGCCGCCGACTTCGTCCTGCCGACCGACCACCTCAACCACACCCTCACCCTGACCGCGCGCTACAACCGCCAGGGCTACCGCGCCCGGCTGCGCGGCAGCTACGCGCTGCGCGACGACTGGCAGCCGTGGGGGCTGCCCGGCAACCCGGGCTACGACCCGGAGCACGAGGAGTACACGCAGTGGGGTGCGGCGATCGGCAAGACCTGGCACCTGCCCCGCTTCTTCAAGTTCGGCGCCGAGCTGGAGTACCTCGACGGCTCCGACCTCGACCGCTTCTCGAAGTACGAGTTCGGCTACTTCAGCGACGTGCGGGTGCACGGCTACCAGTCCAACAAGGTGCGCGCCGAGGAGGCGCTGGCGGCCCACCTGACCTACGGCTTCGACGTCGCCAGCGTGCTGCGGCTCGACCTGGTGGCGGACGCCGCCTGGGCCACCGACCAGGCCAGCGGCCTCGACCGCGAGCTGCTCGGTGGAGTCGGCATCTCGGGCACCCTGGTCGGGCCGTGGCGCACCGTCATCAACATCGACCTGGGCGCCGCGGTCACCGGGCCCGACGACGGCTTCTCGGTGTTCGTCGCGGTGCTCAAGCTGTTCAAGCGTTGAGCCCGGGGCGGGCGCGGCGCTACTCGGCGGCGGGCCGCGAGGTCAGCTTGAGCCCCGAGAAGCGCGCCTGCCACGGGGGCTCGTAGCGGTCGCCGTCGGCGGCGGCTCCGAGCACCACCTCGACGCGCCCTTCGCGCTGCGGTCCGGGTGTCGCCGACGCCGCCAGCCGAACCGGCTCACCACCGACGGCGATCACCGTCAGCCGCGCCTGCCCCGCCGGCGGCCACCACTCGGCCGCCAGCCGGTAGCGCTGGCCGGTGCGCCAGGCAAGCACCGTCTCGGCGGAGCCGGTGGCGGTGCGCAGCACCAGCCGGTCACGGTCGGCGGCGACCACCTCGAGCAGCGGCGGCCACCCCCGCCTGCCAAGCGCCACCAGCCGGCGCTCGGCGTTGGGGGTGACCAGCCCCGCCTCCACCTCGACCTCGAGCCGCAGCGCCTCGCGCTCGAGATCGACCTGCCGCGCGAACACCGCGCTGCGGAACGGCCGCTCCGGCCGCACCCTGAAGCGCAGCCGAGGCTGGCTGATCAGCAGTCGCTCGCCGGGGTCGAGGGCCGCCACCCGCTGCAGGCGGCGGCTCGACGGGTAGCCGCGATCGGCCAGCTCGGCGGCCACCGCACGCGCCTCGGCGGCGCGCCCGTGGCGCCGCAGGGTGAAGGTCCAGACCAGCCGGTAGGCGTCCTGCCGGCCGTCCGCCGGCGCCGCCAGAAGCTCGTTCATGGTGCGGTCGAAATCGCCGATCCTGAGCGCGGCGCCGGTGGTGCGCAGACACATCTGGTGCCAGCGGCGCCGGTCCTCGGCGTCGGCGGGGGCACCCGCGAGCAGCCTGAGGTGCCCAAACAGCACACCGCCGAGCAGCGCCAGCAGGGTGACTCGCAGCAGGGTCGGCGGCCGCGCCCGAGCCAGTAGCCAGGCCGCCGCCAGCGCCGCCGCCAGCACCACCGCCGCCGTCGCCGCCCTGCGTAGCGGCCGGCCGCGAGCAGCCGGGAAATAGTTGATGCCGCGGTAGGGCAACGGCCAGCTGGCGAAGCCGGCGCGCGCTTCGCCGGGCGACGGCTGCGCGCTGGCTTCGCGCTCGGCACCCGGCGCGTGCGACGGCTCGCCGCGCACCAGGATGTTGAGGTCGCGCAGCCCGAGGACGTACAGGTTCGAGGTCACCGCGCCCCAGGCACAGCACGCCACCAGTGCCGCCGCCACCGCCTTGCGGCTCACCCGCCAGCGGCACAGGTTGCCGAGGCCGAGCGCCAGCAGCGGCACGTCGGAGCACATCCGGCGCGCGCCGTAGGCCGCGCCTCCCCACCAGTCGTCGACCGTCGAGTTGACGTAGATGTCGAACGCCAGCACCGCCAGCGCCACCCACCGCCAGCTCACCGGCAGCCGGTTGCGCCAGGGCAGCAGCAGGCCGGCGATGCCGAGCGCGAAGACCGGCGACCAGGGCACCAGGCTCGACAGGCCCGAGAACAGGAAGTTCTCGAGCTGCGGCTCGCTCCACCGCAGGTAGTGGCCGCCCTGTGGCAGGCTGAATATCTCGCCACGCTCGAGAAACCAGCCGTGCAGCTGGAGCGCCGCCATCACCAGCGCGCCGCCGGCGGCGGCCGCCGCCAGCTTGAGCCCCTGGCGCCACGGATAGCGGCGGCGCGCCAGCTCCCAGGCGGGCACCAGCAGCACCACGCCCTTGACCACGTCCTGCCAGCGGCACAGGAAGGCCATGCCCAGCGCCAACCCGCACACCAGCGCGGCGAGCGGCGACGGCCGGCGGCCGAGAGCGACCGCCGCCAGCACCATCCACAGCACCGCCAACGTGCTGGCCAGGTGCGAGGCGGTGTACTGGCGGAAGCCGTAGATGAGCAGCGGCGTTCCCATCACCAGGGCCAGCGCGCCGAGCGCCGCCAGCCAGCGCGCCACGCCCATCCGCCGGAGCCAGCGGTCGAGCGCCCACAGCAGCCAGACCCCCAGCGCGACGGTCAGCAGGTGCAGCGCCACCAGCTGCGGGCGGGCCCAGCGCGCCGGCGCACCGCCGGCCGCCGGCGCCGGCCGCAGCGGCATGCCGACGCCGTAGGCCGGCAGCCACAGCACCGACGGCCCGATCGCGAAAGTGTTCTTGAGCGTGCCGTTGACGCGGATCGTGGTCAGCAGGTTGAGCACCGTGGCCGGCTGGGCGACCACGTGCATGAAGTCGTTGCGCAGATCCAGGTCGCCGTCTTCGATCAGCGACGAGGTCTGCGCCAGGTAGAAGCTCTGGTCCCAGCCGCGGTACTGGTGGAGCCAGCCGAGCGACAGCGACAGCGCCGCCACCACCACCGCCCACCCGGCCGCCCGGCGCAGCTGGCGGGGCCCGGACTTCCGGCGGCGGAGCATGCTCGGCAAGCTGGCGACCGGCCGCGTCAGGCGGGCGGGAACGGCGACCGGTCGATACCCGGGATCAGCCGCAGCGCGTTGCCGTAGTACAGCTTGCGCAGCACCTCGTCGGGCAGGTCGAGGCCGTAGATCTTCCAGAAGGCGTGACGCCGGCGGTAGTAGTCGAAGTAGTCGTCGGCGGTCTCGAGGGCGCGGAAGTAGACGTGGTACTCGGCGGGCGCCCAGCTGTCCTTGCCGAACAGCACGCGGTCCTGGTAGCGCACCAGCCAGTCGCGCGCGAAGCGCGGCTGGCGCCCCAACTCGGCGAGCACCGCGCCGATCTCGGTGGAGACGTTGGGCAGCTCGTCGAGCAGCCGGCCGAGACGCGCCAGGTCGTTGCCCATCCACCCGAGGTGGGCGCTGATGAAGCGGGTGCGCGGGTGCCGGCGGAACACCGCGTGCTGCTCGCCGATGATCTGCTCCCACGGCGGGTAGAGCTCGGGGTCGCGGTAGCGGCCCGGGCGCTCCATCAGCTCGAACAACCGCTCGTTGTCGGCCGTCTTGGGCTGCCAGAACGGCGCCGGGTCGGCGGAGTGGATCAGCACCGGAATACCCAGCTCGCCGCACTTCGCCCACACCGGGTCGAGCCGCGGGTCGTCGATCGGTACGCGCTCGCCGCCGGCGTCACGCGCGTCCATGCCCAGGCTCTTGTAGATCTTCAGCCCGCGCGCCCCGTTGGCGACGTCGGTGTCGAGCTCGGCCAGCACCCGCTCCTGCCAGCCCGGCTCGCCCAGGCCCTCGAGGTCGAGGTTGGTGAACACCACGAACCGCCCCGGCGCGGCGGGGTCGGCCGCCGCCACCGCGCGCTTCAGGTAGTCGGTTCCCTGGAGCGCGAAACGGAAGCTGCCGTCGGGGTTCTCGATCCGCTGGAAGCCGCGCCCCGACAGGTTGACCATCACCGCCATGTTGAGCCTGTCCATCTCCGCCACCAGCTCGCCGAGGTCCTGCTCCGGCATCCGGAACTGGTGGTTGTGGACGTCGACGAACGGGTAGCGGGCGCGCTCGACCGGGTGCGCCGGCACCACCAGGGTCGACGGCGGATCGTACTCGTGGTACGCCGGCACTTCGTCCTGCGCGGCGGGCGGCGCGGCGGTGGCCAGCGCCAGCGTGAGGACGATCGGAAACAGGGAACGGCGGATGTTCATGGGCGCTCTCCGGATGCCGGCCGCGGCCGGCCGCCACGGGCCGCCCAGTCTCGCACACCTGCCACCGGCGGCAACAAGCAGCACCGCGCGCCGACGCCGAGGGTCCGCCCCGGTGCAGCCTCGCGCTGCTTCCCGGCGCAGCATGACCGAGCCGCGGGACGCGCTAGGATCGGCCCGGCGCGGACCCCGCCGATGAAGCTGTCGATCGTCATCCCGGTGTACAACGAGCAGGCCACCCTGGCGCAGGTGGTGGAGCAGGTGCGCGCCGTGGAGATCGATCTCGAGAAGGAGATCATCGTGGTCGACGACGCCTCGACCGACGCCACCGCCGAGGTGCTGGCGACGCTCGCCGCCGACGGCATCCACGTCGAGCGCCACGAGCGCAACCGCGGCAAGGGGGCGGCGCTGCGCACCGGCTTCGCGGCCGTCACCGGCGACATCGTGCTGGTGCAGGACGCCGATCTCGAGTACGACCCGCAGGACTACCCACGGCTACTGGCTCCGATCCTCGACGACAAGGCCGACGTGGTGTTCGGCTCGCGCTTCACCGGCGGCGACTCGCACCGGGTGCTCTACTTCTGGCACTCACTCGGCAACCGCCTGCTGACCCTGCTCTCCAACATGCTGACCAACCTCAACCTCACCGACATGGAGGTCTGCTACAAGGTGTTCCGCGCCGGGCTGCTAGAGCGGCTGACGCTGCGCGAGAACCGGTTCGGCTTCGAGCCCGAGTTCACCGCCAAGGTGGCCAGGCTGCGCTGCCGGATCTACGAGGTCGGCATCGCCTACCACGGCCGAACCTACGAGCAGGGCAAGAAGATCGGCTGGCGCGACGGCGTGCGCGCGCTGTGGTGCATCCTCAAGTACCGCGTCGTCGACTAGCCGGGCTAGCCGTCGGCCCAGCGCACCGGGAACACCGCCGCCGCCTCGACCTGCGGGAACATCGTCGGCACCGGCGTGGTCTCGGCGGGCGGCTTCAGGATGGCCACCACCCGGTCGCCGTGGCGGTAGCCGCGGTACATCCAACGCTGCCGGCTGACGGTGTAGAGCTCGAAGCTGCCGTCGTTCTTCCACGGCGAGATCGAGAAGAACACCGTGTACGGCCGGGGCCGCGGCTGCAGGATCACCCAGCCGTGCACCAGGCCGCTGTTGCGCGGCCGGGTCATCATCGGCAGGTGGGCGATGCCGACGTGCACCCGCGGGCTGGGCTCGTCGTGGTTGACGGCGCGCTCGATCTCGGCGCGCAGCCGGTCGTCGAGCTCGACCCCGTTGTTGGCCAGCACACCGAGCACCTTGGGGCTGGCCAGCAGCCGCTCGACGTCGACGTCGGGGCGCGGCCTGAGGTCGACCCACAGCAGCAGCGCCGCCGCCAGCACCACCCACACCGCCGACGGCACCAGCCATGCGCGCGGCACCACGGCCTGCGGCGGCGGCTCGACCAGGCTCGGCACCAGGCGGTCGGCGGCGCCGGGCCGCGACTCGTTGACCCACCACAGCAGGCTGCCCGAGACGAACGCCAGGCCCACCCAGCCCACCGGCGCACCGAAGCGCGGTAGGAAGTACGAGTACAGCAGGTTCGGCAGCAGGTAGCCGGCGGCGTACGCCGCCGGCACCAGCGCGTCGAGGCCGTGGCGGCGCGCCGCGGCCACCACGCCCAGGGCGAACAGCAGCGCCATCGGGTAGAGAAACGCCGGCCGGCCGGAACGGGTGTCGAAGATCTTGGCGGGCGCCCCGAACAGCACCTCGCGTGCGTCTCTCAGCCCACGCGCGACCACCCGGCCGGGGTCGCGCAGGTTGAAGCGCAGCGCCTCGACTGCTCGCCGCGACATGGCTTCGAGCGCGCGCTGCTCCGGCTCGCGGTCCTCGGCGGCGAGCGCCGAGCCGCCCACCGCGCGGCCCGCTTCCGTCCAGTCGAGCATGGTGACCAGCGCGTAGTAGGAGGTGCCGGTGTAGAGGCTCTTGAGGTGGAAGCTGGTCTTCAGGTAGAGCGGTCCCACCACCACCAGGAAGCCGCAGGCGAACACCGCCAGGAAGCGGGCTGCCAGCCGCGGGCGCCGGATGCGCGCCAGCACCATCACCGCCACCGCCGCCGCCACCGCGTAGCGCGCCTGGCCGCGGACCAGCGCCGCCGCGCCGCCGGTCAGCCCGAGCGCGAAGGTATGCCAGTCGGCGGCCGGCGGGCGGCGCCCGATGCGCAGCGCCAGGATCGCGAACACCAGCGCCAGCAGCAGGGTCGGGCCTTCGGTCATCATCTGGCGCTGGAACCACCAGCTCTGGTCGCTCGGGTTGAGCACGAAGAACACCGTGGCGAGCGCCGCCACCGGCACGCCACGCGGCCCCGGGAACAGCGTCAGCAGGAGCAGGAAGAACGCCGGCGCCGCCAGGCTCAGCCCGGCGGTGATCAGCCGTTGCATGCGGCCGGTGTCGCGTCCGGTGACCAGTGCCGTGACGGCGAGCGCCGCGCCCCAGCCCGGCTTGTAGACCGACCAGCGGTTGGTGCCGCGCCAGTTCACCCAACCCTCGCCGGTGAGGATCGCCAGCGCGTTCTGGAAGTCGCAACCGGCGTCCGACAGCGGGTAGGCCTCGACCCCGGCGTGGTCGACGCGCGAGGCGCCCCGCCCGCCGGGCACCGGCGCTCGCGAGAAGACCTGGAGCGCCAGCAGCCACAGCAAGGCCGCGATCAGCAGCCTGCTGCGCAACAGCCGGCGGGCGAGCGCAAGCCAGACCGGCGCCGGCGGCGGATCGCTGGCCACGGCCATCGCGAAACCCTATCAGCCGTGCCGCGGGCACGGGTAGACTCGCCTCGGCGCGGCGGCGGCGCGCGGGTCTTCCCAAAGTGCACGG
>JBFGNS010000191.1:0-7345 GCA_041574955.1 Thermoanaerobaculia bacterium | reverse complement strand
GTGGCGGCCGGGGTGGCGGCCGGGGTGGCGGCCGGGGTGGCGGCCGGGGTGGCGGCCGGCGTGGCGGCCGGCGTGGCGACAGGCGTGGCGGCTGGTGCCGCGGCCGCCCGATCCGGCGCCGCGGCGGCCCGCGCCTGCTCGGCCGCGGCCTCCGCCCAGCCACTCTCGAGGCGGGTCAGCTTGGCGGCCTGCTCGGCGGTGCCGTCCGCCAGCGCACCGACCTCGCCGCGCAGCTCATCGACCGCCGTCGCCAGGCCGGCGAGGGTGCCGGACAGCTCGCCGAGCCTCGCCTCGAGCCGGGCCCCGAGCTGCGCCGTGCGGCTCTCCTCGGCGGCCTCGGCGGCGGCGACCGCCGGCCGCAGCTCGGCCACCGCGGCGCCCACCTCGTCTCGCACCGCGGCGGTCTCGGCGGTCAGCCGCGCTTGCGCCTGCTCGACCGCGGCCAGAGCGCGGCTCAGGGCGGGCAGCGTGGAGCGCAGCTCGGCGAGCTCGCCGGCCAGCTCGGCGGTGCGCTCGGTCCCCTGGTCGAGCTGCGCCAGCGCGGCCGCCAGCTCGCGGCTGCGAGCGTCGGCCGCCTGCTCCAGCCTGGCGACGGCCTTCGACAGGGTGTCGGCGGTGGCGCGCAGCTCGGTAGCCTGCTGCCGATCGGTCTCGAGACCGGCTTCCAGCCGGTCGAGGGCGTCGGCCAGCTCCCGGTTCCGCTCCTCGGCGGCGGTGCGCCGCGCATCGCCGCGCTGGCGCTCCTGCTCGGCGGCGGCCTCGAGCCGCGTCACGGCGTCGTCGAGCTCGGCCGCGTGCTGCCGTTCGGTGGCCAGCGCTTCGGCGGCCTGGCGACGGTTGATCTCGGCGGCGCCGGCCAGCCGCTCGACGGCCCGCTCCAGCTCGCCGAGCCGGTGCTCGATGCGGTTCGTGTCGACATGTGCAACCCGCTGCCGGATGCTCGTCGGATCGGAGGCGTCCGGCGGCGCCGGCCGATCGGCCTCGGGCGTCGGCGCGCGGGGCGCCGAGTCCGGCGCCGGGTCGGGCTCGGCGGGTCCGGGCTCGGCGGGCCTGGGCGCAGCCGCGGAGGCGTCCGGCGCCGGTCGCGACCCGCTCGGCGACGGCGCCGCGGGCGCGACTTCCGGCTCGCGCGGGGCCGGTCGCTCGGCCCCTTCGCCAGTTGCGCCGGCTGCTGGCGCGGTGGCTGCAGGCTCCGTGGCCGCCGGCTCGGGGACCACCGGCTCGGGCGCCGGCGCAGCGTCCTCCACCTCCGGCTCGCGGGGCGGCAGCTCGAGCAGGTGGCGACTGGCCACCCAGCCGCGCCGGTCGTCGGCGCTTGCCACCTCGCTCCAGTCACCTTCGACCGTCAGCTGGCGAAGCATGGTGTCGCGCGCCAGGCAGTCGAGCACGGTTGCGCGCGGCGCCGGCTCGGTGCGCAGGTTGAGGCACGACCCCACCGAGACCAGGACGCGGAACCGGTACGGCTCATCGGCCGCTCCGGCGGCCGGTATCAGGCAGAGCGCCGCCGCGAGCGGAGCCAGTCGTCGGCTGAGGGACGGGAGCGGATGGGGAAGCACTTTGACCTCGTGACCGCAGGATCATACAGTCTGGCCGAGGGCGCTCCGCCAGCGGCGTGCCGACCGTTCCGATGAGCGACATCCCCCGGCTGACCCGCCCCGACGAGCTGTCCGAGCTGTTCGAGCGCTCGCGGCGCGATCCGGTCTGGGTGTTCAAGCACAGCGTCACCTGCGAGGTTTCCGCGGTTGCCTGGGACGAGTTCCGGCGCTTTGCCGACGCCGCCGGGGACGGCTCGGCGAGCTTCGCGCTGGTCGAGGTGCAGAGCGCGCGCAAGGTGTCGAACGAGCTGGCACGTCTCACCGGCGTACGTCACGAGTCGCCCCAGGTGCTGCTGCTGCGCGACGGCCGGGCGGTGTGGAGCGCCAGCCACTGGGCGATCCGCGGCGACGAGCTCGAGGCCGCCGCCCGCGCGACGTGAGCCCGCGCCGCCGCGATAGGATCGCCACGTTCCTTCTGCGGAGACCGCCATGCGGCTGATCAAGATCGGCATCGGCACCGTCAGCTCGACGGTCGGGGCGGTGCGCTCGAACACCGACCGCGTGCTGGCCGGGGCGCGCGCGATGGCTGCCGAGGAGGTGACGCTGGGCTGCTTTCCCGAGCAGGTGATCGGCGGCTACCCGCCCGAGGACCTGATCCAGTGGCGGCAGTTCGTCGAGGCCCAGCGCCGTCAGCTCGACCGCTTCGCGGCGGCCACCGCCGAGCTGCCGACCGTGTGGGTGCTGGGCACCACGGTGGCGGTCGGCAGCCAGCTCTACAACTGCGCCGCGGTGGTGCACAACGGCAAGGTGCTGGGCTTCGTGCCGAAGGAGAAGCTGCCCACCTACAACGTCTTCTACGAGGAGCGCACCTTCTCGCGCGGTGTCCCGGGCTTCGCGGACGACGCCGGCGGCGTGCCGCTGGGCGACTACCTGTTCGAGTTCGACTTCGGCATCGTGGCGCCCGAGGTGTGCGAGGACGCCTGGTCGCCCGACGGGCCGGTGCGGCGGCGCTGCTACTGCGGCGCCGAGGTGGTGGTCAACGTGTCGGCCTCGCCTTACCGCTCGGGCATCGTGTCGACCCGGCGCGAGATGTTCGCCACCCGCTCGGCCGACAACCAGGTGACCTACGTCTACACCAACGCCGTCGGCTGCCAGGACGGCCTGGTGTTCGACGGTGGTGGCTACATCTTCCAGAACGGCCGCATGATGCTCGACGCGCCGCGGCTGGTCGAGGGCCACGCCACCGCGGTGGTCGACCTCGACCGCACCCTCCACCTGCGCTCCGAAAACACCACCTGGCGCCGCGACAGCAACGACTACCGGCGCGTCGGGCCCGAGGTGCCGGTGATCGCCTGCCCGGGCCGCACCGCCGAGCGCGGCGGTCTGCGCTACCCGCCGCCGCCCGGCGGCAGCTTCTTCCTGCCCTCGGCGGAGGTGCCGAAGCTCTCGCCGCGCGACGAGCTGCTCGACGAGGTGTTCGAGGTGCTGGCGCTGGGCGTCAAGGACTACTTCGTCAAGAGCGGCGCGTTTCGCTGCCTCGGCGTGGCGCTGTCGGGCGGCCGCGACTCGGTCCTCACCCTGCTGGTCGCCTGGCGCGCCGGCCAGCTGTTGCTCGACGAGCGCGACGGCCCGCCGCAGACGCCGCTGGTGCAGGCGTTCTACATGCCGTCGCGGTTCTCGGGCGAGGGCACCCGCGCCGCCGCCGAAGCGCTGTGCGCAGACCTCGGGGTGCCGCTCAGAAAGCTCTCGATCGACGACGCCTACGAGCGCGAGTTGGAGGCCACCCGCAAGCTGCTCGGCGGCCGGCGTGAGCCGACCGAGCTGACCCACCAGAACATCCAGGCGCGGCTGCGCGCGATGCGCATGTGGAACTGGGCCAACAGCGACGGCGGCCTGTTCCTGCAGACCGGCGACATGAGCGAGAAGGCGGTCGGCTACACCACCATCGGCGGCGACCTCGAGGGTGGCCTGTCGGTGATCGCCAACCTGCCCAAGACGGTGGTCATCGCCATGCTCGAGCGGCTGCGCGACCGCTACGGCTTCGACGGCGTGGCGCGAGCGCTCGAGACCGTGCCCGGCCCAGAGCTGTCGGCCGACCAGACGGCCGAGGAGGAGCTGATGCCGTTCCCGGTACTCGACGCCTGCCTCCGGTTGTACGCCGGAGAGAAGCTGGGGCCGAGCGAGGTGGGGAAGGCGCTGACCTCGCTGTTCCCCGACGAGTCGCAGGCGCAGCTCTCGGCCTGGGCGCGCAGCTTCGCCGAGCGCTTCACCCGCTCGATCTACAAGTGGGTGCAGGCGCCGCTGTCGCTGCACGTCGGCTCGCTCGACCTCGACCGCGAGCGGGCGCTCCAGCTGCCGGTGGTGCAGCGCATCGAGTGGGACGGCGACGACGGCGGCACAGAGGGCGACGGCGAGGGCTGATCCCGGCCGGCGGCGGGCGCCGCCGTCTCAGCCCTCGTCGACCGGCCGGTCCAGCAGGCCGCGCGCAAAGCCGAGGAAGGCCTCGACGTCGGCGAAGTTCGACGCCACGCCGAGCGACACCCGGACCGCTCCCGAGCCCTTGCCGTCGATGCAGGTGCGGAACTCCTCGTAGGTCATGCCCTCGGGCTGGCGGCGGAAGCAGCTCACCAGCTCGTCGCGCGACAGCCCGAGCGCCATCTCGCCGGCGCCGGGGTTGCAGAAGCAGCCGGTCCGCAGCGAGATGCCCTGACCGGCGGCCAGCTTCTCGATCAGCTCGTGGTCGATCAGCCGGCCGTCCGGGGCGCAGAAGTTCATCGTCACCGTGCCGCCGCGGCCTTCAGCCCGCCGCGGCCCGTACAGGTGGACGAGCGGCTGGCCGTTGGCGTGGCGCAGCTCGGGCAGCCGCTCCACCAGCCAGCCGGTGAGGCAGGACACGCGCCGGTGGATGGCGTCGAGCCCGGCACGCTCGAGGAAGTCGAGACCGATCTCGACCGCCGGGATGTTGGCGTAGTCGAGGGTGCCGTCCTCAAAAGCGGCGGCGCCCGCGGCCAGCACGTGGCTGTCCGCCTGCACCGAGGCGACGGTGATGGTGCCGCCGGCGAACCACGGCCGGTGGAGCTTCTCGAGCGCCGGCCAGCGCGCGATCAGCACGCCGACGCCGGTGGGGTAGCCGAACATCTTGTAGAACGAAACCGCCACGTAGTCGGGGTGCCAGCGCGCCAGGTCGAGCCGGTTGGTGGGCACGAAGGCGGCGGCGTCGAGCAGCACGTCCCAGCCGCGGCGCTGGGCGCGCTCGATCCACCCGAGCGGATGCTGGACGCCCGAGAAGTTCGACTGCGCGGGGAACGCGAACAGGTTGTGGCCGCCGGGGCGGGCACGGTCGAGCTGCTCGTCGAGCGCCGCCTCGTCGACCTGCATCTCGGGCGGGATCACCGGCACGTAGGTGGTCTCGGCCCCGTGGGCACGGTCGAACTCGCGGATGCCGTTGACCGAGTTGTGGTTGTCGAAGGTGAGCAGGAAGCGGTCGCCGCGCTCGAACGGGTAGCTCTCGCCGACCAGCTTCAGGGCGTGGCTGGCGTTGGCGGTGAACACCACCGCGTACTCGTCCGGCGAGCCGTTGAAGTACTCCAGAACCCGGCGCCGGCAGCGCTCCACCCGCTCGGTGGTGGACTGCGAGATCGGGTTGATCGAGTGCGGGTTGCCCAGCACGCTGCCGAGCAGGAACCGCTGGTGCTCCGCCACCTGGCCGGCTCCGTACAGCGAGCCGCCGGTGTAGTCGAGGTAGACGTGCCCCAGCTCGTCGAGGCGCGAGAACTCGCGCGCCCTCAGCTCGTCCAGCAGCCCGGTGTCCGCGTACGCGGGGTAGCGGGCGACGAACTCCTCGTAGGCGGGCGTCGCGACGGCGGCGCTGCCGGTACCGGCCGACTGGCTCACGATGTCCTAGGCTATCCGGTTTCGGGCCGGCCGGAAAGCCGCCGCGTCGCTGCCCTACAGGCTGCGGGCGCAGCGCAGGCCGGCGAAGATCTGGCGGCGGATGGGGAAGTCCCAGTTGCGGAACGTGCCGCGAGCCACCGCCGGGCGGGTGGCCCACGAGCCGCCGCGCAGCACCTTGTACTCGTCGCCGAAGAAGATCTGCGAGTACTCGGGGTAGGGGAAGGCGCGGAAGCCGGGGTAGGCGGCGAAGTCGGAGGCGGTCCACTCCCAGACGTCGCCAACCATCTGGTGGACGCCGAGCGCGCTGGCGCCGGCCGGGTAGGCGCCGATCTCGGCAGGGGCGAAGGTGAGCTGGTCGAGGTTGGCGTGCTCGGGGCCGGGCGGGTCGTCTCCCCACGGCCAGCGGCGGCTGCCGCCGGTCGCCGGGTCCCACAGCGCCGCCTTCTCCCACTCGGCTTCGGTCGGCAGCCGCTTGCCGGCGAAGCGCGCGTAGGCTTCGGCCTCCCAGTACGAGACGTGCGCCACCGGCCGGTTCTCGGGCAGCGGCAGCTCGCTGTCCATATACCGCACCCGCCAGCCGCCGTCGTCGGCGCGCCGCCAGTTGCGCGGTGCCTCGGCGCCGCGCTCGCGGCACCAGGCCCAGCCCGCCTCGGACCACAGCTCGCGGTCGCGGTAGCCGCCGGCGTCGACGAACTCGCGGTAGTCGGCGCAGCTCACCGGGGCGCGGTCGATGGCGAAGGCGGCGACGTCGACCCGGTGCTGCGGCAGCTCGTTGTCGTAGGCGAAGCCGCCGCCGCCCCAGCCCATGCGGAACGGGCCGGCCGGCACCTCGACCATGCCGGTCACCTCGCCGGCGGCGCTCGGCGTCGGCCGGCGCTCGGCGGGCTCGTATCCCGGCGCCTCGAGCACCTGCATCGCCTGCAGCAGCGTCTCCTGGTGCTGCTCCTCGTGCTCCGCCACCAGCTCGTACACCAGGCCGCCGGCCAGCAGCTCGGTGTCGGCCGGCGTCGCGGGCTCGATCCGCTCCAGCACCGCGAGGCTGGCGGCGCGCACCCGCGCGAGGTAGTCGTCGAGCGCCGCCCTTTCCGGCAGCGGCAGCGCCTCGCGGCTGGGCCGCGGGTTGATCTGCGGGTCGAACATGCGCTCGAAGCCGTCGTGGATCGGCGGCGCGCCGGCCAGCCGTCGGCACAGCCAGCTCTCCTCGAAGTGCCCGATGTGCCCCAGGTCCCAGACCATCGGGCTGAGGATCGGGATGTGCTGGCGCCGCAGCCGCGGCCAGTCGAGCACCGACACCAGCTGCCGGGTGCGGCGCCTGACGTCCGCCAGCCGGCGGGCGATCGCCTGGCGGTCGAAGCCGTTCGCGGCGCCGTTCGTCATCGGTCGGGCCTCTCCGCCAGGCGGCGGCTCAGTCGAGCGTCGATCGCCCGCCCTCCCATACCGCCCGGCAGAAGTCGCGCAGCAGCCCGGTGCCGGCCTCGACCACCGCGGCGTACGGCAGCTCGGCGCCCTCCCAGCCCTCGGTGCGCCAGCGGCCGGCCGGCAGCGGGGCGTCGCGCATCGTCTCGTCGAACGGCCACGGCGTGCCGTAGAAGTACGGCGCCGGATCGTCGTCGTCTCCGGGAAAGAAGCCGAAGCCGATCTGGGCTGGCTGCTCGCCGTCCGCGGCCTCCTCCGACTCCACCCTGCGGCGGCCGAAGACCTCGAAGGCGAGGTCGAAGTGGTGCGCCCAGAGCTGCACCGGACCGCGCTCGCCCGGCAGCTCGGCGCGCACCTCGCCGAGCACCGCGGCGACCGTCGCCACCGCCGCCCCGTAGCGCTCCGCGGCCGGCGCGTCGTAGCCGCGCTCGGCTGGGTCGTGCCACTTGTCGCGCGCCGTCACCGGCTCGCGCCCGAGCGCGGCGACCACCCGCTCGAGC
>JBFGNS010000190.1:0-7389 GCA_041574955.1 Thermoanaerobaculia bacterium | reverse complement strand
GTACTTCGGGCCGCGGGTGGGTGTGCTCAAGGTCGGGCTCGAGGCGTTCGTGCGCTGGGGGCCGGCGGTGGTCGAGGAGGTGCGGCGCGCGGCGCGGGCGGTGTTCCTCGACCTGAAGCTCCACGACATCCCGAACACCGTCGCGGGCGCGGTGGCGGGCGCGCGCGAGCTGGGCGTGGACTACCTGACGGTCCACGCCGGCGGCGGGGCGGCGATGCTGTCGGCGGCCGCCGAGGCCGGCGGCGGGCTGAAGCTCCTGGCGGTCACGCTCCTCACCCATCTCGATCCCCCGGCCCTGGCCGAGCTCGGGCTGGACGGCGAGGCCGGAGAGCGCGCGGCACGCTGGGCGGCATTGGCGCGTGGGGCCGGCTGCGCCGGCGCTGTCTGTTCGCCGCTCGAGGCCGCCCGGTTGCGGCGCGACTGTCCGCCGCCGTTCGAGCTGGTGACGCCGGGGATCCGCATCGCGCCGACGGCCGGCGACGACCAGCGGCGGGTGGCGACGCCCGAGGCGGCGTTCGCGGCGGGCGCCGACCTGCTGGTCATCGGGCGACCGCTGACCCGCGCCGCCGACCCCGGCCGGGCGCTCGACGAGCTGGCCCGCCGGCTCGAACCCGGCCGGGCGCACTGATCCCGCCGAACCACCTCAGACGACGAAGATCAGCCGGTCCACGACCAGGTTGAAGTCCCAGTCGTAGGTGTAGCCCATCAGGTCGAGGGGCACCGTGAAGGTGCAGGTCATTCGGATGCGGCCGCCCAGCCTCTCGACCTTGATGTTCTTGTTGGTCACCGGCAGCTGGAGCTGCTGGGCGCGCCTCAGGATGCGGGTGCGTAGGGCATCGTCGGAGGCGCGCCCGGCGAACCGTGCCTGCTCTTCCATGAAGTCGTACAGCTCGGTCGCCTTGAGCTTGATCGGCACCGCCTTCCAGGCCACGAAGACGGCGAGGGCGAGGATCACCAGCCAGATGACACAGCCGAGCTTGCCTTCGCCCGAGCGAGATACCGAGCGCACGGTTCGGCGAGTCTACCGTACGACGCGGAAGCTGCGGTCCCAGCGCGTACCGTTGACGAAGTTGGCCATCACGTAGCCGAGCTGCTCGGCTTTGTTCCAGTAGCCGTTCCACTCGTCCGACTCGCGCCGAGCTCGGAACGACCAGTAGATGATGAACGCCCGGCCCTTGATCAGCCGCTCGGGCACCGGCCCCCAGAACCGCGAATCGTTGGAGTTGTCGCGGTTGTCTCCCAGGAAGAAGTAGTGGCCCGGGGGCACGGTGTAGGGGCCGAAGTTGTCGCGGTTGCGGTAGGCGGCGTGCAGGAAGCGGGAGTTCGGGTAGACCTCGGGGTCGGTGCGGTAGGTGTAGGCCTCGTCGTGCACCTCCTGGTCGTTGACGAACAGCCGCTTGTTGCGCAGCTCGATGGTGTCGCCCGGCAGGCCGACGCACCGCTTGATGAAGTCGCGCGCGGGCTCCTCGGGGAAGCGGAACACCGCGACGTCACCGCGCTTCAGCGCCCGCCGGGGCAGCAGCGCGCTCTCGACCGTGAACCGCTGGGGCCCGTAGGCGAACTTGTTGACCAGGATGTGGTCGCCGATCAGCAGGTTCTGCTCCATCGAGCCCGACGGGATCTTGAACGCCTGCACCACGTAGGTGCGGGCGAAGGTGGCGAGGATCACCGCGATCAGCAGCGCCTCGAGGTACTCGCGGACGAGGGAGCGGCGCACGGCGGCTAGCGGATCAGGTGGAAGGTGCGCGACCAGCGGGTGTTGGAGAAAAAGCCCACCGCGGTCTTCGCCAGCTGGGAGAGCTTGGCCCGCCAGCCGTGCCACTGGCCGTCCGAGGTCTCACCGGCGTACGACCAGTAGACCAGCAGCCCGCGCCCCTTGACGTAGTGCGCGGGCACCGCGCCCCAGTAGCGCGAGTCGTACGACTGGTCGCGGTTGTCGCCCATGCAGAAGTAGCCGTCGTCCGGCACCGTCACCGGGCCGAAGTTGTCGCGCACCCGCGCGGCCGCCTGGCCGCTGTCACGCTCGTAGACCTGGGCGTCGAGGTGCTGGGTGTAGGCGGAGTCGTCGACCCAGCTGCTGTTGACGTAGAGGTCCTTGTCGACCAGCTCTACGCTGTCGCCCGGCAGGCCGACGCAGCGCTTGACCATGTCGACCGTCAGCCGCTCGGGAGAGCGGAATATGACCACGTCGCCGCGCTCGAGCTCGCGGTGCGGCAGCAGGCGCGCCAGCGGCCCGGCCGGCGGCTGACCGTAGATGAACCGGTTGACGAACAGGTGGTCCCCGATGAGCAGCGTGTCCTCCATCGACGCGCTTGGGATGTAGAAGGTCTTGACGACGAAGGTGTTGGTGAAGCCGAGGAAGACCAGCGCGATGAGCAGGGCTTCCAGGTACTCGCGGGCGGTGGAGTTGCGCTCCGGCACGACGGCCTACCCTATGCAAACCCGCTGCCCAAAGCCAGCGTGGCGGGCCACGGGCGGGGGGCGAGCCGTGGCAGGGGCGGCCACCGTCAAACGGTTGCGCGCCGGTCCTGATCGTTTGACGCCCGGCCGCGTCGGCTCGCCGGCGCCCTGACGGCGCGCCCGCCGGTACCGCGAAGCCGGCGCCGGCGTCGCCGCAGCGCACAAACGTTGGACCACCGGGGCACTGCACGGCCGCGGCAGTAAGCCAGCTAAGCCGTTGATAGGAAACCACTTGTGCCGACCGGCACGTTCTGGCACACGGCTTGATCCGCCCCCGGCCCGAACATGAACCGGAGAAAGGAGGTGCCGCCAGGGCGCAACCAAACAGCAGACCTACGGTACGGCGCCGGGGGCCGGCAACGGCCCCCGGAATCTTCTCCAACCCCCTTCCACAACCTCCAAGGAGACGAGCATGAGCAACGCCAAGCGATCCCTTACACTGCTGGTCCTGGCCGGCCTCGTGCTGGCCGCGCTGCCGGCCGGCGCCGCCGAGAGCGGCCAGGTCAACATCAACACCGCCACCGCCGAGCAGCTCGCGCTGCTGCCGCGGGTCGGCCCGGCCGTGGCCCAGCGGATCCTCGAGTTCCGCGAGGCCAACGGCGAGTTCGAGTCGACCGCCGACCTGATGCTGGTGCGCGGGATCGGCGAGAAGACCTTCGAGAAGATCGAGCCCTACGTCAAGCTGAAGGGCGAGACAACCCTCGCCGAGAAGGTGCGGTCGTCGTCCGCCGGCGACGACGGCGCTCGCCGCTGAGCTCAGCCCGGGCGGGGCGAGCGGTCGCCCCGCCCGGGCCGGCCAGCGGTAGCCGGCCGGGCTTCCAGCTCATCGAGACGGTGGTCGTCGTGGCGGTGGCGTTGTTGGCCGCCGGGCTGCTCCTGCCGCCGATTCTGCGGCTGTCTTCGGCCGGCCGCGTGCGGCTGGCGGCTGGTGAGTTGACCGGCGTCCTGCGGCTGGCTCGCGCCCACGCCATCCGGCACAGCGCACGGGTCGGGGTGAAGTTCCGCGTCGGACCCGAGCGGGTCGAATGGGCGCTCTACCGCGACGGCGACGGCGACGGCGTGCTGACCCGAGACATCGACTCCGGGGTCGATCCGCAGGTGGCTCCCACCCGCACCCTCACCCACCTCGGCCGCCACGTCCGGTTCGGGTTTCCGCCCGGACGGCCGCCGCGCGATCCGGGTGACCCGCGCCGGCGGCTGCGGCGGCTCGACGACCCCATCCGCTTCAACCGCTCCGACATCGCCTCATTCAGCCCGATAGGCGGGTCGACCCCGGGGTCGCTCTACATCACCGACGGTTTGGCGCGGCTGGCGGTGGTGCGCGTGTTCGGCCGTACCGGCAAGGTGCGCGTGCTGGTCTGGGACCGCTCGGCCGATCGCTGGCGCTGAGCCGGGCCGGCGTGGCGCGCCGAGCGGGCGGCGCGCGTTGACGCGCCGTTCGCGGGTTCGGTATCGTCCTCAGCGCCGTGGGCGCGCTCGTCATCGTCACCACCGTCGGCACCGAGGAGGAGGCCAACCAGCTCGCCGAGGAGCTGGTGTCACGCCGCCACTCGGCCTGCGTGAACATCATCCCGGTCCACCGCTCGGTCTACCGCTGGCAGGGCAAGGTCTGCGACGACAGCGAGTTCCTGCTGGTCATCAAGACGCTCGGCGAGGAGTACGAAGCGGTGGAGTCGGCGATCCGCGAGCTGCACAGCTACGAGCTACCCGAGATCCTGGCCTTCAACGTCAGCCGCGGAGAGTCGCGCTTCCTGGAGTGGATCGCCGCCGCGCTCGACAAGAACGCGCGCTTCGCCGACGACGAAGAGGACGAGGCCTGACGGCCGCCGGTCGCGACTCGATCCCGGGACGCCGAAGATGATCTTCTACCCGGCAGCTTGGGGGGCCGGGCGGTGGGCCGGCTCCATGCCGGCGCCGCCGGCGCCGGCATGAGCGAGCGGTCGCGCGGCCGGCGGCGGCTGCTGCTCGCCGTGGCCCTGCTGGTCGCCGCGCTGGCGGCGGCATGGCTCGCCTGGCGCGACGAGCTGCGGGGCTGGCGTGCGCGCGCACGTTTCCCCCGGGTGGTGGTGGTGACCCTCGACACGCTGCACGTCGACTTCACCGGTCCGTACAACCCCGCGGTCGAGACGACGCCGACCCTCGACCGGTTCGCGGAAACCGGCATCACCTTCGACCACGCCTACACCACGGTGCCGATCACCCTGCCCGCGCACACCAGCCTGTTCAGCGGCCGGCTGCCGCCGGACCTCGGCGTGATGGTCAACGGCGACGTGGTGGACGACGCGGTCGAGACGCTGGCCGAGCTGCTCTCCCGCCACGGCTACCGCACCGGCGCGGTGACCTCGCTCGGAGTGCTCAACACGCCGGCCAACCTGTCGCAGGGGTTCGACCACTACGACGACGAGGTCGGCGGGCGTTGGGAGCGCTGGTACCGCACCGCCGACGAGGTGGTGGCGGCGGCGCGCGGCTGGGTGGAGCAGGTGGCCGGGGAGCCGTTCTTCCTCTGGCTTCACCTGTCCGATCCGCACGAGCCGTACCTGCCGAAGGACGCGCCGCCGGACGTGCGGCTGCTTCTCGACGGCGAGCCGCACAGCGAGTGGACGCTGACCACCAAGGAGCGCTACCGCACCGCGCTCGACCTGCCGCCGGGCCGCCACACCCTGACCTGGCAGCCGCTGCGCGAGCCGCGGCCCGACGACAAGCCCGCCACCTCGCTGGTGCTGGAGCTGGTGGAGCTCGACTCCCCGGAGCTCGACGAGCTGCCGGCCGGCCCCGAGGAAGAGCTGTTTCTCTACCAGGAGCGGTATTCGCTCGAGGTCGACAACCCGCACGACCGGCCGGTGCCGCTGGCGGTCACCTTCCGCGGTCGCACCAACACCCCGCCGGCCTCCGAGGTGTACGAGCATTACCCGGTCGAGATCGCCTTCATGGACCACCACCTGGGCGAGTTCGAGCGCTTCATGGCCGAGCGCGGCCTGGCCGAGGAGACGCTCTGGGTGGTGGTGTCGGACCACGGCGAAGGCCTGTACCGCTACGGCTCGATCGGTCACGCCACCTACACCCAGGAGGACCAGCTCCGGATCGTCTGGATGCTGCGCGGCCCAGGGCTGCCCGCCGGCCGGCGGGTGAGCGATCAGCCGGTGGTGGTAGAGGATGTCCTGCCGACGCTGCTCGAGCTGCTCGGGCTGCCGGTCCCCAGGGCGTCCACCGGCCACTCCCAGACCGGCTGCTGGAGCGGCGACGGCTGCGTCGGGCGCGAGGAGTGGTGGGCCTACGGCGCCGACGTCGAGCGTGAGGAGGTGGTGGCGCTGGCCGGTTACCGTTGGCCGTTCAAGCTGCTGTGGCAGAACCGGCGCCGCACCGGCGGCTTCGAGGTGGCGAGCGACCCGTGGGAGGCCGACGAGCTGTCGGGCCTCGAGGCCGACGATCGCGACCGCGGCCCGCGTGAGCTCGCCCGGTTGGCGGCTTCGCTCGAGCGCCACCGGCGCGGGCTGCAGAAGCGGCTCGAAGAGCGCGGTGCCGCCGAGCTGACTCCCGAGCAGGAAGAGATGCTGCGCGGCCTCGGCTACATCAACTGAGCCGTCGCCGCGCTCACACCGCCGCCAGCGCCTGCTCGAGGTCGCCGGTCAGGTCGGCGAGCTCCTCGAGCCCGACCGACACCCGCACCAGTCCGTCGCCGAGGCCGATCTCGGCCCGCTTCTCGGCCGGCACCGAGGCGTGGGTCATCGAGGCCGGGTGCGAGATCAGGGTCTCGACCCCGCCCAGGCTCTCGGCCAGGCTCATCACCTCGACCCGGTCGAGCAGCCGTTTGGCGGCCTCGAAGCCGCCGACGTCGAAGGTGATCATGGCGCCGAACCCCGACGCCTGGCGCTTCTGGACGGCGTGGCCGGGGTGGTGCTCGAGCCCCGGGTAGAGCACCCGCCCGACCTTGGGGTGAGCGGCCAGGAACTCCGCCACGCCGCGGCCGTTGCGCTCGTGGGCCTCCATCCGCACCGCCAGCGTCTTGATGCCGCGCAGCACCAGGAAGCTGTCGAACGGCCCGAGGACCGCGCCCGCCGACTTCTGCATGAAGGCGAACCAGTCGCCGGCCGCGCGGTCGGTGGTCACCAGCACGCCGCCGAGCGAGTCGCTGTGACCGTTGAGGAACTTGGTGGTGGAGTGGACGACCACGTCGGCGCCCAGCTCGAGCGGCCGCTGGAAGTAGGGCGACATGAAGGTGTTGTCGACCGCCAGCAGCGCGCCGTGGCGGTGGGCGATCTCCGCGGCGCCGGCCAGATCGGTGATCTCCATCAGCGGGTTGGTCGGGGTCTCGACCATCACCAGCCGAGTGCGGTCGGTCATCGCCGCGGCGACCTGGTCGAGGTCGGAGGAGTCGACCCAGGTGAACTCGAGACCGAACCGCTCGAGCACCTGGGTGAACAGACGGTAGGTGCCGCCGTAGACGTTGCGCGACACCACGGCGTGCTGGCCGGCCGCGAGCAGCGAGGCGAGCGTCGAGATGGCCGCCATGCCGGAGGCGAAGGCGTGCCCCGAGAGCCCGCCCTCGAGCGACGCCACGTTGGCCTCGAGCGCGGCCCGGGTGGGGTTTTGCACCCGGGCGTACTCGTAGCCCTTGTGGACGCCGAGCTCGTCGTGGACGTAGGTGGCGGTCTGGTAGATCGGCACCGCCACCGAGCCGGTCTGCGGGTCGGGTGGCTGCCCGGCGTGGATGGCGCGGGTCGAGAAGCCGCGGTTGCTGGTGTCGCCTTTCACGGAAGTGCCTCCAGGAAGGGGTGGCGGGCGAGCGATCTTAGCAGCGCCGTGTGATCGACAGGGGGGGCGCGGCGATCGAGGGTCATGGCCTTGGCCGGGCTGTGGCTTCGGGTCGGGTGCGCCTGGCCGGTCGGGGTCCCGGGCTACGCTCCAAAGGCGAGGGTGATGTCGCTCCGC
>JBFGNS010000189.1:0-7432 GCA_041574955.1 Thermoanaerobaculia bacterium | reverse complement strand
TCCCCGACGAGAACCACTGGGTGCTCAAGCCCAACAACTCGATCCAGTGGCACGACGTCGTGCTCGACTGGCTCGACCGCTGGCTGAGCGACGGCTGAGCTCGGCGCGGCGCGCCGGCCGCAGCTCGCTGGCGAGGAGGTGAGCGATGATCCCCCGAGATGCGCGGACCGTGACCGGTTGGGCGTCGACCCTGATCCTGGCCGCGGCGTGCCACCAACCCGCGCCGCACGCCGCCCTGGCCGGTGCCCCCGCCGGCTTCGATCTGGCGGCCGCCGAGATCGTGGATCTGAGCCATCCGTACGACGAGCAGACGCTCTACTGGCCGACCTCGCCGTCGCGCTTCGAGCTCGAGGTGCTGGCGCACGGCACGACCGAGGCCGGTTTCTTCTACTCGGCCAACCGGATCGCCACTCCCGAGCACGGCGGCACACACCTCGACGCGCCGGTGCACTTCGACGCCGCCGGCTGGAGCGCGAGCGAGGTGCCGCTCGAGCGGCTGGTCGGTCCGGCGGTGGTGATCGACGTCTCGGCCCAGGCGGCGGCCGACGCCGACTACCGGCTCGGGCTCGCCGACGTCGAGGCGTGGGAGAGCGCCCACGGCCCCCTGCCCGAGGCGGCCATCGTGCTGCTGCGCACCGGCTGGAGCGCGCGCTGGCCGGACGCCCGCTCGTATCTGGGAGACGACACCCCCGGCGATGCCTCGAACCTCCATTTCCCGTCGTACGGCGAGGAGGCCGCCCGCTATCTGGTCGAGGAGCGGGGGGTTGCCGCGCTGGGCGTGGACACCGCCAGCATCGACCACGGGGCGTCGCGCGACTTCATCGTCCATCGGGTGGCGGCGGCGGCCAACGTCGTCGGGCTCGAGAACCTGACGGCCCTGGAGAGGCTGCCGGCCACCGGCGCCTGGGTCGTGGCGCTGCCGATGAAGATCGCCGGCGGCTCCGGCGGTCCGGCACGGGTGGTGGGGCTGCTGCCCGCCGCCGGCTAGCGGCCGGCGCGCCGGGTCGGCCGATCAGGGCGATCGCGCGCCGTAGCCGGTCAGCTCGACGTACCCCCAGCCGCCCACCGGTCGTCCGCCGGCGGTGCCGGCGGCGCGCACCGCGCCCTCCCAGTAGACCACCGAGTGGTCGATCTCCTGATCGGCCAGAAGCGGCGAAACCGTCAACTCCAGGCCTTCAGAAGGCACGCTCAGCAGCCAGCCGGAGGGGTACTCCCGACCGGTCCGGGGGCTGCGCCAGAGCCCGTCGGGCTCGATCTCGAACTCCTGTGCGCCCAGCGGCGAGACGCCACCGGCTGCCCCCACCAGGCTGCCGGCGCTGCGCGGGTCGCTCGTGCCGTCGGCGCGCCGCAGGCGGTAGACCATCAGGTCGCGGCCGTCGTCGAGCTGCAGCGAGAACCAGTCCCAGCCGACCACGCCGGCGTCGAGCGAGCTGGTGCTCCACTCGCGGTCCATCCAGCTCGCGCCGGTAACCGTGAAGGTCTCGCCGCCGCTGGTGAGGCTACCGGTGGTCGGCATCCGGGTGAGCGAGTAGTAGTAGGAGGCGTTGCCGGGCTCGCGTCCCTTGCGGCTCAAGCCGCGCTCGCCCTGGAGCACGAGCGGCTTGCCGGGGGCCAGCTCGAGATCGAGGGCGGTGCCGCCGTCGGCCGCGCTCAGCCGGATCGGCGGCAGCTCGCCGCCGCCGGTCGCCGACCAGTCCTCGAGCCACACCCGGAACGGCCCGGCGTCGGCGCCGGCGAGGCCGGCGGCGCCGCGCGCGAACCGTTCGAAGCTGGCGAACCGCGCGGCCTCGACGTCGACCACCGCGAAGTGCGCCATGTAGACCTGGTCTGCCGCCCAGCGCGACGCCCGCGGCTCGGGCCGGGCAGTCAGCGCCGAGCGGAAAAAGGTCAGCTGATAGCCGAAGCGACGCCCGCCGGGGCCCGCCAGGTTGCCGGTGAAGTACCACCACTCGGTGCGGAACTCCGGGTGGGCGCCGTGGTCGGCGGGGAAGCGGAACAGCCGCGGCTCGAGCGCGCGGGCGAAGCCGCTGGCCTCGGCGCCGCCGAGCAGCTCGACCACCGACAGCGCTTCCGACCCGGCCGCCGGCTCGGCGGCCGGGCGGCAGCCCGCCACCGCGAGCAGCGAGACCAGGACGGCCAACCGTGCCGCGCCCGGCCGCGGGCTCGACGCGTCGAGGAGCCTGCCTGCGCCCACGCCCTACTCCTCCCGCAGCGCCTCGGCCGGCGGCGTCCGCGCCATCTTCCAGGCCGGGTAGAGCCCGGCCGCCACCGCCGCGCCCACCGCCAGCGCGAGCGCGGCCAGAAACGGCTGGCCGGGCGCCAGCATCTCCACCGACCAGCCGAACGACCGGCGGTTGATCACCCGGATCATGATGGTGGCCATGGCCCAGCCGAGCGGCATCGCCAGCAGGCCGGCCACCAGCCCGAGCAGGGCGGTCTGGCTGGTCACCACCGCCCACAGCTGTGCCGGAGTGAGGCCCAGCGCGCGCAGCACGCCGAGCTCCTTGCCGCGATCGAGCTGGACCGCCATCAGCGCGCTCAGCACGCCGACCCCCGCCACCACCAGGGCCAGCAGCCGCAAGACGCCGGTGATCAGGAAGGTGCGGTCGAACACCTCGAGCGACTCGCGGCGCAGCTGCCGGCTGCTGCGCACCTCGGCGCGCGGCACTGCCACCAGCAGCTCTCGCACGCTGGCGCCGAGCGCCGCGAGCGGCTGCCCCGGGGCGGCGTACAGCGACACCGCGGTCACCGCGCCGTCCCGCCACAAGCGGTCGTAGAGCGCCCGGCCGAACATCACCGCCCCCTGGTCGGAGGCGTAGTCGGCGTAGACGCCGGCCACCGGCAGCTCGATCTCGCCGGCCGGCGTCGGCAGCCTGAAGCGGTCGCCGGCGGCCAGGCCCCGGCGGTAGGCCAGCGGCTCGGAGACCAGCACCGCCCGCCCCTGCTGGAACGCCGGCCACACCCGCTCGGGCCGCCCCTGACGCAGCAGGAAGGCGTCGAAGCTACGCGGGTCCAGCTCGATGGCCAGCGCCCGCAGCGGGCCGTCGGCGGTCGCCAGCTCCAGGTGACGGAGGGTGTTGATGCCGTCGACGCCGTCGAGACCGCGCATCGCCGCGACGGTCTCAGGCGGCAGGCTGTCGGGGGACGAGAAGCGGCGACCGGGGGTGGAGTAGAGCGACACATAGAGGTCGGCCGGCAGCGAGATCTCCAGCCAGCGCACCACCGTGGCGCGGAAGCTGACGATCATCAGATCGACCCCCACCGTGACGGCCACGGCCATCGCCAGCGCCGCCACCGCAACGGCCGTGCGGCTCAGCGTCGCCTCGATGCCGCGCGCGGTGAGCCGGCCGAGCTGGCCGAAAGCGGCTCCCGCGACCGGCGCCAGCAGGCGGCCGAAGCCCACCGCGCTCGCCGGTGTCAAGCAGGCGGCGCCGACCAGCACCGCGAACAGCCCGGAGAACCCGGCCACCAGGCCCCAGCGCGGCAGCAGCAGCAGCGTGCCGGCGGCGATCAGGGCCAGCCCGACCGCCATCCCCCAGGGCAGGGCGCGGCGCAGCCGGGACTCGAGCTCGGAGCGGCCGAGCGCGGCGCGTGGCGCGACCGCCATCGCCTCGGCGGCCGGCGGCAGCGCGGCCAGCAGCGAGGCGCCGACGCCCAGCAGCGCACCCTTGACGAGGCTGGCGGCCGAGATCTCCACGCCGCGCACGCTCAGCACGAAGTAGAGGTCGTTGATCGTCTGGGTCACCAGCGTCAGCAGCTGGCGGCCGAGCGCCTGGCCGGCCGCCAGCCCGACCAGCGCACCGGCGGCGCCGATCACCGCCGCCTCGCTGACCAGCAGGGCGACCAGCTGGCGGCGGCTGGCGCCGAGGCAGCGCAGGCTGCCGAGCAGCCGCCGGCGCCGCACCACGCCGAAAGAGATGGTGTTGTAGATCAGGAAGGCGCCGCACAGCAGGGCGAGCAGGCTGAGAGCGCTCAGGTTGAGCCGGAAGGCGTGCGTCATGGCGGCGGCACCTTGGCCGCGCGCGGCGGCGGGCAGCAAGGAGATCCCGGCGGGCAACAGGCTCTCGATCCGCCGGACGGCTTCGCCGCCGTCTTCGGGCAGCGCGAGGTCGATCCGGCTCAGCCGGCCGAGCCGCCCGAGCAGCTCCTGGGCGGTGGCCAGGTCGGCGAGCATCAGGTCTGCCAGCGCCGCGTCTTCGCCGCCGCGGTCGTCGCCGACGAGGCCGGCCAACCAGGCCTCGGAGCGCCGGCCGCCGGCCTCGACCAGCAGCCGGTCGCCCGGCTCGACTGCCAGCTCCGCCGCGGTGCGTCGCGCCAGCAGCACCGCTCCGGGACGGGTCAGCAGGTCCGCCAGGTCGACCTCCGACCGGCGGCCGCCCGCCAAGTAGCCGCGGAAGTCGCCGTCGGCGAACGGGTCGAGCCCCAGCAGACGCAGCCGCCGGCGGCCGTGCCGCGGCAGCTCCACCAGACCCTCCACCACCGGCGCCGACGGACGGACGCCGTGCTCGACCCTTAGCTCCCGGTACAGCCCCTCGGGCAGCCCGGTCGAGTCGCCGACGACGGCGTGGGTGGACCGCCCGGTCACCGCCTCGGTGGCCAGCTCGAAGGCGCGCAGCGCGCTGCCGTTGGCGAGATCCACCGCCACCACCACCGCCACCCCGAGCCCGACGCCGACCACCGCCAGCACGGTCTGCCACGGGTGCCGCAACCAGTCGCGCAGCCCCGCCAGCAGCAGGGTTCGCCTCACGCCGTCGCCGCCTCCAGCTTGCCGGCCTCGATGCGGAGGATGCGGTCGGCGACGCCTACGACCCGACGGCTGTGGGTGGCCATCACCATCGACTTGCCGGACTGGCGGGTAAGGCGGTCGAGCAGCTCCAGCACCTGGATACCGGTGTCGAGGTCGAGGTTGCCGGTCGGCTCGTCGGCCAGGATGAGGTCGGGGTCGTGCACCAGGGCGCGGGCGATCGCGACGCGCTGACGCTCGCCGCCCGACAGCCGGTCGGGAAAGCTGTCGCCGCGGTCGTCGAGCCCCACCGCGCCGAGCATCTCGGCGATCCGAGCGTCGCCGCCGCGCTGTCCGTTGAGCTCGAGCGGCAGCCGCAGGTTCTCGGCCACGGTCAGCGTCGGGATCAGGTTGAAGAACTGGAAGATGAAGCCGATGTGCCGGCGCCGGAACAGCGTCCGCCGCCGCTCGTCGAGCCGGTTGAGGACGACGCCGCCGACCTCCACTTCGCCTTCGTCCGGCAGGTCGATGCCGGCGAGCAGGTTGAGCAGCGTCGACTTGCCGGAGCCGCTGCGCCCGAGCAGGATGGTGATCTGGCCAGCCGCCAGCTCGGCGTCGACCGCAGTCAGGACCGGGTGGACGCGGTCGCCCTCGCGATAGCTCTTGCTGACGCCGCGAAAGGCGACCAGCGGCTCGACCGGCGGGCTCACCGGATCACCGCAGGGCGGACTTGATCAGGTCTCCCAGGCCGCGGGCGGCTTCCTCGGCCAGGTCGAGGAACTCGATCCCCAGCCGGGTCTCGGGCCGCGGCTGGGACTCCGGCTCCCACCGGCAGTAGGCGACCCGGCCGCGGAGCTCCAGCACGCCCGCCTCGGTCTCGATGTCGCACTGGACCAGCGCCTCCTGTTCGACATAGGCCTCGCTCTGCACTTCCATCCCCGACAGGCTGATGGTGCGCACCTCGAAGGTGGCCTCCAGGTCGAGCTGGGCGTTGTGGCCGCCCTCGAGGTGGAACCGCCCGAACAGCCTCTTGTCCAGGCTGACGACCGCGTTCTCGCCCAGGAAGCGGTACACCTCGCGCGCTTCCTCGCTCAACAGCTCCTCGAACTGGATCCCCGCCGCGTAGACCGGCGCGACCTCGCCGTGGTCGTTCTGATCGGTGCGTACCATGCGACACCAGACCACCCGCCCCTTGAGCAGCAGCTCCTCGCTCGCGTGCCTGAGCTTGAGCTTGTAGAGCCGGCCGATCTGCAGCGTCTCGCCGGTCTCGAGCGCGATGCCGTCGAGGCTGAGGTTGACGATGCGCCCCTCGGTGGTGAACAGCAGTGACCCGGAGACCCCGGATACCGGATGCCGGGGATGACGCCTGCGGTCGGCGTCGCCGCCGGGACCGTGCGCTTGATCGTTCGGCGGCTCGGCCATGCTGCGCGCTGTGTCTACCACAGTTCGGAGGCGATTCGAAGCCGCCGCGAGCTGCTCTACGGGCTCTGGCCGCCCGCCCGCGAGCCGCTGCCAGGCGCGCCCCGGACCGCCGCCGGCGGCGCGCTCCGGCGCCGCCGCCGCCACCGGCGCGTGGTATAAGTGCGCCGTGGCATCCCGCAAGTACCGGCAGCGTGGCTACCAGGACGACGACCGTCCGGAGCCGCGGGGCCGCGGCGCCGCCCGCCAGGCGCCGCGCCCCGAGGGACCGCGAGGCCGTGGGCTGGGCGCGCCGACCGCGCGGGCGGTGCGCTGCGCGATCTGCGGCAAGCAGGTCGAGCCGCCGGACGCGCGCCAGTTCGACGCCGTCTGCCCGCACTGCGGCGCCGACCTCCACACCTGCACCAACTGCCTTCAGTTCGAGCCCTCGGCACCCAACCAGTGCCGCAAGCCGGTGGCCGAGCCGGTGCGCGGCAAGGCCCGCAACAACCAGTGCGAGCTGTTCGATCCCAAGGTCACGCAGGAGTTCGCGGCCGATGCGGGCCGGCCGTCGGATCCGAAGGCCGCCTTCGACGCGCTGTTCAAGCTGTAGCGAGAGGCTGCCGGCGCCGCCGGCCTAACCGAGGAGAGTGCCGATGGACCAGTTGACGGCCTGGGTCGGACGCCTGGGGAGCTTCGTCTGGGGCCCGTACCTGCTCATCCCGCTGCTGCTGCTGACCGGGCTGTTCCTGACGATCCGCCTGCGCGGCATCCAGTTCACCCGTCTGTGGCACGCGCTGTGGCTGGGTCTGGTGGTGCGCAAGGAGCACGGCGCCGAGGGCGACATCTCCCACTTCCAGGCGCTGATGACCGCGCTGGCCGCGACCGTCGGCACGGGCAACATCGTCGGCGTTGCCACCGCCATCGCGCTCGGCGGGCCGGGAGCGCTGTTCTGGATGTGGATGACCGGCCTGGTGGGGATGGCCACCAAGTTCTCGGAGGCGCTGCTGAGCGTCAAGTACCGCACCGTCGACGAGCGCGGCGAGCAGGCCGGCGGTCCGATGTACTACCTGGCCAACGGCGTGCGCTGGAAGCCGCTCGGACGGCTGCTCGGCGCGCTGTTCGCGCTGTTCGCGGCGGTCGCCGCGTTCGGCATCGGCAACATGGTGCAGTCGAACTCGGTGGCGGCTGGGCTCAACGATTCGTTCGGCGTGCCGACCTGGATCACCGGCCTGGTGATGGCGGTCGCCGCCGGCGCCGTGATCCTCGGCGGCATCAAGTCGATCGGGCGCTTCACCGGCGTCTTCGTGC
>JBFGNS010000188.1:0-7439 GCA_041574955.1 Thermoanaerobaculia bacterium | reverse complement strand
GCTCGGAGCAGCTCGCCCGGAGAGAGCGCCAGCCGGCGGGGGCCCGGGCGGAGCGACATCACCCTCGCCTTTGGAGCGCAGCCCGGGCCACCGACGGCCAAGCGACCGGGCCTTCAACCACACCGCACCTGCCACTCCCCCTCACCTCCCGCGCCGAGATCCCTCGCTGCGCTCGGGACAGGCCGGGCCCTGCCCCCAACGCACCGGCTGCGCCTCCCACCTTCAGCGCGAAGATCCCTCGCTCCGCTCGGCCGGCCGTCAGCTGCTGCGCGCCGGGGGCTCTGTGTCTTCGTCGTTCTCGAACAGCAGCGTCAGGTGCCGGGTTCCGCCCTCCGTCTCGCTCCGCACCTCGAGCCCGCTCTTGTGGAACACCATGAGCATCGGCTTGTTGGACTCCAGCACGTCGGCGGTGAACCCCGAGACGCCGCGCGCCCGGGCGATCTCGCTCATCCGCTGCATCAGCTGGGTTCCCAGGCCGCGGCCCTGCCACTCGTCGCGCACCACGAAGGCGATGTCGGCCAGGTTGGTGCGGGGGTCGACGTCGTAGCGCGCCATCGCCAGGATCCTCTCCTCGGCCCCCTCCTTGACCGTCGCCAGCAGCGCCATGTTGCGGTCCTGGTCCCAGTCGACCAGGGCCTGCATCTCGGCGTGCGGGTGGACGTTCTTGTAGGCCATGAAGCGGCGGTAGGTGCTGTCGTCGGACAGCCGGTAGAACAGGTCCTGGAGCGCCTCTTCGTCGCTCAGCCGGGCGGGCCTCAGCTCGACGCTCCGGCCGTTCTGCAGCCTCACCGTGCGCGTCTCCTCCCAGGGGTAGCGCCGCTTCGAGGTGAGCTGGTCGGCGAAGACGTAGCGGCGCTCCTTGGCCGAGCTCATCAGCTCCGCCCGGTGGTCCGGGTGGGCGATCTCGGTCAGCGCCAGGGTGCGCTGTCGGATGTTCCGGCCCCACAGGTCGGCCACGCCGTACTCGGTCACCACGTAACGCACGTCACCGCGGCTGGTGACGATGCCCGCCCCCTCCTCGAACGCCGGCTGGATGCGGCTGACCCCCCTGGCCGTCGACGGCAGCGCGATGATCGGCTTGCCGCCGTGGCTGCGGGCGGCGCCGCGGATGAAGTCGACCTGGCCGCCGATGCCGGAGAAGAACTTGCCCATCAGGGTGTCGGCGGCGACCTGGCCGGTGAGGTCGACCGCCAGGGCCGAGTTGACCGCCACCATCCGCTCGTTGCGGGCGACGTTGAACGGGTCGTTGGTGAAGTCGCTGGGCCGCATCTCGACCACCGGGTTGTCGTCGACCCACTGGTAGAGCTCGCGGCTCCCCATCAGGAACGAGGTGACCACCTTGCCGGGCAGCAGGGTCTTGCGCCGGCCGTTGATGACGCCCGCCTCAACCAGGCGCATGACGCCGTCCGAGAACATCTCGGAGTGGACGCCGAGGTCGTGGTGGTTGCCGAGCGCCGCCAGCACCGCGTCGGGTATCCGGCCGATCCCGAGCTGCAGGGTCGCGCCGTCGGGGATCAGGCTGGCGACGTGGCGCGCGATCTCGGTCGACACCGGGTCGGGCGGCCTCGACGGCAGCTCGGGCAGCGGGTAGTCGACGGGCACGAGGGCGTCGACGCGGTCGAGGCTCAGAAACGAGTCGCCGTGGGTGCGGGGCATTCTCGGGTTGACCTCGGCCAGGACGAGATCGGCGGTCTCGACCGCAGCCCGGATGACGTCCACCGACACACCCAGGCTGACGTAGCCGTGCCGGTCGGGAGGCGAGACCTGGACCATCGCCACGTCTACCCGCACCCGCCGGCTGCGGATGAGCGCCGGGATGTCCGACAGGAAGACCGGCATGAAGTGCGCCCGGCCCTCGGCTACCGCGTCCCGCACGTTGTGGCCGATGAAGAAGGCGGTGTGCCGGAAGCGGTGCTCCATGCCCGGCTGCACGTACGGCGCCGGACCCAGCGTCATCAGGTGGACGACGTCGTTGTCGGCCAGGTGCGAGCCGTGCGCGACCAGCCCCTCGACCAGCTCGTGCGGCTCGGCCGCTCCCGAGCCGATCAGGATCCGCCGGCCGCGCTGGATCCGTCCGATCGCGCCTTCGGCCGTGGTGACCTTCGAGGCGTAGCGCTGCTGCCAATCCCGCATCGCGCCGCTTATGTCAGCGATTCCTCTCTTGACCGGTTGAAGTTCGACCGATGGACGGCGCCCGCGACGAGGCCCGGGTCAGAGCCCCAACCAGATCGCCGCCCCGCAGGCCACCATGGTGAGGCCCGCCAGGGCGTGAGCGTGACGCGCCGCGGGCTGGAAGTCCAGGCGGGCCAGCCCCAGGCTGCCGGCGACCACCGCCGCCAGCATCGCTCCCAGGGTCGCCACGGCGAAGACCCCAGCCACCAGAGCGACGCCGGACCAGGAGCCACGCGCCGCCGGCGCCATCAGCAGCGGGATCAGCGCCTCGCAGGGCCCGAGCACCAGGACCACGAACAGCAGCCAGGGCGTCAGCCGCCGCCCGGCCCCGTCGCGCGGCGCGGCGTGCGGGTGGGCGTGCTCGGCACGGTGGACGTGCTCGTGGTCGTGGACAGTGCCGTCGGCGTGGGCGTGCCAGTGGCTGTGGGGACGGTCGCGGAGGGCCTGGCGGACGCCCCAGGCGGTGTAGGCCAGCCCGAAGCCCAGCAGCACCCAGGCGGCCAGATCGCCGCGCACCGCCTCGAGCCGCTCGAGGCCGCCCAGGCTCCAGCCCAGGGCGATGCCCAGGCCGCCGACCAGAAGCGACGCCAGCACGTGCCCGGTGCCGCAGGCGAGGGTGATCCGCACGGTCTTGCCCAGCGGCCACCGCCGGGCCTTGGCGAGGGCGATGAACGGCAGGTAGTGGTCGGGACCGGCGAGGGCGTGGAGGGTGCCCACCGCCGCGGCGGTCGCCAGCAGCAGGCTGAGCTCGGGCTCCACGTCGGTCTCCGCCTGCTCCCCGGCTCCGGCTAGCCGCCCGCCGCCATCGGCTCGGCCGCGGCCTCGTCGGCCGCCGCGCCCTCTACCGCCTCGCCGGCGAGCGCCTCGAGCCACTCGAGCCACTCGCCGATCCCCTCGCCGGAGGTGGCCGACACCGGGATCAGCCGCGGCTGGGGCATGGTGCGGGCCAGGGCGTCGGCGATCGCCCCCAGCCGCACGTCGGGCAGGTGCGGCAGCAGGTCGAGCTTGGTCAGCACCACCAGGTCGGCCTTGCGGAACATGACCGGGTACTTGAGCGGTTTGTCCTCGCCCTCGGTGACCGCCAGGGTAACGACGTTGGCGGCCTGGCCGAGGTCGTAGATCGCCGGACAGACCAGGTTGCCGACGTTCTCGATGAACAGCCAGCGGGCGTCGTGCCAGGGCAGCTCGTGGAGCGCCTCGTGGACCAGCCGGGCGTCGAGGTGGCAGGCCGAGCCGGTAGTGATCGAGCGCGACGGGATGCCGGCGCGGCGCAGGCGCTCGGCGTCGCGGTCGGTGGCCAGATCGCCCGACAGCGCGGCCAGCCGCCGGCCGCCGCCGAGCGCCCGGGCGGTGGCCTCGAGCAGCGCGGTCTTGCCGGAGCCCGGCGAGCCCATCAGGTTGATCGCCAGGGTGCCGTGCTCGGCGAAGTGATCGCGGTTGTGGGCCGCCACCCGGTCGTTGCCCGCCAGCAGGCTCTCCTGCACCTCGACCGGCACCAGCTCGGGGTCGCCACAGCCACAGGTGTCACACATCGGGGACCTCCATCTCGATCCGTTCGAGGACGATATCGTCGCCGGCCGCCAGGCGGGCCGGCGCGCCGCAGCGCGGGCAGCGCAGGATGCCGCCGGCCGGCACCGCAGCACGGCAGTCCGAGCAGCACCAGCGCGCCGCCTCGGGCACGATCTCGAGCGCCGCCCGGGCGCAGATCGACCGCTCGCGGAACAGCTCGTAGGCGGACTCGAGCAGCGGCGTCTCGACCCCCGACAGCTCGCCCACCCGCACCCGCAGACGGTGGACCGCGGTAGCGCGCCGCTCGGCGGCTTCCGCCTCCACCCGCGCCAGGAGGGCCTGGACGATGGAGTACTCGTGCACCGTGGGGGCGATTATCGCGCCGGCGCCCGCGACACCGCCCACCCTCACGGGCAGTGCCGCGGGTCGCAGCCGCCCGGGACGCGGCCCGCCCCAGCGGCTGGAGGGCGCGGCCCGGCAGCGCCGCTAGAACTCGACGCGCGCCTCGCCGCCGGCCATCACCACCCGCCGCCGGCGGCTGCGGTCGCGCTCGGCGTCGTAGGCGACGAGGGTGTAGGTGCCCGGCGGCAGCCCCTCGATTCGGAACTCGCCGTGCTGGTCCGGCTGGGTGAAGAACGGATTCTCGAGCGCAACCAGAACGGCGGACATCTCCGGATGCGGCTCGCAACTGACGCGGTAGACGCCGGGCTCGACCACCACCTGGTCGAGCGTCTGGTACTGGAAGATCAGGTTGACGTTGAAGGCGGTGTGGCCACCCTTCCTGGCGTGAACGTTGTGCATGAACGGGTCGTCGTTGCCGATCCGCAGCGTCGAGCCGGCGAGCAGCGGCACAACATGCGGGACGAAGAGCTTGTCGCGCTGGCCGAGCTCGACCACACGGCCGGCGCCGTCGTAGACACCGGGCATCCGCTCGACGTAGATGACGAAATCGCCGCAGCGTTCGCCGCACGCGGCGTTGCCTCGGATCACGCCACGGGGCGGGGACGCCGCCAGCAGCCCGACGGCGGCCAATAGGCCAACCGCGCCGACGGCCGCGGACCATTCCGCGGCTGGTCTCAACCGTTCTCCGGCGGTCGAGCGGCCACGATGCACGCCAGCACGCCGGTGACCGCGGCTCGCGCCTCGTCGAGCTCGTCGTCGAGCAGCGCTTCGCAGATCCGCCAGCGGGCCTCGGAACAGCGCTCGGCATCGCCGAACACGATGCAGTGGCTGCAGCGCTCCGCGGGCTCTGTGGCCTCGCTACGCGCCAGTTCGCACACGGCGCAGGCCTCGTTCAGCTCCGTGATCAACGCGAGCACGTCGCGGTTGCCGATGCCCTTGCGAATCCGCTGCCACTTGTCCAGGGTCTCCTGGCGAGCCTCATGCCAATCCATCGCTACCTCCCGCCGCCGCCTGCTTGCTGGCCACCGCCGCAGCAGGGCGCCAGCTCTCCGGCACGAACCAGACCGGGCTAGTACTTTGGTGAAGCACTTCGAGGGTTGTGGCGCCGAACAGCAGCCGCCGCAGCGGCCCCTTCCGGTGCGCCGCCAGCAGCACGAACAGAACGGTCTCGTCTTGCTGCGCCTCGACGATGCACCGCGCCGGCCGGCCGGCCCGCACGTCGGTCACGACCCGCTCGCGCAGGTCCTCCGGGACCAGCTCGTCGAGGCGCGACAGCGCGGCCTCGCGCACCGCCTCGGGCGCGTCCTCGGGCACCACGTGCAGCAGGTGCAGCTCGTGGGGCATCCAGCGGCCCATGGCGAAGCCGAAGTCGACCTGGGCCCGGGTGCGCTTCGAGAAGTCCACCGGCAGCAGCACTTTGAGCTGCTCGGGCCGTTGGCCGCGCGGTGAGAACCAGGCCACCGGATCGCAGCTCTCGCCGGTGGTGAAGACCGTGCAGGGCGCCTTGAGGATCACCGCCTCGGTCAACGAGCGGTGCTCGGCGTTGCTCCAGCCGTGGCTGCCCATCACCAGCAGATCGGCGGGTAGCAGCCGCGCCACCTCGAGCACTGCCACGTCGAGCGGCCCGTGGGTCAGCTTGGCCTCGCAGGGGACGCCCTCGGGGATTTCTTTCATCAGCCGGCGCAGCTTGTCGGGCACCTCTTCGCTGTGCTGCTGGTGCTTGTCGCGGTCCTCCTCGGCCACCATCCAGTTGACCGACAGGTAGCCCGGAGGGCGCGGCCCGAGGTTGTGGTGCAGCACCAGCCGCGACTTCATGCGGCGGCACAGCTCGGCCGCCACCACCACCGTGCGCTCGCTCAGCGAGGTGAAGTCGACGGGACACAGAACGGTTCGGAACGGCTCCGCCATCACTCCTCCTTCCGGCTGCCGCTGCCCGCCGGCGCCGGGCTCGGCGCGCCGCGGCGTACCGCCGCCAGCGCCTGCTCCAGGTCGGCGATCAGGTCGTCGGGATGCTCGATGCCGACCGACAGCCGCACCATCGCCGGGCTGATGCCGATCTGCCGCTGCTCGTCGGGCGGCACGTCGGCGTGGGTCATGGTGGCGGGGTGCTCGATCAGCGACTCGTTGCCGCCCAGGCTGACCGCCAGCTTGACGAGCTTCACCGCGTCGAGGAAGCGGAACGCCTCGGCCTCGCCGGCACCGGCCAGCTCGAACGAGATGAGCGCTCCGGGGCCGCTGCACTGGCGCGCGTAGATCCGCCGCTGCTCCGCGTCCGGCAGCAGCCCGGGAAAGTGCACCGCCGCCACCTCCGGCCGACTGTCCAGCCAGCGCGCCACCCGCTCGGCGTTCTTGCGCGAGCAGGTGATCCGCAGCTTGGCGGTCTCGAGCGAGCGCAGCAGCAGCCAGGCCGAGTGCGGATCGAGGGTGGTGCCGAGGATGGTGCGGTAGAGCTTGATCCGCTCTACCAGCTCGGCCCGCCCCAGGGCGACGCCCGCCACCAGGTCGCTGTGGCCGCCCAGGTACTTGGTCGCCGAGTACAGCACCAGGTCGGCGCCGTGGGCGAGCGGCTGCTGGTAGAGCGGGCCGAGCAGCGTGTTGTCGACCGCGCACAGGGCGTCGAAGCGGTGCGCCACTTCGGTCACGCCGGCGATGTCGGTCAGGGTCAGGGTCGGGTTGGCGGGGGTCTCGAGGAACACCATGCGGCACGGGCTGCCGGCCGCCGCCAAGCCGCGACACAGCTCCTCCAACACCGCCGGGTCGCTGCCGGCCGGGAACTCGCGGGTGACCAGCCCGAGATCGGGCAGGACGTGCTCCAGCAGATAGTCGGTGCCGCCGTAGACCGGCCGCGTGAACACCACGCTGCCGCCGAGCGGCACCAGCGCCAGGAACGAGGTGGCGATCGCCGCCATGCCCGACGAGAACACCGCCGACGCCTCGGCCTCGTCCCACAGGTTGAGGCGGTCCTCGAGGATCTCGAGGTCGGGGTTGTTCAGCCGGCTGTAGATCAGCCCCATCGGCCGCCGCGGGTCGCGCGGCGCCAGGCCGTAGGCGTACTCGAAGAACTCCTTGCCCTCCTGCGCCGAGCGGAAGACGAAGGTCGAGGTCTGGAACAGCGGCGGCTTGACGGCGCCCTCGGACAGCTCGGGCCGGTAGCCCCAGCTCATCATCAGCGACTCCGGTCGCTGCTGGCGCCGCTTGCGGTCCTTTTGGGCCATGGCGGCCTCCTTGGCGCCGGGGAACGCCAGCGAAATCCGCTACGAGTCTCGCCCCGCGGCAGGCGGAATTGCCAGAGTCGATCGGGTGGCGATTGCCCACCCTCGCGGGCAGGAGCCGGCGGGCGGCGGGCGGGTGGCGGC
>JBFGNS010000187.1:0-7499 GCA_041574955.1 Thermoanaerobaculia bacterium | reverse complement strand
GCCAGCCGCGCCAGGACGGCGGTCTGATAGCCGGAGCCGGTACCGATCTCGAGCACCCCGTGCTCCGGCCCGACCGCCAGCAGCTCGCTCATGCGCGCCACGATGTACGGCTGCGAGATGGTCTGATCCCAGCCGATCGGCAGGGCAAAGTCGGCGTACGCCTGGTTCAGCAGGTGCGGCTCGACGAAACGGTGGCGCGGCACCTCCCCCATCGCCGCCAGCACCCGCGGATCGCTCACCCCCCGCGCGGCGATCAGCGACTCGACCATCCGGCGCCGGCGCTCCGCCAGGTCGCCGTCGTCGCCCGGCCGGCCGGCGTCGGGGCGGCTCACCGCTCGGCCGGCCATTCCGCCCCCCCCAGCTCGTCGAGCAGCCAGTCGTAGGACGACAGGCTGCGGTAGTCGGTGAGGTCGAGGTGCAGCGGCGTCACCGACACCCGGCCGGCGGCGACCGCGGCGTGGTCGGTGCCCTCCTCCTCCTGCCACTCGGGGGTGCCAGCGATCCAGAAGTAGTTGCGGCCCCGCGGATCGGTCTTTTCCACCACCACCTGCTGGTAGACCCGCTTGCCCAGCCTGGTCAGGCTGACGCCGCGGATCGCGCCGGCCGGCACGTTGACGTTGAGCAGCAGGTCGGCGGGCAGCTCGTCGTGCGTCAACAGCACCTCGACGAACCGCCGCGCCACCCGCACCGCCGGCTCGAAGCTGAACTGCTCGGCGACCTCCTGGCTGAACGCCAGCGACGGAATGCCCAGCAGGGTGCCCTCGAAGGTGGCGCTCACGGTGCCCGAGTAGGTGACGTCGTCGCCCAGGTTGAAACCGAAGTTGATGCCCGAGACGATCAGGTCCGGCGGCCGCTCCTTGAGCAGCCACAGCACCGCCAGGTTGACGCAGTCGGTGGGCGTGCCGTCGACCGAGTAGACCGTCGTCTCCAGCTGCTGCATGCGCAGCGGCCGGTGCAGGGTCAGCGAGTGGCCGGTGGCGCTCTGCTCGCGATCCGGCGCCACCACCACGACCTCGGCGATCTCGGCCAGCGCCCGCGCCAGCAGGCGAAGGCCTTCCGAGAACACCCCGTCGTCGTTGGTGAGCAGGATCCGCTTCATGGCGGCTGGCGCTCAGTCGCCTGCTGCCGGCAGATACCGTCCGACGATCGGCGCCAGCGCCTCCAGCGTCTCGGTCGGGATCTTGCCCGGCTCGGTGATGAGCGACATCTTGAGCGCCTCGGCACAGCCGCAGCTCCGCTCGATCGGCAGCCGGCGGATGATCCGGCGCACCACGTCCTGGGCTGTGCTGGCGTTCTGTCGCACCACCTCCATGACCGCTTCGCCGCTGACCGCCTCCTCTTCCTCGTGCCAGCAGTCGTAGTCGGTGATCATCGCCATCGTGGCGTAGCAGATCTCCGCCTCGCGGGCCAGCTTGGCCTCCTGCAGGTTGGTCATGCCGATCACGTCCACGCCCCACTGGCGGTAGATCTCGGACTCGGCGCGGGTCGAGAACTGCGGCCCCTCCATGCACAGGTAGGTGCCGCCGCTGTGGGCCCGCGCCCCCGCCTCGCGAGCGCAGTCGTAGAACACCGGCTGCAGCGCCGGGCAGATCGGGCGCGCCAGCGAGACGTGCGCCACCAGCCCGTTGCCGAAGAAGGTGTCGGCGCGGTGGCGGGTGCGGTCGAAGAACTGGTCGGGTACCACGATGTCGGTCGGCCGGTACTCGAGCTGCATCGAGCCAACCGCGCTGACCGAGATCAGCCACTCGACGCCGAGCAGCTTGAAGCCGTAGATGTTGGCGCGGAAGTTGAGCTCCGACGGCAGGATGCGGTGCCCCCTGCCGTGGCGCGCCAGAAAAGCCACCGACGCGCCGTCCAGCTCGCCGATGACGTACGGATCCGACGGCTCGCCGAACGGCGTGTCGATCCGCTTCTCCTCCTTGACCTCGAGCCCGTCCATCGCGTAGAGCCCGCTTCCGCCGATCACGCCGATGCGAACACTGCTCATCCTGATCTCCTTGCTGGTTGGTTGTGGGGCCGCCTACGCCGCCATCGCCTCGGCGATGGCCAGCGCGGTGGCGAGCGCCCGGCGCGCCTGCCGGCCGTCGACGATCGGCGCCGCTTCGCCGCGGCAGGCGGCCAGGAAGGCCGCCAGCTCGCGCTCGAGCGGCTCGGCCGGCTCGACCGGCAGCACGAACGGCACGAAGCCGCGCTCGTCGCCCGCCCCCTCGAGGGCCACACCCCGTACCTTCTGAGATTGATAGTCGATCGAGTAGTAGCTGGGCGGAGCGAACACCCGCAGCTTGCGGATGCGCTCCGCCGACACCCGCGACGCGGTCACGTTGGCCACGCATCCCGACTCGAGCTCGAGCCGGGCGTTGGCGATGTCGGCGCGGTCCGACAGCACCTTGACGCCGGTGGCGCGGATCTCTCGCACCTCGCTGGGATCGAGTGCGTGCACGATCTGCAGGTCGTGAATCATCAGATCGAGCACCACGTCGATGTCGAGACTGCGCGGCGTGAACGCCGCCAGCCGGTGGATCTCGACGAAGCCCGGCGGGCTGTCGAGACTGTGCAGCAGAGTCTGCACCGCCGGGTTGAAGTACTCGACGTGGCCCACCGCCAGCCGCCGGTCGCCGGCCGCCGTCAGCAGCGCGTCGGCGTCGGCCAGGCTGGCCGCGATAGGCTTTTCGACCAGCAGGTGACAGCCGTGCTCGAGCAGCCGGCAGCCGACCTCGGCGTGGGAGGCGGTGGGGATCGCCAGCACCACCGCGTCGACCTCGGCGGCCAGCTCGTCGAGCTGGCCGAAGGCGCGGGTGCCCGCCTCGGCGGCGCGCGCCGTGGCGCGCTCGGCCAGCCGGTCGTGGACGCCGGTGAGCTGCGCGCCGTCGAGCCGCGACAGCACCCGCAGGTGGTTGCGCCCCATCGCGCCGGCACCTACCACGCCGACGCGCAGCGGATCACGATTCGGCAGAGCCCTCTCCCCTGGCGCTTCGCCGTCCCGGCAACGCCTTGATGAAGCCGCGCTCCGACTGGCGCACGAACTCGATCAGATAGTCGATGTCCTCGTTCCCCGCGTGCTCGGCGGCCAGCACCTCGAGCGCCTGCGAGGTGTTGCGCCCGGAGCGCACCAGCACCCGCAGGGCGCTCTCCACGCGGCGCATGCGGTCGCGGTCGAAGCCCTTGCGCTCGAGCCCGACGCGGTTGAGACCGAGGAACGCGGGTTTGAGCCCGACGGCACGCGAATAGGGCAACACGTCCATGGTGATCACCGAGTAGCCGCCGATGTAGGCGTACCGACCCACCCGGCAGAACTGGTGCACGCCGCCAAAGGCCCCCACGGTGGCGTGGTCGTGCACGCTCACGTGGCCGGCCAGGGTGGCGTTGTTGCTCAGGATGGTGTGGCTGCCGAGCCGGCAGTCGTGGGCGACGTGGACGTAGGCCATCAGCAGGTTGTCGGATCCGATCGAGGTGACGCCGCCGCCCAGGCCGGTACCGCGGTGCACGGTGCAGAATTCGCGCAGCACGTTGTCGTCACCCACCTCGAGCACCGTGCGCTCACCGTGGTACTTCTTGTCCTGCGGGTCGAAGCCGATACAGGCGTGCGAGTAGATCTGGTTGCCGGAGCCGAGCACGGTCGGCCCCTCGATCTGCGCTCCGGACCCGATGCGGCAGCTGTCGCCCACCACCACCTCGGCACCGATGACGGCGTACGGGCCCACCGCCACGCCGACGCCGAGCTGGGCCTTGCGGTCGACGACCGCGGTGGGATGGATGGAGGTAGAGGTGGTCATCGGCCTACCGGTCCACCAGTGCCGACGACAGCACCGCCTCGCTCGCCACCTTGCCGTCGACCAGCACCTTGCCGGCCAGCTTGCCGTGGCTCTCGCGCATCCGCAGCACCTCGACCTCGTAACGCAGCTGGTCGCCGGGCACCACCGGCCGGCGGAAGCGGGCGCGCTCGATCGACATGAAGTAGACCAGCTTGTCGGCGTTTGCCGGCCTCTCCAGCAGCAGCAGAGCGCCCGCCTGGGCCAGCCCTTCCACCTGCAGCACGCCCGGCATCACCGGATGCCCGGGAAAGTGGCCGTTGAAGAACGGCTCGTTGACGGTGACGTTCTTCAACGCCACGATCCTCTTGCCCGGCACCAGCTCGATCACCCGGTCGACCAGCAGGATCGGATAGCGGTGCGGCAGCAGCTCGAGAACCCATTCGATACCGCCGCTCTTGCTGTCTTCGCTCACTGCACTCTCCCTATGCGTCTCGGCACGCTGGGCGGCCGTCTCACCGGCGCCGCGCGGCGTGCCGCGGGCGACCGGCGCCGGTCGGCCGCGGCTGCGGCCGGCACCGCGCTGTCAGGCCTCGTCGGCCGTCCGCCGGCTCCTCCACGACGTCGCTGCGGAGAGCCGGCTCAAAAGCTCGGCCCCACGCTGAATTGGAAGCTCTCGAAACGGTCGTCGGGCAGCGGATCCAGGTTCGACGAGTAGATGAACCGCAGCGGCGCGCCGAACATCGGCACGTTGACCTGCAGCTCGGCACCGGCGGTGTAGCGCATGCCCGCGAGGTCGAACGACTGGTCCTCGCCCCACACGTTGCCGCCGTCGGCGAACAGGATCAGGCGGAACGGTCCGCCGAGCAGCACGTGGTACTCGAGGTTCACCTGCAGCGAACGGTCGCCGCCGAGCGGGAACCCCGACTCGTCGACCTGGGTCAAGCCGTTCTCGTCGCGCACCCAGATCGAGCGGAAGCGGAAGCCGCGCACGCTGGTCTCGCCGCCGAGATAGAAGCGGTCGAGGAAGAACAGCTCGCGGCCGCCGAACGGCTTGATGTAGCCGGCCTCGACGTTGATCGCGCCCACCGTCTGGATGGTGCCGCGGGTGAGCGGCTTGTAATAGGTCAACGAGGCGCGCGGACGGACGAAGTAGGTGGTGCCACCGAGCAGGCCGCCGGCGTACTCGACGCCGCCGGCGAAGCGCGTGCCGAGCGTCGGCTGCAGCCGGCTGTCGCGCCGGTCGTAGGTGTAGCTGAAGCGCAGCGACGAGACGTCGCGCTCGAAGCTCTGAGTGACCAGGTCACCGGTGAACGACAGCAGCTGGCGCCGGTCGGTGGTCTCGTACAGGCTGTAGCTGAGGGTGGCGTTCTGGAACAGCCCCAGGTTGCGACCGTAGGACAGCGTACCGCCGGTGGTGTCCTGGAAGATCCGCTGGCCGCCCAGCAGATCGTAGTCGAGCCGGCGGTTGAACCCCTGGATGCCGAGGTTCTGCGGCCGGTCGAGGAAATACGGGATGAAGTACGACAGGTCGAAGACGTCCTGGCGGCGGCCGGACTGCAGCGACACGGCGAGCGTCTCACCGCGGCCGAGGAAGTTGCGGGTGCGGAACTGGAACTGGCCGAACAGGCCGTCGATCTCGCTGAAGCCGCCGCCGAACAGCAGCTCGGTGCGGTCGCCCTCCTCGCCCTTGATGGCCAGGTCGACCTGCTTCTCCTCGGAGTCGAAGTCGAACTGCACGGGATCGTTTTCGTCGACCTTGAAGAACTCGAGCTGACGCAGGCGCAGCAGGCTGTTGCGCAGCGCGCCGGCGTTGAGCACCCGCCCTTCCTGCACCCCCATATTGCGGCGGATGACCTTGTCGCGCGTCTTGGTGTTGCCCTGGAACTCGATCCTGCCGACCTTGTACTGGTCGCCCTCCTGCACGTGCACCACCAGGTCGGCGACCTCGCCCTCGGCGCGCTCGCGCAGCTCGGGCTCGACGCGCGCGAACAGGTAGCCGGTGTTGTTGTAGATCTCGCTGACCGCCTCGACTCCGTCGTCCACCACCTTGGAGCGCAGCCAGCCGCCGCGCGGCCGCTCGAACTGCGCCAGCAGCAGCTCGTCGGAGTACTTGTCGTTGCCCTGGATGGTGATCTCGCCGAGCTTCCAGCGGTCGCCCTCCTCGATCGGCACGGTGATGAACAGCCGCCGTTTCTGCTTCTCGAGCTCGGCCGCGTCGGGCTTGAGGGCGCGGATCTCGATCTCCGGCTCGCCCAGCACGACGTTCTTGTAGCCCACCTTGCGGTAGACGTCGCGCACCCGGTCGAGGTCCTCCTCGAGCGCCGCAACGTTGTAGACGTCCTTCTTCATGATGCGGGTGATCAGGCCGCTTTCCTTGGTCTTCTTCATCGACCAGCGCAGCCGGCGGTCGCCGAACACCGTGTTGCCTTCGAAATCGACGTCGGCGATCCGCACCTTGTCGCCCTCGTCGATGGTGAAGCTCACCCGCCGATCGCCGCGCGCCACCGTCTCGATGGTGAACTTGGCCTCGGCCAGCCGGTAGCCCTTCTCGGCGTAGATCTCCTCGATCATCGACTTGAGCCGGTACAGCTCACCGAGGCTGAGCGGATCGCCCTCGCGCACCCGGATGCGGTCCTTGATGATGCGGTCGGAGATGTCGGTACGGCTGATCCGCTTGAGCCCTTTGTACTCGACGCCCACCAGCGTCGGCCGCTCGACCAGTTGGATGGACAGCGCCACGCCGCCCTCGACCTCACGGCTCTCTACGCCGATGTCGTCGACCAGCTGGCGCTCCCACAGCTCGCGCATCGCGCGGTCGAGCCGCGCCCAATCGAGCCGCTCGCCCTCGGCCAGGCCGAGGTAGAACATGACGGTGTCTGGAGCCAGGGTCTCGAGGCCCTCGAACTCCACCGACACGATGGTCAGCCCGCCGTGCTGCTGGGCCGGCACCGGCGACGCCAGCAGCACGGCCGCCAGCAGCAGAGCGCAGACAGTGGTTCTCGAAGTCGAGCGCATCGGTCCGTCTCTCAGCCTTCGCTGACCGCCGCCGCTGCCGCCGCCGGAAGGAACTCCAGGCGGTCGTCTTCGAGCGTCACCGAGATCCGCCCGATGGCCTCGCCGTGCTGGCTGATCAGGATCTCGGACACGGCGTCCTGGATGTGCCGCTGGATCGTGCGGCGCAGCGGACGGGCGCCGGTGCTGGGCTCGATGCCGGCCTGCTCGAGCAGCCAGTCACGCGCCTCCTGCGACACCTCGACCTCCAGCCCGCGCTCGGCGAGGGTGAGGTTGATCTCGTACAGCAGGATGTCGACGATCGAGCGCAGCTCGTCGCGACCCAGCTGGTTGAAGACGATGACCTCGTCCACCCGGTTCATGAACTCGGGGCTGAAGTTGCGCTTCAGCTCGCCCAAGATCTCCTGCTCGAGCCGCTCGAAGGAGCGCTCGGGGTCGGCCTCGGCGAACCCCATCCGGCCGCCGCGGAGCACCAGCTTCGAACCCAGGTTGGAGGTCATCAGCACGAGCGTGTTCTTGAAGTCGACGCGGTTGCCGTAGGCGTCGGTGAGCATGCCGTCGTCGAGGATCTGGAGCAACAGGTTGGAAACGTCGGGGTGCGCCTTCTCGATCTCGTCGAACAGCACCACCGAGTACGGCTGCCGGCGGATGCGCTCGGTCAGCTGGCCGCCCTCGTCGTGGCCGATGTAGCCCGGCGGCGAGCCGATCATCTTCGACACCGCGTGCTTCTCCATG
>JBFGNS010000186.1:0-7531 GCA_041574955.1 Thermoanaerobaculia bacterium | reverse complement strand
TGACCAGCCGGCTGGCCACCGACGACGACGCGACCAGCGCCGGCTTTGGCCGCTACACGGCGCCGAGGGTCCGCATCCCATGAGCGGCGGCGGCTGGTACCGGATGAACCAGGCCCACCTGATGGCGGCGCTGGCCCGGGTGCGGAAGGCGCTCGAGCGTCACGCCGGCCAGGCCGAAGGCGACGACACCGCCGCGCCACCCGATCCCGAGCGGTCGGACGAGGGCATGGCACCGCCCGCGCTGGAGACGCTGTGCCGGACGCTCGGCCTCTCGCAGTTCGAGCGCGACGTGCTGCTGCTGTGCGCCGGTCCGGAGCTCGAAGGCAGCTTCGCCACGCTGTGCGCTGCGGCGCAGGGTGACAGCAGCCGCGCCTACCCGACCTTCGGGCTGGCGCTGGCGGCGCTGCCCCAGCCGGAATGGGCGGCGCTGACCACCGGCGGCCGGCTGCGGCACTGGATGCTGATCGAAGTCGGGCCGGGCAACGCCCTCACCTCGAGCCCGCTGCGCATCGACGAGACGGTGCTGCACTACCTGACCGGCATCCGGGCGCCGGACGAGCGGCTGGCCGGGCTGGGCGAGGCGGTACCGGCGGCAGGTGAGCTGGCGCCCTCCCACCGGGAGCTGGCCGATCAGATCGCCGGCGCTTGGTCGCAGACGGCCGGCAGCGCGGCCTTTCCGATCGTTCAGCTTTGCGGTCGCGAGGTGGCCGGCAAGCGGGCCATCTGCGCCGCCGTCGCCGAGCGGCTCGACCTGCAGCTCGACAGGGTGCCGTCGGCTGCCCTGCCCACGGCCCCAGCCGACTTGCACAAGATCGCCCGGCTGTTCAACCGGCGCGCCCTGCTGGCGTCTGGTGCCCTGCTGCTCGACTGCGACGAGTCGGAGCCCGGCGACGGGCCGCGCGACACCGCGGTCGGCCTGCTGGTCGATGCCTACCGGGGCCCGCTGGTGGTGAGCTCGCGCAAGCGGCGCAATCCGATCGAGCGTCCGGTGCTGACCCTCGACGTGGATCGACCGCTGCGAGGCGAGCAGCGAGAGTTCTGGCAGTCGCTGCTGGGCGACGCGGTCGCCGAGCTCGACGGGCAGGTCGAGCGGCTGGTGGCGCAGTTCGACCTCGGCCTGCCGACGATCCGCGCGGCGCTGGCCGGCGCCCTCGGTCGCGCCGCCGACGGTGAGCCCGACGGGCTGGGCGAGGCGCTCTGGCACAGCTGCCGGGTGCAGGCCCGGCCTCGGCTGGACGACCTGGCCGAGCGCATCCGCCGTGCCGCGAGCTGGCAGCAGCTGGTCCTGCCCGCCCGCCAGACCCGCACCCTGCGCGAGATCGCGGCCCAGGTGCGGCAGCGGGCGCTGGTCTACGAGGAGTGGGGCTTTGGCCAGTCGAGCTCACGCGGACTGGGCCTCAGCGCCCTGTTCGCCGGCGCCAGCGGCACCGGCAAGACGATGGCGGCCGAGGTGCTGGCGCGGGAGCTGGATCTCGACCTCTACCGCATCGACCTGTCGTCGATCGTCAGCAAGTACATTGGTGAGACCGAGAAGAACCTGGCGCGGGTGTTCGACGCCGCGGAGGAGGGCGGCGCGATCCTGCTGTTCGACGAAGCCGACGCGCTGTTCGGCAAGCGCAGCCAGATCAAGGACAGCCACGACCGCTACGCCAACGTCGAGGTGAGCTACCTGCTGCAGCGGATGGAGTCGTACCGCGGGCTGGCCATCCTCACCACCAACATGCGCGATGCGCTCGACGAGGCGTTTCTGCGCCGGTTGCGGTTCATCGTCGACTTTCCGTTTCCCGATCGCGCCGAGCGCGCCCAGATCTGGCAGCGGATCTTCCCCGAGCAGACGCCGACGGCGGAGCTCGACGTGAGCAAGCTGGCTCGGCTGAGCGTGGCGGGCGGCAACATCCGCAACATCGCCCTCAACGCCGCCTTCCTGGCTGCCGCCGCCGGCGCACCGGTGGGTATGGAGCACGTCCTGCGGGCCGCCCAGAGCGAGTACGAGAAGGTGCAGAAGACGCTGCCCCAGGCCGAGGTCCGGGACTGGACATGAGACTCGAGATCGACAAGCTGGTGGTGGGCGGAGTCCGCGCCGCCGACAGCGCCCGGCTCGCCGAGCTGGTCGAGCGCGAGCTGGAATCGCTGATCACCAGCCGCGGCCTGAGCGCGGCGGCCGATCTCGAGCTGCCGGGCGGCGTGTTCGAGATGCCGTCGGGCCTGAGCGTCGAACAGGTGGCCGCCCGGGTGGCGGAGTCGATCTGGCAAGCTTGCCGCGGTACGGTGCCGCACGGTGCGGCGGGCTCGCCGGCCACGGCGCCCGGCAGCGACAGGGTCCGGCCGCCCGCCGGCGGCGACGAGAGAGGAGGAGAGTAGCGATGCTCAAAGGTGCCCTGGTGTCTCTTTCCTCGGTGGTTCCGATCCCCAGCCTGATCCGCTTCCAGTACAACCCCTCGGAGCTGACCCGCAAGGTGACGCCGTCGTTCTATCCCACCGGCGCCAAGGGCGCGACCCGGGTCGAGCCGGCACGCTTCGGCGGCGCTCCGACCGAGACCATCGACCTCAAGGCGCGCCTGGACGCCACCGACGGCATGGAGTCGGGCAGCGTGATCAGCACGACGATGGGCATCAGACCGCAGCTGGCGGCGCTCGAGCTGTTCGCCTATCCCAGCCTGGTGGCGGTGGCCAAGGACATCAAGCTGTATAGCGAGGGCACCGTCGGCGCGGTGCCGACGCCGGCGGCGCGCACCCTTCTGATCTTCGGCATGACCCGCATCGTGCCGATACGGATCACCGGCATCAGCGTCACCGAGCAGATGTTCGACTCCAACCTGAATCCGATCCGGGCCGAGGTGTCGCTGTCGATGGAGGTGATCTCGTACTCCCAGGTGACCGATCCAAAGGAGCCGCTGAGCGTCGCCTTCCTGGCCTACCAGGGGGTGCTCGAGGCCCAGGCGCTGGAGTTCAAGGCGCAGGAGGCGCTGTGGCTCGCCACGCAGGGAGCCAAGCTCGCCAAAGCCGCCATGGAGGCGCTCGAGTAGGGAAGCGAGACCGCGACTGGAGGAGACGCGATGTTCGACCGCAGAAGCCGCTACCACGAGCTGCCGGAGCTCCACTACACCGACGAGCGGGGCAACACCCTGGTCTACAAGGCCCGCCGACTACTGAGCCGAGACCCCCACCGGCCGGTGCTGTGGGAGGTCGAGGTGAACGACGGTGAGCGCCCCGACCTGCTGGCGGCCCGCACGCTGCAGCAGCCGGAGCTGTTCTGGCGGGTGTGCGACGCCAACGACGTGATGCAGCCGTTCGAACTCACCAGCCGGTCCGGCCGGCGGGTGCGCATCCTGATGCCGGGGGTGTGATGAGCTCGCTGCTGCCACCCACCTTCTATCTCAAGGTCTACATCGGCGCCGACGGTGCCAAGTCGCCGATCCCGGGCGAGCTCGCCGCCACCCTCACCGGGGCCGAGGTCACGCTCAGCGACACGCCGCCCTCCGGCTTCCAGCTGACCTTCACCACCCAGGCCTCCGAGACCGACAACGACTACGACCTGATGCAGGAGACGCTGCTCGACGAGTTCAACCGGGTGGTGCTCGAGATGCTGGTGGACGACCAGCCGCAGCTGCTGATGGACGGCTTCATCGTCAACAAGGAGCTCGACCCGGTCGCCGGCCGGGTGGTGGTGACCGGCGAGGACCTGAGCCTCAAGATGGACCTGTTCGAGCTCTGCAAGTCGTACCCCGAGAAGACCGACTCGGCGATCGTAAACGAGGTCCTGGGGCGGTACGTGAGCCTCGGCTTCACCAAGAAGGTCACCGCTCCGGCCAACGAGGTCACGCCGCAGAAGCACACGCCGCAGCAGCTGTCCACCGATCGCGAGTTCCTGATCCAGCTCGCCGAGCGCAACGACAGCCGCTTTTACATCAAGTTCGACACCGCCGCCACCGCCTACTGGGGTCCGCCCGAGCGCGACGGCGAACCACAGCCCGCGCTGGTGTCGAACGCCATCCTGTTCGGTAACGTCGAGAGCCTCGAGCCGCGCTACGACCAGATGGAGGCGGTGCTCTACTACGGCAGCAAGCTGGCCGACGGAGACGGCGGCAAGGAGTCCGCCGAGACCCCCTTCGGGGCCAGCAAGTTCGCTGACACCAAGCTCTCCAAGACGCCGGTGCCGCTGGCCGAGTTCGGCTCGCTGGCGGCCGACCCGGAGTCTTTCGAGAGCAAGCTCTCGACCCTCGGGGTGCGCGGCCAGTACCTGCGCCACCAGCACCTCAACGCCGGACGGGTGGCGACCTCGGCGCAGTCTTCGACCGACCTCGAGTCGGGAGGCGCGGCGGTCATCGAGGGCGAGCTGGACACCGCCAAGTACGGCCACGTGCTGCAGGTGCCGGGTGTCGTCGGGGTGCGCGGTGCCGGCGAGACCTACGACGGCAACTACTACGTGCAGTCGGTCACCCACAAGATGAACCTGAAACGCGGGGAGGTACGGTACATGCAGAGGTTCAAGCTGACGCGGGAGGGCGTCGGCGCCACCGGCACGACGGTGGCGACGTCATGAGCCCGCGCGACAAGCTCGAGATCGCGGGCCGGCTGTTCGGCAAGTACCGCGGCCGTGTGATCGAGAACATCGATCCGCTGGGGATCGCTCGTATCAAGCTCGACGTGCCGGCGGTGCCCGACGCCGAGGAGCTGTGGGCGATGCCGTGCGTGCCGTACGCCGGCTTCACCGATTCGCCCGTCGGGATGCACATCATCCCACCGGTCGGCGCGCACGTGTGGGTCGAGTTCGAGGCCGGCGATCCCAGCCGCCCGATCTGGACCGGCTGCTACTGGGACGAGAAGAGCGAGTTCCCCGATCCGGGGAATCTGGAGAGCGACAACCCGCCGCTGGTCAAGATCCTCAAGACCGATTGCTCGGTGTTTGCCATCGACGACGCGGTGGACAAGAAGGGCTCGATCAAACTCGAGATCGATGCCCCCGCGGTGGAGGAGAAGGTAACGCTGGTGTTCGACACCAACGGTGCACTGCTCGAGACCGGCATCAGCTCGATCACGGTTCACCCGAAAGACGGCATAACCCTCAAGGTAGAGGACACCACCGTCATCCTCACCAAGGACGACATCTCGCTCAAGAGCAAAGCCATCAAGAGCACCTCCGACCAGGACACCACCGTTACCGCCAGCGGCGGGCTGACGCTCAAGGCGAGCAAGGCGGCGGCGCTCGAGTCGGGCACCACGCTGGGCCTCAAAGCCGGCTCCTCGGGCACGCTGGAGGCGAGCTCCGCCTTGACCGTCAAGGGCGGTAGCTCGACGACCGTTCAGTCGGGCGGCACCCTGGACGTCAAGGGCAGCATGGTCAACGTCAAGGGGTCGATGATCAACCTCAACTGAGGCCGAGTCGCATCGTGCAACTCCACTTCCCCCTGATGCTCGACGGCCGTGGCCGCACCGCCGAGGCGTCGCACGACGACCACCTGCGTCAGCTCATCGAACAGGTGCTGTTCACCGCCCCCGGCGAGCGGGTCAACCGGCCCGATTTCGGCTGCGGGCTGCTGCGCGAGCTGTTTGGAGCGGGTGGCGAGGAGGAGCGGATCGCCACCCAGTTCCTGGTGCAGCAGGCGCTGATCACCTGGCTGGGAGAGCTGATCGAGCCGCGGCGGGTCGAGCTGATCCACCGCGACGAGCGGCTGATCGTGCTGGTCGAGTACGTCGACCGCGCCACCAACCAACCCCATGCCGTGACCTACGAGGTGTCGGCGCTGTGATCCCCGGCGGAGCCGAGGGCGCGCGTTTCCGCGAGCAGCGGCGCAAGGCGCTGCGCGGCAACCGGGCGGTGCACGCGCTCGACCGGGTCGAAGCGACCCCGGCAGGGGACGCGCAGCCCACCTGGCGGCTCAGGCTGCGGTTCGTGGATCGGCCACCCGACGGCCTGGGTCCCGGCAGCTTCCGCATCCTGGACCCGGCCGGCGAGGTCGATGCCGGGGTCCAGGTGACGCGGCTGGCGGTGGCGGCGGAGGCCGGCACCGTCGACGTCTTCGTGCGGGTGGCCGACGCGGCCCGCGCCCGGCGTCTGCGCTCCGATCCGGCCAGCTACCGGCTCGAGATCGACGCCCCCGGCATCGACCGGTTCTTCGACGCCGCGCCGTTCCGCTTCGACGGCCGGCCGCCCGCCGCCGAGGCGGAGCCGCGGCGATCCGGCGAGCGGCGAAGCGGCGCCGCCATCGATTACCTCGCCAAGGACTACGCCAGCTTCCGGCGGCTGATGCTAGAGCGCATGGCGGCGCACGTGCCGGAGTGGACCGAGCGCAACCCCGCCGATGTCGGCGTGGCGATCGTCGAGGTGCTGGCCTACGCCGCCGACTACCTGAGCTACTACCAGGACGCGGTGGCCACCGAGGCCTACCTCGACACCGCGCGCCGGCGGAGCTCGGTGCGGCGGCACCTGCGGCTGCTCGGCTACTCCCTCCACGAAGGCTGCAACGCCCGGGTCTGGGTCCAGCTGGGGCTGGCCGGCGACCGGCCGCTCGACCTGCCGGCCGGCAGCGAGCTGCTGACTCGAGCCGGCGACCTGCCGCCGGTTCTGCTGGCGGGCTCGCCGCAGCACGCGGCTGCCCTCGAGCAGGGGAGCCTGACCTTCGAGACCCTCCACCCGGTTCGGCTCCGTCCGAGCCTCGACCGCCTGCCGGTCTACCGCTGGGGGGCCGACGAGTACTCGCTGCCGCGCGGCGCCACCGCGCTGGCGCTCGCCGGCCACCACCCGGAGCTCGCCGCCGGCGACGTCCTGGTGCTGGAGCCGCTCGCCCCGGCCGCCGGCGAGCCGGGTGAGGCGGAACGGCCCCACCTGGTGCGGCTGGCGAGCCGGCCGCGATGCACCGAGGATCCGCTCACCTCGGCAGCCATCACCGAGCTCGAGCTGTGCGACGAGGACGCCCTGCCCCGGGCGCTGACGGTCAGCAGCGGCGGCGACGGCTCGCCGGGCGAGAGGCTGGTGGTGCGCGGCAATGTGGTGCTGGCCGACCACGGCCGCACGCTGCGCGAGGAGCTGCCACCGGTGGTCGCCGGGCAGCCGTACCGGCCGGTGCTCGGCCACGCACCGCTGACCTGGCGCCAGCCCGCGGGGACGCCCGGCTCGATCTCAGCCGGCGCGGCCGGCCCCGCCCAGGAGCCCCGGCGGGCGCTGCCCGCCATCGAGCTGCGTGAGCTGCACGGCGGCGAGGTCGAGGGCTCCGGCGAGCCGTGGAAGCCGCGCCGCGACCTGCTGGAGAGTTCGCCGTTCGCCTCCCATTTCGTGGTCGAGACCGAGACCGACGGCAGCGCCCGGCTGCGCTTCGGGGACGGACGGCAGGGCCGCAGGCCGACCCCGGGAAGCCGCTTCCTCGCCACCTACCGCGTCGGCTGCGGACCCGCCGGCCACGTCGGTCCCGGCGCCCTTGCCCACCTGGTGAGCGACAGCGACCTGCCGGTGACGCGGGTCCACAACCCGCTGCCGGCGCGGGGTGGAGAGCCGCCGGAGCCGCTCGAGACGGCTCGGCTGGTGGCGCCGCGC
>JBFGNS010000185.1:0-7545 GCA_041574955.1 Thermoanaerobaculia bacterium | reverse complement strand
CGCTTGAGCTGCGCCCAGCGGGCGCACGCCGCGTCGGGGTCGACCGGGCAGCGGAAGAAGAAACTGAAGTAGAGCGATGCGCCGTCCGGATACGGGTGGCTGACGTGGGTCATCACCACGCACCGCTCGCCGGCTCGGGCGGCGGCGGACTCGAGAGCGCCGCGCACCGCTTCGGCCAGCGGCTCGAGGCCGCTCCACGGAGCCGCGGTCTCGAGGGTGTCCACCGCCACGCCGCGATCGAGCAGGGCATCGCGCAGGTAGGGGTGGCGGAAGCGGTCGGCCAGCCAGCGCCGGCCGGGGCCGGCGCCGAGCGGCAGGCCGCGGTGGCGGCGCAGAACGGTGCGGCAGCGGGCGAGCGCGCCCGCCACCCGCCGGCGGTCGCCGGCCGCCCCGTACAGCAGCAGGCTGCCGCCGCCCCGCCGCGCTCGCAGCCGGTCGAGCAGGGCGGCCGCCAGGCGCCGCCCCGCCAGCCCGACCGCCAGCGCCGCCGCGGTCTCGGGACCGTCCGACAGCCGCAGCAGGCTGAGCGGAAGCCGCTCGCGCACCAGCTCTCGTACCGCCAGCAGGCCTTCCGGCCAGCCCGGCATCAGGGCCGCCCTGACCTCGTGGCGCTCGGGCAGCGGGCTCACCCGCAGCGTAGCCGAGGCGATCACCCCCAGCCGCCCCTCGCTGCCCAGCACCAGCTGCCGCAGGTCGGGACCGGTGGCGGTGGCCGGCTGGGCGGCGAGACGCAGCCGCCCCCCGGGTGCGATCAGCTCGACGCCGGCCAACAGACGCTCGATGCCGCCGTAGCGCAGCGACTCCTGCCCCGAGGCGCGGGTCGCGACCCAGCCGCCCACGGTGGACAGCTCCCACGACTGCGGGAAGTGTCCGAGGGTCAGGCCGCGCCTCGCCAGCGGCCGCTCGACCGCCGGGCCGGGGGTGCCGGCTGCGAACCGGGCCAAACCGGCCTCGAGATCCAGGTCGAGCAAGCCGCTCAGCTGCTCCAGGTCGACGGTCACCAGCGGCCGCCCGTCCGGACGGGGGTTGACGCCGCCGGTCACCGAGGTGCCGCCGCCCCACGGCACCACGCGCACGCCGTGGCGCGCACAGGCGTTCAGCAGGTCGGCGAGCTGGCCGTGGTCGGCCGGGCGCACCACCGCGTCCGGTAGCGCGGGCACGGTGCCGGTGCGCAGACGGATCAGGTCGGTGAGCCCTCGTCCGCGGGAGTGGGCCAGCCGATCGGCCGGGTCGATCGAGGTCGCGGCGGGCAGCTCGGGCAGCGGTCGGCCGGGCGGCGGCGCGGCCCGGCCGGCGGGAGCGCCCGGCTCGCTCTCGCCCAACCGCTGGGCCAGCCAGGCGGCCAGCGGCGGGGGTACCTCGAAGCGCTCGCCCTCGAAGCCCCAGCGGTCGAGGCTACGCCGGGGCGCGGCTGGTGCATCCATGGGTAGCCATCCAGTTACGCTTCGTGGCCGGGGCTGTGCTATTATTGAACGCATGGTTACGAATGAGAGGCAGGAGATCTTCCGAGCGCTGGCCGATCCGGTCCGGCGGGCGCTGCTGCAGAGCCTGTGGTCGGGACCCAAGCCGGTGGGACGGCTGGCTGCGCGCTTCACGGTCAGCCGACCGGCGGTCTCCAAGCACCTGAAGCTGCTGCGCGACGCCGGTCTGGTGAGTGAGGAGCGACGCGGGCGCGAGCGCGTCTACCGGCTCGAGACCGCGCCGCTGGCGCCGGTCGGCGAGTGGATCACCGCCCTGTCGGCGGTGCCGCGACGGCGGGTGCGGAGCGCGGCGCGCAGGCGCCGCCGGCCGACCGCAGAGGAGCGACCCTCCGCCTGGCGCGTCTGGTAGCGCGGCCGGCGCCGCCAGCCGGTTCAGGGCGTGACCACCTCGCCGACGATCTTCCAGCCGTCCTGCTCGCGCTTGAGCTCGATCTGCTTGCGCACCACGTCGCGGTAGGTGTCCGACTCGTACGATTGGACGAAGCGCACCCGCGCGGTTCGCGGGTCGAGCAGCTCGGGCTCGAGGAAGGCCAGGCCGACCTCGATCCAGTCCGGCGCCAGGATGCGGCTGCGTCGCAGCTGCTCCCAGCGGTGCCGAGCGCTGCCGTCGGCCGGGCGGAAGTCGGCGGAGTAGTGGACGAGGTATTCGTCGGGGCGCTGCTCGGACCAGCTGGCGGCCCACGACTGGACCGCCGCGAGCACCTCGTCCAGCGGCTTTGGCGGTATCGGCGCGGCGGGCTCCGACTCCTCCGCCTCCGCAGCCGCGAGGGTCGGCGCCGGCGGTGCCGCCGGGATCGGTGCGGCGTCGCTCGCCGCCGCGGGTGACGTCGCTTCCGGGATCCCGGGGGCGGGCTCTAGCCATAGCAGCGTGGCGACGGCGAGCGCTGCCGCGGCCAGCAGCCAGGCCAGCCCGGCGCGCCGGCGGCGCCCGCCGCGGGAGTCGGTCGGTGGGTCGGCGGCCGCGCCCGGGAGCTCGCGCGATGGACCGGGCTCGGTGGGCGCCGGCGCGGAGGCGCCGGTGGCGTTGTCGGTCGGGTCGTCGGCCGCGGTGACGGGCCCAGCTGGTGCAGCGTCCCGCGGCGGCGGCTTGGCGTCGAGCTCGTCCTCGGCGGTGGCGGAAGCGGCAACCGCCGGCTCCGCGCTGCCGTCCTTCGCTCCCGCCGCGGCTTCCGAGCGGCCCCCGTCCTCGAGCTCGAACGGATCGCCGCCGCGCCCGGCGTGCTCGGCGACCATCCGCAGGACCACCCGCCGGCTCTCGTCGTCCAGCTCGACGAACCGCACGCCCATGCCCGCCGGCCGGTCACCGTCGGGGCGCCGGCGGACCCAGACCACCTGGGCCTTGCCCTCGATCAGCGTGAAGTCGTCGCCCAGCCGGAACTCGAACTCGAAGATCGAGCCCACCGGATGCGGGTTCCCCGTGCGCAGGAACATGCCACCCGCCGATACGTTGGCCGACAGCTCGTCGACGAAGTCGTTCAGGTGGAGGAAGCGCAGGGCAATCGCCTGCTCTAACGGCACCCGGAGCTCTTCGCCGGGGCGGCCCTGCCTGTCGCCCATGACGCAGGGGAGTCTAGTACAGCGGCCGGCACGTGCCGCCGCGGCGGCGACGGCGGCAGCAAGAAAAGAACCCCGCGAGCGTCGAGCGCGCGGGGTGGGCCAGAGGACAGGAGAACAGGCGTGGAGTTCGTACGGCGATCAGTGGGCCGGCGCGTTGGCCGGGCGCCGGCGTCGGGAGTCGAGGGAGATGTCGATGCTCTCGTCGTCGTTCATGACCAGGCAGAGCCGCAGCTTGCCTTCCTGCTCGCAGTGCAGGTCGAACTGCCCCAGCTCGCCGGAGGTCGAGCGGGAGACCACCTGGTCGTCGGCGAACAGGAACGCCGGGATGTTGGCCACCGGTCCGAACTGGCGGTCGAGGATCTCGCCGCCGAGGTGGAGCGCGTGGCTCTGCGGCTCGTAATCGAGCCGCAGATCCAGGGCGTAGTTCTGGGCGTAGTAGACGAGATGACGACTCGTCGTGTCGAGACTGCGAATACCGGCCGGAGCGGGCTCCATAAAACTGTCAAAGGCGAGCTGGAGGGCTAGGGATTTCAGTTTCGGAGCCCGCTCCGGCAGGTTCAAGGCAAAAAAGGCTTTCACCGACCGGACAGCGTGCACGGGCGGCTGCCAGTCGAGTTCGTTCTGGGCCAGGGTCACGACGCGCTGTACCGCGCTGAGCGCCGCATCGCAGCGGGCGCAGCCGCTGGCGAGGTGGTCGGTCATCGCCTGGCGGCTGGCTTCGTCGCCCAGGCCGCGAGCGAAATCGGACCACTCGTGGATGTCGAAGTGTTTCATACTGGGTTCCCCTTGCGCGGCCTTGCTCGGTCGGGAGCTCGCTATCGTGCCCCTCTGTCCTCTATAGGGTGGTGCTGGTGCGATTCTGATATACCCGATTCTGGCGCCGGGTGCTCCCACGCCTCGGATGCTCCGGCGGCGCGGGCTTCGAAGTCGAGCTCCAGGTCGATGCAACGGTCGAAGTCGATCAGCAGGCATAGCCGCGGATCGGCCCCGGCGCGGCTCTCGAAGCAGAACTCGCCACGGGTGCCGGTGCAAGCGTAACCGGCGATCGCGTCGCCGTCGAGCAGGAGCGCCGGTACTTCGGCCAGCGGGCCGCCGCTGCGGCTGAGCAGCTCGCCGCGCAGCTTGGATCGGCCCCGGTGAGAGCGCTCGAGCTCGAGCTCGAGCGCGTAGTCGCGGGACAGGAAGACCAGGTGGTGGGGGGCGGTGGAGTCACTGCGACAGCCGGCCGGAGCGGGCCCGGGGTGGCTGTCGAAGGCGAGCTGGAGGGCAAGGGATGTCTGTTCCCGAGCCCGCTCCGGCTGTCGCAGGATTTCGAAAGAAGAGGCCGGCCGGTGGCTGCCACCGGGCCGGCTATGCAAAGCGGTGAGGTCGCGCAAGACCCGTCCGCGGAAGAGACGCCGGCCGGTATCGGGGTGGTGGAGCATGGTCGTGAGTGTCGAGGTCGCCGGCGAAAGATGGTGTCGGTCGCGGTTTCTGGTTCTATAGGGTGCGGAGGTCGGCCGTCTGATATAGGCCAAGGCTCATGCCGTGGGCTCGCGAATCTGCGAGATGTCCTGCACGTAGCGCGAGGCGATGTCCATGAACTGGGCCAGGATCTCGGGATCGAACTGGCGCCCGGCTTCGGGTCGCAGCTTCTCGAGCACGACCTCGAGGGTCATCCCCTTGCGGTAGGGGCGGTCCGACAGCATGGCGTCGAACGTGTCCACCACCGCCACCACGCGGGCGCCGAACGGGATCTCCTCGCCGGCCAGACCGCTCGGATAGCCTTTGCCGTCCCACCGCTCGTGGTGGTGCAGGACGAGCAGGCTAATGGCTTCGAAGCCCGGGATGTTGCGCAGGATCCCCCAGCCGTACTCCGAGTGCTTGCGCACGATGTCCATCTCTTCGTCGGTCAGCCGGCCCGGCTTCTGGAGGATCTCGTTGGGCACGCCGACCTTGCCGATGTCGTGCAGCACCGAAGCGATCTCGATGGCGCGTAGCTCGCTCTCGGAGACCCCCATGCGCTCGGCCACCCGCAGCGCCCAGGCCGCCAGACGCGTGGCGTGCAGGCCGGTGTTGAGGTCCTTGAGGTCGAGCAGCATGCTGAGGGCGCAGACGATGCCCTCCTCGACCTCGCGGATTCTCTCCTCCAGCCGCTTGAGCCGCAGAGCGTGGGGCTCGGACGCCAGCAACGTGGGTGGCAGGCTGTGGGAGTTGGAAACGGCCAGCATGGGGTTGCCTCCGAAGCGAGTTGATGTCTCAGTTGACGATCTGCAGCCGGTTGTCGACCGCAGCGGCGGCGTCGAGCCGGCCGTTACCCAGCTCGGCCGACAGTGAGGGCAGGTACTCCGCGCCCTTGGCCAGCGCGTACAGCGCCTGGTAGAAGTCGGCGGCCGACTGCATCGACCCGTTACCGGTGGTGTCGTGCAGCAGGGCTACCGTGCCGGCGACCAGCGGTGCCGCGAACGAAGTGCCCCAGCCGGCGGCCCAGAAGCCGCCCGGGAAGGCGGTGATCACCCCTTCGCCCGGAGCCGCCAGGGCCACCATGTCGGAGCCGAAGTTCGAGAAGAAGCTGACCGTATCCTGGTAGCTGGTGGAGGCCACGCCGACGGCGTTGCCGAACGCCGACGGGTAGGTCAGAACGCGCTCGCCCCTGTTGCCGGCGGCCGCGACGCAGATCACGCCGTTGCGGTGCGCGAAGTTGATCGCGCGCGCCAGCTCGGGGGAGAACTCCTCCATGCTGAAGCTCATGTTGATGACGTTGGCGCCGTTCTCGACCGCGTAGTAGACGGCGCGGGCGATGTCGTAGACGCTGCCGGTACCCTCGCTGTCGAAGGCCCGCAGCGGCATGATCATGGCGCCCGGCGCCACCAGCCGGATGATGCCGGCAACCATCGTGCCGTGACCGAACGCCGCCGGCAGCTCGTGCTCCTCGAGGATGGCGGTGGAGGACTGCTCGAGGATGGCGGTCGACGACTGGTTGAGGAAGAAGACGTCTCCCAGGCCCTCGAGGATGGCGGTGGAGGACTGCTCGAGGATGGCGGTGGAGGACTGCTCCAGGATGGCGCTCGACGACTGGTCGAGGTTGCTCCACTCGGAGGGCGTGCCCGGCTGGTCGAGGACGAAGTCGTAACCGCCGACCAGCGCGCCGGCGAACAGCGGGTGGTCGGGGTCGATGCCGGTGTCGATCACCGCCACGATTCCGGAGCCGTAGGAGCCGGCGGTGGGGCCGCGCGATTCGGCGAGCCGGATGACGGCGGCCGCCGGCTGGTTGACGAAGCCGTTCCACAGCGGGGTGGCGAAGTAGGCGGCGAGCGGACCCTCATGGGTGCCCGGCGTCTGCACCGCTTCGAGGATGGCGGTCGAGGACTGCTCGAGGATGGCGGTCGACGACTGATCGAGCGATGCCTCGGGCAGAGTGGCCAGCAGCACGGACTCGAAGCCGAGCACCTCCTCGTCGGGGGTGACCAGCTCGGCCATCAGCTCGGGCGTCATGGTCTCCGGGCCGCGCACCAGGGCGGCGCCTTCGTGGAGGTTGTGCAGCAGCTCGAGGCCGTGGCGCTGGGCGATCGCCGTGATGTCGGCGTGCGAGCCGCGCAGGATGAACTGGTTGCGAGCGGTGTTCTTGCGGTCCCAGGACTGGGCCGTCGCGGAGCCGGCGAACAGGCCGGCGAAAAGCAGCAGCGTCGTGGCGTAGCGGATCAGGCGGTTCATGGTGTGGACTCTCCGTAGTTCTTCTTCGTGGGCGACTACTCGTGGGGCTCCTTCGAACTCGGGGTCGCCGAGGCGTTGGCGGCCGTGAGGCTGTTCGCCGGCGGGTGCTCGAGCTCGTCGAGCAGCCGCAGCGAGGGACGCGCGCTGCCTTGCCGGCGGCGGTCCAGCTGGACCTCGATGAGCTCTTCTTCGTTGACCTGCAGCCGCAGCTGCATCGAGCCGCGAGGCCTGCATTCCATGTGGAACTCGCCCAGGCGGCCGGTGGTCGAGTGCGACAGCACCTGGTCACCGGAGATCAGCAAGGCCGGTACGTCCTGCAGCGGTCCCAGGTCGCGGTTGAGCAGCTGTCCGACCAGCACCATCTCGCGGGCTGCGCTCTCGAAGTCCATGCGGAGGTCGAGCGCGAAGTTCTGTGAGTAGTAGACGAGATGGCGGTTGGAGGTCTGCAGGCTGCGGGTGCCGTAGGGGGCAGGCTGGAGCATGCTGTCCAACGACAGCTTCATCTCCAGCTTGCGCTGACGCGGGCGCCGGCGACCGAACTCCACCAGCGCCTTGACCGTGCGTACGACGCCGTCGGGCGGACGGTGGCGAGAGTCGAACTCGCCGACCTCGCGCAACCGGGTCAGCGCCGCGAACAGGCGGCCGCAGCGCTTGCAGCCGTCGTCGATATGGCGTCGCAGGGCTTCCGCTTCCTGCTCAGGGCTCAGTCCGAGCACCAGGTTCGCAATCTGTTCGATGGTGACGTGCGCCATGACCTCTCTCCTGTCGGCGATTCAGGGAGCTCCCTGTCATCCCTACTAGGGTGGGGGGGCGG
>JBFGNS010000184.1:0-7573 GCA_041574955.1 Thermoanaerobaculia bacterium | reverse complement strand
GTCGCCGAAGGCGATCGTCCACCGCGTACGCGAGAACGGGTCGAGCGCCGACTGCAGGTCGAGCTCGAACTCCTCGGCGGCAAACTCCTCGCGGCCGGAGTCGGACGCGCGACCGACGAAGATGCCGGTGAACGAGATCTCGGGGTTGAGGCGGTTCAGGTTGCGCTCCCGGCCGGTGGCCGGCCCGGACCCGGCCGACGCCGGCTGCGCGGCGCCGCCGCCGGCGGCCTGGCGCGCCGCCTGGCGCAGCCGCGCCAGCTCGTCAGCCGCCGGTGCAGCCGCCTCGCCGGCATCTTGGGTTTCTCTGCCGGCCGGGGCTTCGAGCTCGGCCAGCCGCCGCTCGAGCTCGGCGAGCCGCACCGCGTACTCGCGCCGCAGCTCCTCCAGCTCGGCGCGCAGCAGCTCGACGGTGGTCGGCGCCGGCTCGCCCTCACCGGCGGCCGTCGCCGGCGGCACCAGCGCCAGGGCCAGCGCCAACGGCATGATCACTTTCCGCTTGCGGTACTGCATGGAGTCGTGCTCCCCCCTTTGTCGGATTGGCGGGCGGCCGCGCGCGGTGGTGTCGGCCGCGGCCGGTGGCGAAGGCGGCTCAGCCGCCGGGGGGAGCGCGCGGGTTCGCCGGGGGAGGAGGCGAGCCGAGGGGCGCCTGCGGCCGGCCCTCGGGAGCGGAGCCGCGGGTCGGCGCCCGCCCGGCGGCGGCCACCGCGCGCGGGGCGAGCCCCTTCTGCTTCGACGCCGCCAGGCAGACCAGGCAGGGACGAGCCACCGCGCTGCCGGCGGCCTCCAGGTGGCTCGGCTGGCCGCCGTGGCGGGCCTCCGAGAAGACCGGCATCTCGCCGTCGCCGGCCGGATGCACGGCGTGGGCGTCGACGGCGCCGGCCAACGGCAGCAGCGCCGCGGCCAGCGGCAGCCAGCGCCAGCGACCGGTATGGAGCGCCCGTCTCACACGCATCAGCCTAGCAAACTCGGTGCCTCTTGCCGTGGCCGGCACCCGACGAGGCCGCCGGCCTTCTGCTACCATGCAGGCAGCTACGCCGGAGCAGGCCATGCGCAGGCCAGCCCTCATCCCCGCTCTCCTCGTTGTCGCGCTGGTCGCGGCGCCGGCGGTCGCCGATACCGTCTACCTGGAGAACGGGCGCAGCTTCGAGGAGGTGATCGCCGAGACTGTCGGCGACTCGGTGCGCATCCGTCTGCCGTACGGCGAGATCGTGTTGCCGGCCAAGGCGGTGGCGCGGGTCGAGCGGGCGCCGTCGGTGTGGCAGCTGTATCTCGAGCGCGAGCGCGAGCTGCGGTCGGCGGGCTCTCCAGCCTCGGACTGGCTGGAGCTGGCGCGCTGGAGCCAGGGGCACGGGTTCGTGCGGGGCCTGCAGACCGCGGCGCTGGTGGCGGCGCGGTTGGAGCCGGGCCTCGAGGGGCTGCAGCCGTTGATGGCCGCGATGGGCTACAGCTTCGACTCGAAGGCCGGGGAGTGGCTGACCGAGTCCGAGCGCATGCGCCGGCGGGGGTACGTCCCCTGGGAGGGGCGCTGGGTCACCCCCGAGGTGCGGCAGTTCGAGATGCGGCAGCTCGAAGCCCTCGCGGCGCAGCGGCGCGAGGAGCTGCGACAGGAGCGGATCGCCCGCGCCATCGAGGCGCTGGCGGTGGCGCAGCTGAGCCGCTCGAAGCAGGAAGCCGAGGGGCCGCCCAGGCGGGCGCCGGCGGCGGGAGGCTCACCCCTGGTCGCGGTCTTCCCGGGTTACTTTCCGTTCCTGGTGGCCAACCCCCGCGCCGTCGGAGCCGGTGGCACGGCTGCCGCGCCGGCTGCGTCGCACCCCGATGCAGCCAGCTTCGACGACCTGATCGACCGCCAGCCGGGTAGCCTGTTTCCGGTCGCGCCGCGCCGCCGCCACCTCAGGTCGAGCGACGGTCCGGCCCCCGGCGCGAGTCCGGAACGCGGGACGAGCGCTCCGGGCTGAGCTGTGGGGGGGCCGGCGGGGCGCAGACCGCTTACGCCCGGTTTCCGCTATCGCTTGTGAAAACTTTCACAAAGTGCTATGGTCCGTTCAGTACGACGCGACAAGCGTTGGAGGGGGGCTCCCTCAAAGTCTAGTCTCACCGTACTCAGGAGAGCGTCTTACGGTCTCCATCCTCACTTACCATCCTGCCCCTGCCTCTGGAATCTTCCCAGAGTAAATTCTGAGAGACTTACCGAACCGAGAGCCCCCCGTCCCTTTCCCCTCCCCGCCTTAGATCGACTTTCGGACTCGCCACCAGCCGCACGGCACGCGCGAATCCGCTTCTCCTGCACGGGCCCGGCATCGCCGGGCCCGTTTTGCGTCGACGCCGGCGGTGCGCGCCGGCGGGCGGCGCGGTTGACAGCTGCCGCGTCCTCCCCACAGGATGCCGATCGCGTATGGACCTCGAGGGCAGAGTAGCTCTGGTCACCGGCGCCTCGCGCCGGCTGGGTCGCGCCATGGCGCGGGCGCTGGCCGAGCAGGGCGTCGCGATCGCTGTGCACTACCGCAGCTCGCCCGAGAAGGCCGAGCGCACGGTCGGCGAGCTGCGCGAGCTGGGCGTCGAGGCCGCGGCGCTGGCTGCCGACCTGACCCGGCCTGCCGAGATCGAGGGTCTTTTTGCGGCTGCCGGCGAGCGGTTCGGGCGGCTGGACGTGCTGGTGAACAGCGCTGCCAGCTTCGAGTCGGGCCGTTTCGAGCAGATCGGGGTGGAGCAATGGGACGAGGTCCTGGCGCTCAACCTGCGGGCGCCGTTTCTGTGCATGCAGGCCGCGGCGCGGCTGATGGGCAGCTCGCCGCGGCCGTCCGAGGCGCCGGGCGCCATCATCAACGTCGCCGATCTCAGCGGACTGCTGGCGTGGAGCGAGCGGGCCCACCACGGCGCCAGCAAGGCCGCCCTGCTGCACCTCACGCGGCTGGCGGCGCGCGACCTGGCGCCCGGCGTCAGGGTCAACGCGGTGGTGCCGGGACCGATCCTGCCGCCGCCCGGCATGGACCCGGACAGCAGCGAGTGGCGCGAGGTCGGTGGGCGCGTGCCGCTCGGCCGGCCGGGGCGGCCCGGGAACATCGGCCAGGCGGTGGTCTTCCTGGCCAGCAACGACTACGTCACCGGCAGCGAGCTGGTGGTCGACGGCGGCGAGCGGCTGCTCGGTGCGGCGCACCACTGAGGCCGGTTCGCCCGGTGCGAGAGGAGTGGCGGTGGACAAGATCCTGATCCGGGACCTGCTGGTGCGAGCCATCATCGGCATCAACGACTGGGAGCGCACCAAGAAGCAGGATGTGCTGATCAACCTGACCCTCGCCTTCGACTGTGCGCCCGCCGGCGCCTCGGACGACGTCGAGCAGGCGCTCAACTACCGCACCCTCACCAAGTCGGTGATCGCCTACGTCGAGCAGTCGGAGCACTTTCTGGTCGAGGCGCTGGCCACCGAGATCGCCCGCATCTGCGTCGTGGAGCACGGCGCAGGGCGGGCGGTGGTGCGGGTCGAGAAGCCAGGCGCGCTGCGCTTCGCCGAGTCGGTGGGGGTCGAGATCGAGCGCCGGCGAGCCGACTTCGAGGCCGACGGCGGTGGCTAGCCGGCCGAGCGGTCGGCGCCGCGCGGACCGCTGACCGGTGCCGGCCGGCGTCGAGGTGCTGGTGGTGCTCGGCTCGAACATCGAGCCTCGGGCCAACCTGCCGCTGGCGGTGACGCGGCTGCGGGGGCTGCTGCGGGTGGCGGCGGTGTCCGGCGCCTGGCAGTCGGAGCCGCACGGCGCTCCCGGGACGCCGCTGTTTCTCAACGCCGCGGTGCGCGGCCGCAGCGAGCTGCCACCGGTCGAGCTGCGCCGCGCGCTGCGCCGCATCGAGGTGGAGCTCGGGCGGGTGCGCACCGACGACCCCAACGCCCCGCGCACCATCGACCTGGACCTGGTCTCCTACGGCGACGTCGAGCTGGACGACCCGGAGACCGGCCTCCGCCTGCCCGACCCGGATGTCGGCCGGCGCGCCTACCTGGCGCTGCCGCTCGCCGAGGTGGCGCCCGACCGCCGGCTGCCCGGCAGCCGCGAGACGCTCGCCGCCGCCGCCCGCCGCCTGGTCGCTGCCGATCCCGCGCCGCCGCGGCGGGTGAGCGTCGACCTCTAGGCCGGCGGCTCGGCGCAGGCCGCCGCCAGCAGCCGTCGCGCCTCGCCCGCGTCGCCGTAGCTCAGCCGCAGGACGGTGGTCGCCTCGAGCAGGCCGATGACCTGTTCGAGGAACCGCTCGCGGTCACCCGCCGGCTCGAAGCAGTAGCCCAGGAACTCGGCCAGCGCCTGCTCGGCAGTGAGCCGCTCGACCCCGCCGGGCGCGCCCCGCTGGTAGCGCGGCAGCACGATGTGCCGCGCCGGCGCCGGCGCGCCGAGCCGCGCCGGCAGGTAGCGCCACAGCCGTCGGTGCAGCGGATGGAGCGTGCCGTGCCGGAAGCGGGCGTGGCGCCGGAACTCCTCCACCAGGCCGCCCTCGAGCGTCGGCGTCTGCAGGAACGGCAGCACCGTCCAGCTCCCCGGCTCGACCAGCGTCACCTCTTCGCTCAGGAACGGATGCCCCAACTCGGCGAGCTGGAAGGTGCAGCTGGTCTTGCCCGCCTCGGGAGTGCCGGCCAGCAGACAGGCGGCGCTGCCCACGACGCAGCTGCCGGCGTGGATCGCCAGCAGCTCACCTCGCCGCTCGAGCAGCAGCTGCTCGATCTCGAACTCCAGCCCGAGCAGCGCGTGCACCGGGCGCTGGTAATCGCCGGCGGCGCGGTCGCCGGCGCCCAGCCGCCAGCGGCCGCCGCTGTGCCAGCTGCGGAAGCTGGCGAGCTGCTCGCCGCCGGCCGCCGCCGCCGGGTAGAACAGCCGCACCGTGTCGTGCATGTCGGGCGGCGCCTCGAGCTGCACGTCGCCGAGCGGCAGCCCGATCGCGATGACCTCGGAGGCGCTCATCCGCCGGCGCCGGCCGCCTGCCGCGCAGGTGCCGCCTCCGCGGCCGCCGCGCTCTCGAGCTGGCGGGCGAAGAACAGCACCACCAGCTGCTGGTACAGGTCGCGGTTCTCCTTCTTGCGGAAGCCGTGGCCCTCGTTGAGAGCGTTCATGTACCAGACCTCGTAGCCGGCCGCTCGCACGTCGCGCACGATCTGCTCCGACTCGGTCACCGGTACCCGTGGGTCGTTCTGTCCCTGCGCCACGAACAGCGGCGCGGTGAGCCTCGCGGCGTTGCGGTTCGGGCTGATCTTCTCGAGGTGGGCACGCATCGCGGGGTCGCGCTCGTCGCCGTACTCGACCCGTCGCAGGTCGCGCCGGTAGTCCTGGGTGTTCTCGAGGAAGGTCACGAAGTTGCTGATGCCGACGATGTCGACGCCGGCCAGCAGCCGGTCGCTGTAGTGGACCAGGCTGGCGAGCACCATGTAGCCGCCGTAGCTGCCGCCGTAGACCATCACCCGGTCGGCGTCGAGGTCGGGCTGGGTGGCGATCCAGTCGAGCAGCGCGCCGATGTCCTTGACCGAGTCCTCCCGCTTGAAGCCGTTGTCGAGCTTGAGGTAGCTCTTGCCGTAGCCGGCCGAGCCGCGCACGTTGGGCGCGATCACCGCTGCGCCCAGGGTCGCGATCCACATCTGCAGGGTGCTGCTGAAGCGCGGCCGGTACTGGCTTTCCGGCCCACCGTGGATCGAGACGATCACCGGGTGTGGCCCGTCGCCGGGCGGCCGGTAGACAAACGCCGGAATGCGCCGGGGTGCGCCGTCGACCGTGTCGAAAGTGGGGTAGTGGATCAGCTCCGGCTGGACGAAGCTCGCGGTGTCGAGACCACCCACCTCGCTGGCCGTCCAGCGGGTGAGGCCGGTGACCTCGAGCGGCCCCTCGCCGAGCTCCAGGGTGTAGACGTCGCTGGGGGTGGCGGCGGTGTTGAGCGTCATCGCCAGCCGCCGGCCGTCGGGGCTGAACGACAGGCCGCCGGCCAGCCCCAACGGCAGCGCCTCGACTCGCCGCTTCTGGTGGTTGGCCGGGTCCATCAGGTACAGCCGGTCGATGCCGTCCTCGTTGACCACGAACGCCGCCCGTCTGCCGTCGTCGCTGAGCTCGAACTCGTCGACGCTCCACGGGATGTCCGCGGTCAGCACCCGCCGCTCGCCGGTGGCCAGGTCGGTGTGGACCAGCTGGCGGAACTCGCTGCCGGCGTCGGTGGCGGAGTAGTAGCCGGTGCCGGCGGCGTCGAAGGTCGGGTCGACGCCGGTGTGGTTGGCGGGCTCGTCGCCGCCGCCCGCCAGCAGCCGTCGCTTGCCGCTCTCGAGCTCCAGCAGATGGATGCGCGAGTCGTTGACGCTGACGTACTGCTCGACGAGCAGCCGGCTGCCGTCGGCGCTCCAGTCGGCCGGTCCCCAGAACGCCCCGTCCGGCGCCTCGAGCACCAGCCGCGCCTCCTCCGGCCGGTCGGCCGGCATCACCCACACGTCGTTGGCGGCGCCGTTGCGCCGCGTCGACTGGAACGCCAGCCAGCGGCCGTCGTCGCTCCAGCGGGCGGCGCTGTTGCGCGAGCCGCCGTCGGTCAGCCGGCGGTGCTCGCCGCTCGCCGGATCGAGCAGGTAGTACTGGTAGAACTCGCTGCCCCCCTCGTCCATGCGGAAGCTCAGCTCGTCGCCGCCGGGCCGCCGGGAGACCGCGGCCAGCGGCTCGGGGAAGAAGGTGAGCTGATGGCGCGCGCCACCCGGGAAGTCCACCCGGTGGAGCTGGGTGACCTCGCCGAAGCGGGTGGTGATGTAGATCGACCGGCCGTCCGCCGACCAGTCCTGGAAGCCCGCGCTGCGGGTGTTCTGGTAGCGGTTGAGCCGCTCCACCAGCTCCGCGGGCACCTCGGGAACGCCCTCCAGCACGACGTTGCCGTCGTTGGCGGTGCGCTGCGGCGACGAGGCCACCGCCGGCCAGGCGGCCAGGGTGGCGGCGAGCAGGGCGATCAGTGCGCGGTGCGGCATCGTTCTCCTCCTGGGGCGGCCACTCGGGCGCGGCCGGGTGTTGCACGGACGGCGGCGGGGCTCACTGAGTCTGCTCGGAGAGGATCAGCCACCGGCCGTCCTCGCGCGCCATCCGCAGGGTCTTGGTCACGACGTCGCGGTACGCGTCGGAGCGGTACGCCTGGATGAACCGCACCTCGACGCCGGTGGGCGCCGGGCTCATGCCCAGCAAACTGACCGTCACCTCGATCTGGCTGGGAGTCGCCAGCCGCTCGCGCCTGCTGGCCTCCCAGGCCGCCCGGCTCGAGCCGTCGTCCGGGGCGAAGCGCGCCGAGTAGAAGGCCAGGTACTCGTCGATCGCCTGCGTCGACCAGGCGCGCGCCCAGGACTCGACCCGGGCCCAGATCTCGGCTTCGGTGGCCGCCGGCACCGCGGTCGGTTCGCCGGCGCCGGTCTCCATCTCCGTTTCCAGCCGATCGAGCTGAGAGCGTAGGCTCTCGCGCTCGCGCCGCAGGCTGTCGAGATCCGGCTCGGCCGGACTCTCCGCACGCTCCACGGGAGTGGGTGGTGGCGCGGCCGGCGGCGAGGCGGTGGCCGAAGGGGCGTCCGGGGTGGCGGCCGGGGTGGCGGCCGGCGTGG
>JBFGNS010000183.1:0-7588 GCA_041574955.1 Thermoanaerobaculia bacterium | reverse complement strand
GGCGCGGCGGAGAGCGGACTGCTAGCCTCGCCGCAGATGCCGGGAGCTTTCGATCGCCGGTCGGCCAGCGATCCGTGGGCCGAGCTGCGCCACAACATGGTGGAGCAGCAGATCCGCCGCCGGCGGGAGATCTCGCCGCGCGTGCTGGCGGCGATGCAGGAGGTGCCGCGCCACCTGTTCGTGCCCGAGGAGCAGCGCTCCTCGGCCTACGTCGACGGCCCGCTGCCGATCGGCGCCGGCCAGACCATCTCGCAGCCGTACATCGTCGCCCTGATGACCGACCTGCTGGGGGTCGACTCGGACGACAAGGTGCTCGAGATCGGCACCGGCTCGGGCTACCAGGCGGCGGTGCTGTCGCGCATCGTCAAGCAGGTCTACAGCATCGAGATCCGCGAGAGCCTGGCCGAGACCGCCGGCCGCACCCTCGCCGAGCTGGGCTACGACAACGTCAAGCTGCGGGTCGGCGACGGCTACCAGGGGTGGCGCGAGGAGGCGCCGTTCGACGGCATCATCGTCACCGCGGCGCCCAAGAAGGTGCCCGAGCCGCTGCGCGAGCAGCTCAAGGTCGGCGGCCGGCTGGTGATCCCGGTGGGCGGCTTCTTCCAGGGCCTGCTGGTGATCACCCGCACCGAGGACGGCTACGAGCAGCGCGAGGAGAGCGAGGTGCGGTTCGTGCCGATGATCGGCGAGGTCGAGAAGCAGCCGTAGGCGGCGGCCAACCCGATCTCGTCGCCAAGGTCCTTTTGGCGAGGCCGCTCGCTACGACCGCTGGTGAGCAGCTCCGGCTACGACAGCCGTCGCACCTCGTCGTCGATCGGCTCGGGGGCGGCCAGCTCGCGCTTCGACTGCTCGGCGACCTGCATCTCGTCGAGCCGCCGGCCCATCGGCAGCAGGCGGCGCGAGAACGAGCCGACGGCGCGGTTGTAGGCGTCGAGCGCCTGCTTCAAACCGCGGCCGACGCCGGCCAGCTCTTCCGAGAACTTGGCGGCGCGCTCGTACAGCTCCTGCGCCGCGCCGGCGATGGCGGCGGCGTTGTCGGCCAGCGAGCGCTGCTGCCAGTAGATCGCCACCGTGCGCAGCAGCGCCACCAGCGTGGTGGGGGTGGCCAGCAGCACCTTGGCGCGCAGCGCGTCGACCTGCAGGTCGGGGTCGCGCTCGAAGGCGGCGCCCAGGAACGGCTCGCCGGGCAGGAACATCACCACCAGGTCGACGTCGCCGGGCAGCGCCTCGGCGTAGTCGCGGCCGGCCAGGGTGCGCACGTGGTGGCGCAGCGCCTTGACGTGGCGGTCGAGCGCCGCCTCCCGCCGGGCGGCGGTGGTGGCCTCGGTGGCCTCGAGGTAGGCGGCCAGCGGCGCCTTGGCGTCGACCGCGATCCAGCGGCCCTCGGGCAGGCGCACCGTCATGTCGGGCCTGCCGCCGTCGTCGGTGGTCGACTGCTCGAGGAAGTCGCAGTGCGCGGTCATGCCGGCCAGCTCGGCGATGTTGCGTAGCGCCACCTCGCCCCAGCGACCGCGCACCTGCGAGCCGCGCAGCGCGGAGGCCAGCGAGGTGGTCTGGTCCTGCAGCGCGGCGGTGGCCTCGGCCAGGGCGCGGACCTGGCTGTCGATCCGCGAGTAGGCGTCGATGCGCGCCTTCTCGATCTCGGCGGTGCGCCCCTCGAGCTTGCCGAGCGTCTCGTGCAGCGGCTCGAGCAACCGCTCGACCGCCTGCTTGCGCTCCTCGAGGTCGGCGCCGGCCCGGCTGCGCTCGGCCGCCAGCCGCTGCTCGGCGAGCGACAGGAACTGCTCGCTCGAGCCCCTGAGAGCCGCCGCGGCGAGCGACTGGAAGCTGGCCTCGAGCTCGCGCCGCGAGCGCTCGACGAACCTCTGCTGCTCGCCCAGCAGCCGCTGGGCCTCCTCGACGCGGGTGGCCGACGCCGCCAGCTCGCGGTCGAGCTGGCGCACCGTGGCGACGGCCTGCTCCAGCTCGCGCTCGGCGGCCTCGCGGCGTGCGGCCTCGGCGGCGGCGGTGGCCTCGGCGGCGGACAGGCGGCGGGCGGTGTCGAGCCGCCGCCGCTCACCACCACGGCGGGTGGTGAGCGCGCCGGCCAGCCAGCCGAGCAGCGCGCCGGCGGCGGCGGCGAGCAGCACCATGAGGGTGGTGTCGGTCATCGGGCTCGGCGGGCGGCCGGGCGCCGGGCGTCCTCGAGGTGTCGATGCATCGGACCGCGCGGCGTGGGCGGAGGTGGCGGGCGTCGGCCCTCTAGTGGCGGGCAACCAGCCCGGCCGGGCGGATGGTGGAGCAGAAGGGATTCGAACCCTCGACCCCCACGTTGCGAACGTGGTGCTCTCCCAGCTGAGCTACTGCCCCAGTACGCCCGCGGGCGCCCTGGATTCTACCGCCCCGGGCTCTGCAAGCAAACCGCGGTGCCAGGCACGGTGACAGGCACGGTGACAGGATACTCAGAGCACCGTCGGCACACAGCAGCTCACGGGTCGGGCTGAGTATCCTGTCACCGCCGTTCGGCGCGAGTGGCAACCCCCTGGTGACAGGATACCCAGAGCACCGGCCGTGCCTAGCAGCTCACGGGTCGGGCTGAGCCTGTCACCCACTCTGCTACCAGTCGACCGTGTCGCCGGTCCACGGCAGCTCGGGCCGCCGCCAGCCGAGCTCTTCGGCGACGGTGGCGGCCAGCACCTTGCGGGCGGTGTCCTCACCGTGGTTGAGAAACACCCGCTCGGGGGTGCCCGGCAGCGCCCGGCACCAGCGCAGCAGCTCCTGCTGGTCGGCGTGGGCCGACAGCCCGTGCAGGCTGCGCACCTCGGCGCGCACCGGGATGCGGTCGCCGTGGATGGCGACGGTATGGGCGCGGTCGACCAGTGCCCGGCCGCGGGTGCCGGCGGCCTGATAGCCGACAAACACCACCGCGTTGCGCTCGTCGGGCAGCCGGCGCTTGAGGTGGTGCACCACCCGGCCGCCGTTGGCCATGCCGCTCGAGGCGACGATCACTGCCGGCTCGCGGCGCGAGTTGAGGCGCTTCGACTCGTCCACCTTGCGGCAGCGGTTGAAGCGGTCGGGCGACAGCGGGTTGAGGTGCTGCTCGACCAGCTCGTGCAGGTCCTCGTCGTGCTCGCTCTCGGCCTGCCGGTAGATGTCGGTGGCCTTGATCGCCATCGGCGAGTCGAGAAAGACGTCGTTGGGGTCGAGCAGGCCGTCGTCGACCAGCGCCGACAGGTGGTAGAGCACCTCCTGGGTGCGCCCCAGGGCGAACGCCGGCACGATCACCATGCCGCCGCGGCCGAACACCTCCTGGATGATGCGCTTGAACTCGCGCTCGAGGTCGGTGGCGCGGTGCGTGCGATCGCCGTAGGTGGACTCCAGCACCAGCGCGGCGGGCGCCGCCTCCGGTGGCTCGGGGTCGCGCACTATCGGCACGTCGTAGCGCCCGACGTCGCCCGAGAAGCACCAGCTGCGCCGCTCGCCGTCGGCGCCCTTGGCGCTCACCTCGACGGTGGCCGCGCCCAGCAGATGGCCGGCGCGCCGCAACCGCACCCGGATGCCGGGCAGGATCTCGTGCTCGCGGTCGAACTCCAGCCGCTCGACCTGCTTGAGCGCCGCCCGGCTGTCCTTGGCGGTATAGAGCGGCCGCGGCTCGGCGTGCCGGCTGTAGCCCTTCTTGCGCGCGTAGCGCGCTTGCTCCTCCTGCAGGTGGCCGGCGTCCTGCAGGATCAGCGACACCAGCCCGCGGCTGGCGCGCGAGCAGTAGATCGGCCCCTCGAACCCCTCGGCCACCAGCCGCGGCAGCAGCCCTGTGTGATCGAGGTGGGCGTGGGTGAGCACCACTGCCGACAGCTCGTGCGGCGCGAACAGGAACGACCGCCAGTTGCGCTGCTCGAGCTCGTCGTCGCCCTGGTAGAGGCCGCAGTCGATCAGCACCTGCGTCTCGCCCCAGCGCAGCAGGGTCGCGCTGCCGGTGACCGAGCCGCAGGCGCCGCAGAAGGTGACCTTTCCCATGATCGGTGTGGGCGGCACCGGCTCGGCAGCCGCGGAGCGCTCAGTCTAGCAGGCGCCGCCCGCCGGTCGACGGCGCCGGGTGGTGGTACATTAGGCCTCGCTAGAGGAGGCAACGCATGTCCGACAAGGTGAAGCACATCGACCAGGCGAAGGAGAAGGCCAAGCAGGCCGCCGAGTCGACCCAGAAGGCGGTCCAGGAACGGCTGCAGGCGGCGCGCGAGAAGTTCAGCGAGGTCGCGGAGGGCGTCGGCACGGGCGCCGGCCGCGCCGGCAAGCAGGTGCAGCGCAAGGCCGAGGAGGTCTCGGCGGCGGCGCGCGAGCGCTACGGCGTGGCGGCCGAGAAGGCCAAGCAGGGCTACCAGAAGGCGCGCAAGGACCTCGACCACCTGACCCGCGATCTCAACGAGTACGTCCGCGACAACCCGGGCAAGTCGGTGCTGATCGCGGCGGGCATCGGGTTCGCGGTCGGCTTGCTGCTGCGCGGCCGTGGCCGCGACTGAGCCGGCGGGGCACGCCGCTCCAACCGCGATGAGCGACAGTCTGGCCGACGAGCTGGTGGATCAGCTGGTGGCGACCGACATGGACTGGCGCGACGTGGTGCGCGCCTACCCCAAGTCCGCGCTGGCGGTGGCGGCGGTGGGCGGCTTCGTGCTCGGCAGCACGCGCGGTCGGGCCATTCTCGCGGCACTCGCCACCTACGCGGCCGACAGCCTGGTGCGTAACCTCAACGAGTTCCTGGGGGACGAGGTCCTGTAGGGCCTGGCCGCGCGTCGCGCCCGGCCGAGCGTGACGGCTGGCCGGTGCGGCGGGCGGCGCGATCCCGGGCTGCAGTGCGCCGCCTGCTCCACATCTCGGACGTTCACTTCGGGCCGCCCCACCTGGCGGCGCCGGCCGCGGCTGTGCTGCGGCTGGTCGAGGAGCGCCGGCCCGACCTGGTGGTGGTGTCGGGTGACCTCACCCAGCGCGCCAAGCCGCACCAGTTCCGCGCGGCGCGCGCTTGGATCGACCGCATCGCGGCTCCCACGCTGACCGTGCCCGGCAACCACGACGTGCCGCTCTACCGCTTCTGGGAGCGGTTCCTCGACCCGTACGGCGCCTACCGGCGTCACTTCGCGCGCCAGCTCGAGCCGGTCTTCCGCGATGACGAGCTGCTGGTGGTGGGGGTCAACACCGCCCACGGCTGGACCTTCACCGGTGGCCGCATCGGCGCCGCCCGGCTGCGCGAGATCGGCGAGCTGCTGTCGCAGGCGCCGGCCGAGCTGTTCAAGGTGGTGGTCGCCCACCACCACCTGATCCCGCCGCCGAACTTCGGCAACCAGGACGTGCTGACCCACGCCCGGGAGGCGATCGATCTGTTCACCCGCGTCGGCGTCGACCTGGTGCTATCGGGGCACCACCACCAGGCGTACATCGGCAACTCGGAGGAGTTCTACCCGCAGGGCCGGCTGCCCGTGGTGATCGTGCACTCGGGGACCACCACCTCGAACCGCGGCCGCGGCGGCGAGCGCGACCAGAACAGCTGCAACTGGATCGTGGTGGACGACGAGTCGATGACGGTTTCGCACCTGCGCTGGCACACCGAGCCGGGGCAGTTCGCCGAGCACAGCCGGCACTGGTATCCGCGGCTCGGCCGGCAGCCGTACAGCCTCGAGGGGCTGGCGGCCGGCGGCGTGGCCGGCGCGGCGGGCCGGGAGCCGGCCGGCTGATGGCCCGGTCGCCGCTCCGCCCGGCGCGGCGCCCGGGCGGCGGCTCGCCTCGTGTCGAGCGGCTCGGCAACGGCCTCACGGCCGTTCTGGTCGAGCGCCGCTCGGCGCCGCTGGTGACCGTCGCCCTCTGCTACGGCGCCGGCGCGGCGGCCGAGGAGCCGGCCGAGCTGGGCATCGCCCACTTTCTCGAGCACATGATGTTCAGGGGGTCGGCGCGCTACGGTCCCGGCGAGATCGACCGCCGCACCGAGGCGGTCGGCGGCTCGAACAACGCCTTCACCTCGCACGACGCCACCGTCTACTACTTCAGCCTGGCAGCGGAGCACTGGCGGCTGGCGCTGGACGTCGAGGCCGACCGGATGACGGGGCTGACGCTCGATCCGACCGCGGTGGCGGCCGAGCGGTCGGTGATCCTCGAAGAGCTGGCCGGGCTCGAGGACGACCCGTGGGGCGCTCTCGAGCTGGCGGTCGAGCGGGCGTTTCACGGCGACCACCCTTACGGCCGGCCCGTGCTCGGCAGCCGCGCCACGCTGGCGACGATCGGGCCGGCCGAGCTGCGCCGCTTCCACCACCGCCTCTACCGGCCGGAAAACGCGGTGCTGGTGGCGGCCGGCGACCTGGGCGAGGAGCTGTTCGACGAGGCCGAGCGCCGCTTCGGCGCTCTGGCCCCGGCCGCCGACCGCCCGGGGCCGACCGCCGAGGCGGCGCCCGCCGAGCCGCGCGACCGCCGGGTCGTCCTGCGGCGCGGCGGCACTGCCCGGCTGCTGCTGTCGACTTCGGCGCCGGCCGGCGGTGATCCGGATCACGCGCTGCTCCGGCTGCTGCTCACCGTCCTGGCCGGCGGGCGGTCGAGCCGGCTTCACCGGCTGCTGGTCGACGGCCGCAAGCTGTGCACCTCGGTCGGCGCCGAGCTCGCGGAGTGCCGCGCCCCGTCCCACGCCAGCCTGGCGTGCGAGCTGATGCCGGGGGCCGATCCGCGGCAGGTCGAGGAGCTGATCGCCGGCGAGCTGCGGCGGATCGCCGGCACCGAGCTCGCCGCCGGCGAGCTGGCGCGGGCGCAGCGCCTGCTGGTGGCCGACTGGGCGTTCGCCCAGGAGACGGCCCGCGGCCGCGCGCTCACCGCCGCGACCGCGGTGGCGCTGTTCGACGCCGACCAGCCGGAGCGCCAGATCCGGCAGATCGAGGCGGCGCGGCCGGACGAGCTGGCGCGCGTCGCGTCGCGCTTCCTGGGGCCGAAGGCGCCGGCGGTCGTCGGCTGGTCGCTGCCGGCGGGGGCCGCCGGGTGAGCGGCGCGCCGGCGACCGCGGTGGGCGGTCTGCGGCTGCGCTGCCGGCGGGTCGAGGGGCCGCCGGTGGCCGCGGTGCGGGTCTGGCTGCCCGGCGGCGCGCGTGCCGAGCCGTCGCCCGGGCTGGCGCTGGTCAGCGGCCGGGCGCTGGTCGAGGGCAGCCGGTCGCGCGACTGGCGGCGGGTGGCTGACGAGGCCGAGGCGCTCGGCATGGGGCTGTCCGCCTTCGGCGCCTACGAGGTCACCGGACTGGCGCTCGACTGCCTGGCGGCCGACGTCGACCGCGCCGTCGAGTGGGCCGCCGAGCTGGCCCTCGAGCCCAGGTTCGCCGCCGACCGGGTGGCGCTGGTGGCGGCGCAGGCGGCAGCCGAGCTCGACAGCCTGTCGGATCAGCCCGAGGTGCGCGCCGGCTGGGCGTTCCTCGAGCAGCTCTACCGTCCCAGCCCGCGCGGCCGGCCGCTGCACGGCAGCTCCCGCTCGCTGGCGGCGATCGACGCCGCCGCGGCGGCCGACTTCCACCGCCGGTCGCTGGCGCGCGGCGCGATCGTCACGGTGTGCGGCGCCATCGATCCGGAGGCGGTGGCGGCGCGCGCCGCGGCGCTGG
>JBFGNS010000182.1:0-7596 GCA_041574955.1 Thermoanaerobaculia bacterium | reverse complement strand
GGGTTGGCGTAGGCCGCGGTCGCGTCGTCCGCCCGGCCGAGAAACGTGCCGCCGAGCGCCAGGCTGCGCGCTCCCGGCGTCGAGAAGTTGAGCTGAATGCCGGGCGCGTTGGTCTCTACGTTGGTCTGGGCGGTGGCGGGCCGCGGCGCGAGCAGCAGGAGCTGGACACAGGCGACCGCGAGGACGGTCTTGGCTGAAAGGTCGCTCATCCGGCGCCCCCGTTCAGTGCACCACACTGCTCGTCCTCCGGCAGAAGGTCGCAGCAGCGGGAGTCCCTGAGAGTCTTGTCGATCTTCTCCCGTCTCTCCCACTGTTGCCGAACCTTGGCCAGCGGCGCGGTGTCGCGCGAGGCGGACAGCGCCGCGAGGGCTTTCTCGCAGTGCTGGCGTTTGTCCGCCGGCTGGCTGCGCAGGGCCCATTCGAGATACGCCTTTGCCAGGTAGAGGCGCGGAAAGTACTTCTTTCGATCGAGCGGAGCCGAGGACAGCGCGCAGTCCCGGGGCAGGGGTTTGACTCCCCCGACCATCGGCTTGACGAAGCTGGTCAGGTTGTGGCCGTCTTCGGCCGGGTCGAGGGTCGACGCCTTCTCCAGGGAGCAGGTGGCGGTGCGGCTCTCCTGTTCGGCGAGGGCTTCGAGGCCGTGGCGGAACCAGTCCTCCGCCGGCTGCGAGCTGGACTGCCTGCAGACCGTGGGCTGGCTGCAGGGTGCCTCGCCGGCCGCCGTGGTCGGCGACAGCACCAGGCCGAGACAGGTCAGCAGGCCGACCCTCCAGGCTGTGCCGCGACCTTCCGGCCGGAGACCGCGAGCGGCGGCAGTCGCCGGGCGGGGGGGGATCACCGCGCCGCCCCCTCGGCGGGCCACGCCACACGGAAGCCGAGGATCGACAGCGCTTGGTCAGGATCGTGGGCGCCCCGGTAGGCGCCGCGCAGCTCGCTCGAGATGTCGTAGAAAGAGCCGCCCCGGATGACGCGGCGGCCGTCTGCCTGTTTGCCGGCCAGCGGGTGGCCGTCGTAGTAGTCGAAAAGATCCAGGCACCACTCCTGGACGTTGCCGCCGAGGCCGTGAACCCCGTCCGGCGTCGTGTCGCCCGGCGAGCAGGTGGCGGGCAGGGGGCCGGGGCCGGAGTCCGAGCACGAGCTCGGCAGCCCGCTGGCCCCGGCCGCGTGCAGCTCGTAGTCGAACTGGTTGACCAGCGTTGCGGCGTCGGGCTCTCGGTCGCCCCAGGGGAACCGCCGGCCGTCGGTGCCGCGCGCCGCGAACTCCCACTGCGCCTCCGTCGGCAGCGAACCGCCGCTCCAGATGGCGTAGGCCATCGCGTCCCACCAGGTGACGTCGACCACCGGATGATCGGGGTTGGCGGCGGGGTCCGGGCTGTCCCGGGGAGAGTGCTCGGGATCGAACAGCAGGTACTGCCGATTAGTCACCTCGTGCCGCTGGATGCGGAAGGAGGGCAGAGTCACCTCGTGCCGCGGCGTCTCGTTGTCCTGGCCCCAGACGTCTTCGGCGGTGCTTCCCATGAGGAACCGCCCACCGGGAAGCGTGGTGCTGTTGGCAGCGGCGCCCCGGGGCCATGCTCCTTCGCACCCTCGTGCGGCCGACTGTGGCGGCGGGCGCATGGCACTGTTTTCCTGCTTAAAATCATAGCGCTGGCTCCGCAGTCTCGCAACGAGCTCGCAGCGGACCTCCCGCGCCCACGACTTGCGGTTCCAACCCTCGTCCAGGCGGCCGTCGAGCGTCAGCACCAGGCGGACGAAGTCGCGGTGCTTGTCGGCCGCGAACAACGCCCGTGGCAGCTTGCCGACCACCTCTCCGGGGCTCCGGCCGAGGTCGTCGATCAACGCCTCGACGACCGGCAGCAGCGTGTCCACCTGACGGCCCTGCAAGTCGGACTCGATCCAGGCCACCGCCTTCTTCTTCTCGCTCCAGGCCTTGAAGCCCGCCACGACTGCCACCAACAGAAGCCCGGTGACGACGGCCGCGTTGCGTCGCGCCCGCCGCAGCTCGAGCCTGCGGCGCTCCTCCTCGGCTTCGCGCCGTGTCCGCTCGGCGGCTTCGGAGGCGTCGATGAAGTCGCGCGCGGCGTCCTGCAGGGACAGCATTCCGCCGAGCCTCAGCTCGAGCGCCCGCGCCAGCCGCCCGCCGCGCCACAGATAGGGCTCCTTGTCCTCCGCCGTCGCGGCCTCCGCCCACTTCGCTGCGCTGGTTTCGATCTCGCGCAGCAGGTGCAGGCTCTCGGCGTTGACGTTGAGCCATTCGCGCAGCTTGGCCCACGAGCGGAAGAGCGCTTCGTGGGCCACCTCGACGGTGTTCTCGTCCTTGCCGGAGACCAGCAGCCGCTGGTCGACGAACTGCTGCAGCATCGCCCGTTCTGCACCGTCGAACTCGTCCCAGCTGGCCGAGCGCCGGGTCCAGCCGGTGCCCTGGACGGCGGGCCGCGCCAGCTTGAGAAAGGCTCTGCGCAGGTCGCTCTCGCTCCCCAGCCGCAGGGCGGCGGCGAGGGTTTCGTCGGCCACCTGGGCGATGGCGCCCTTGAGCCCACCGCAGGCCTCGTAGTCGCGGAGTGCCAGCCTGCCGGCCGTGTGGAACCTGTCCCACAGCGCCCGCAAGGTGAAGGCGAGCAGTGGCAGGGCGTCCGAGGTCCCGGTCTCTTCCAGCAGACGGCGGGTCAAGCCCTGCTGGAGCGCGATCTGCCCTAGGCGGGCCGGCTCCTCGATCACCTGGCGCATGCCGTCGGTGGACATCGGCCCGAGCGACAGGCTCAGGAAGCCGACGCCCTGCAGCGGCTCTGATCTCTGCAGCTCCCCCAGGAAGTCCGAACGCATGGTGCCGAGCGCCAGGAACGGACAACCCTCGGCCGCCATGGCGTCGCGCAGCATGGCCAGAAACCGGTTGGCCGGATGGCCGTGGCCGCTCGCCTCGTGCCCCAGGAGCTCCTCGAACTGGTCGATCGCCAGGACCACGCTGGCCCCGGCGCGGTCGTTGTCGAGCTGTAGCTGGCGGACGAGCTCGACCAGCGCGAGGCCGGGCTCGGCCGGCGCCGGCCGCTGCGGTCGCGCGGCAGGCTCCGTTCCCGGCGCGGCCAGCAGCTCCTGCAGCCGCTGGACGGACTCCGCGAGCTCGCCATCCGCATCCGTGAGGTCCGCCGCCAGGAGCTCTAGAGCATCGCGCAGCTTCCGCCGCGCGTCGGAGTGGGTGATCACGGGCCGCTCGGCGGCCGCGAGCTCCCCAGCGGCCGCCGCTGCCTCGCCGTCAAGCCGCGCCTCGATCTCCCGCCACGGAATCGATCGCTCGAAGGCGGCCTGCAGGGCCACGGCGAGGCGCCGCTGCGGGCGCCGGCCCGGCCGGAAGGGACCGATCACCAGCCATCGAGGCGCGTCGGCGGCGAGCCGCGGCACGATCCCGGCCCGCACCAGAGAGGACTTGCCGCTACCGGATGAGCCGAGGACCATCGTCAGTCGCGGATAGCCCTGGCGCCGCGTGCGGTTGAGCAGCTCGATACCGGACCGGATCTCCTCGTCGCGGCCGAAGAAGACCGGGGCGTCCTCTTGCTGGAAGGCGCGAAGGCCGGGGTAGGGCGGCTCGGTCGGCCCCCAGGCGCGCGCCTCGGCCGGTGTGATGCCCTTGACCCGGAAGCCGTTGAGGAGCCGCTTGTAGCCGTCCTCCGGATCGCTCCTGAGGTCGATGAACTGCTCCTCGGTGAGGATCGACGGCAACCGTGTCGTCTCGCTCCAGGGATCGATCTGAAGCACGAAAAGCTCCTTGCCCTCCATCCTGGCGAGCGCGATCTCAGCGAAGCACCAGTGCGAAGCGAGATAGCTGTCGCTGCACAGCGCCACCACCGCGCGGCAGGCACGGAGCTTGGTGTACAGGGTGCGCTCCCAGCTGGTCCCGGCCTGAATGCCCTGGTCTGGATCGAGGTCCAGGAAAAGGGAGCGATGCCCGTGCTCTTCGAGACGGGAGCGCAGCCGCTTGGCCGCCTCGTTGTCACTGCTGCTGTGGCTGATGAACAGGGTGCTCACGGCATGGCTCACGCGCGGGGTGGATAGGCGACGAGCTCGGCGCCCGATCGATCACCGGGCTCGAGCGGGTGGCTCTCGGGGTCGTGGTAGCTGCCTGCCGAGGAGACCCAGGATGGTGTCCATATGCTCCTTCGCGGCGCGGTAGCCGATCGCCTTGATCTCGTCCAGGTGCTTGGTGTCGAAGGTACCGAAGCGGCTCAGCCCGGGCGGCGACAGCACCAGGCTGCACTGGTGGAACTTGCGCTTCGAGGCGTAGTACATGCCGATCTCGAACGCCCGCTGCGAGACCGCCAGCGAGCTCTTGAGGTCGCTCTCGGCGATCGGTCTGAGCGGGCTGACGTAGACGCCCAGGATGACGTCGCAGTGGCCGAGCAACGGCTCGACCGGGAAGTTGTTGGTGATGCCGCCGTCCGAGTACCAGCGGCCGCCGATCTGGGTGGGGGTGAACAGCAGGGGCGTCGAGGCCGAGGCCAGGACGGCCCGGATCAGGGGCCCCGAGGCGAAGATCTCGGCCCGCCCCTCGATCAGCTCGGTGGCGGCCAGGAAGATCGGCTTGCCGAGCGCCTCGAAGGCGTCGTCGGGGAAGTACTCCCCGAAGTCGGCGACGACCTTGTCCATGTCGAAGATGCCGGGTTTGGCCAGGGCCAGCTTCGACAGCCGGAACGGGTTCTTGCGCACGAAGAATTCGAGACTCTCGTCCGGCGAGTAGCCGGCGGCCCACAGCGCGGCCACGATGGCGCCGGCGCTGGTGCCGGCAGCGACCTGCGGCTCGATACCCTCCTCGGCCAGCGCCTCGAGCACACCGACGTGACCCAGCCCGCGGGCGCCGCCGCCCGAAAGCACCAGACCCAGGCGGTATTTCATCGCTTCGAGTCTACGCCGCCGGTGCCCGCGGGCGGTGGCGCGGCCGCCGGCAGCCGGGCCAGAGCCAGGGCGAACCAGCGCCGCGGGTCGGTGTACCAGCGACGCAGCCCGAAGCCGGAGGCGGCCAGCAGCTCCTCGACCTGGGTGCGCTCGTACTTGCCGCTGATCTCGGTGAGCAGCTCCTCGCCGGCGGCCAGCTCGAGCTCCAGCTCGAGCCGCTCGAGCCGCACCCGCTGGCGCTCGTGCGATACCAGCCGCATCTCGATCCAGCCATCGGCCCGGTTGAAGAACGCCTTGTGGCGGAACCGCTCGGGCACGAAGTCGCCGCCGGCCAGCCGGTTGACCACCCGCAGGATGTTGCGGTTGAACTCGGCGGTGACGCCGGCGGCGTCGTTGTAGGCGGCCTCGAGCACCCGCCGCTCCTTGACCAGGTCGACGCCGAGCAGAAACCAGTCGCCGGGCGACAGGACGGCGGCGATGCCGCCGAGGAAGCGCACCGCCTCGGCCGGCCGCAGGTTGCCCAGCGTGCTGCCGAGAAAGATCACCAGCCGCGGCTCACCGGGCGGAATGTGATCTAGGTGGCGGTGGAAGTCGGCCACCAGGCCGTGCACCTCGATGCCCGGGTAGGCCGCTGCCAGCTCCTCGGCGGTGCGCCGCACCATCGACTCGCTGACGTCGAGCGGCACGTAGGCGCGCAGCCGGCCGGCGCGGTCCAGGGCGTCGAGCAGGAGGCGGGTCTTGGTGGCGGCGCCGGAGCCCAGCTCCACCAGCTCCTCGGCGCCGGTGATGGCGGCGATCTCGTCGGCCACCCGCTCGAGCAGCGAGCGCTCGGTGCGGGTGGGGTAGTACTCGGGCAGCCGGGTGATGCGCTCGAACAGCTCGGAGCCGCGGCGGTCGTAGAAGTAGCGCGACGGGATCCTGCGGGGGCGCTCCTCGAGCGCGGCGCGCAGCTCGGCCAGCTCGGCGTCGGGGTCGACACGGTCGAGCGACAGCTCGATCGTGATGCGCTCCGCCGCGCGGCCGCCGCTGCCGGCCCGGTGCACCTCAGCCTTCCTCCAGCCCGCGCGGCCGCACCCAGCGCTCAACCCGGCCGAGCAGCAGGTCGGCCGCCACCGCCAGCAGGGCCGCCGGCACCGCGCCCGAGAGGATGACGGTGGTGTCGGCGAGCTGCAGGCCGGTTACGATCGGCTCGCCCAGCCCGCCGGCGCCGATGAACGCCGCCAGGGTGGTGGTGCCGATGGTCAGAATGCCGGCGGTGCGCACCCCGGCCATGATCTGCGGTGCCGCCAGCGGCAACCGGATGGCGCGCAGGATCTGGCCGTCGGTCATGCCGAGGGCGCGCGCCGCCGCCACCGCCTCCGGATCGGCGTCGCGCACGCCGCTGAAGCTGTTGCGCAGGATGGGGTAGAGCGAGTAGATCCACAGCGCCACCACCGCCGGCAGGGCGCCCACGCCGAGCAGCGGGATCATGAACGCCAGCAAGGCGATCGACGGCACCGTCTGGGTGGTGCCGACCAGGCGGATGAACGGCTCGGCCAGCCGGCGCGAGCGCTCGAGCAGCAACCCGGCGGGCAGCGCCACGGCGACGCCCAGCGCCAGCGCCAGCGCCGCCAGGGCGAGGTGCTCGAGCAGCCGCTCGGCCAGCTCGGAGCGGTGACGCCAGAGGTAGGCGGCGAAGCCGGCGCGCCGCGCCGGCGCCGTCTCCGGGCCGGCCGCCGCGGCCACCAGTCCCAGCTCGGCGAGGGCGTCGGCCGCCACCGCGGCCTCGTCCTCGCCGCCCTCCTGCAGCCGCAGGTTCAGCCGCCGCATCATCTCCTCGTCGAAGGCGTTGGCCAGCAGGCCGAGGACCGCGCCGAGCTCGGGCAGGCGGTCGAGGGTCGCGCCGCGCACCAGCGCCGCCGCCTCGTACGGCGGAAACAGCGCGCGGTCGTCCTCGAGCACCGTCAGGTCGTGCACCAGCAACCGGCCGTCGGTGGTGTAGACGTCGAGCACCTGCACCCGGCCGCTGCCGGCGGCCTGGTACTTGATCGCCTGCTGCAGCCGGCGCACCTCGGCGAAGCGCAGGCCGTAGACCCGCTCGAGTCCCGGCAGGCCGTCGGGGCGACCGGCGAACTCGTAGCCGAAGCCGGCGGTGAGCCGGCCGGCGAGCGGCGCCAGCTCCGAGATGGCGGTCAGTCCCTCGGCCTCGGCGAGGCGGCGGGGCACCGCGATCTCGTAGGCGTTCTCGAAGCCGAGCGGCACCAGCCAGCGCAGATCCCAGCGCTCCAGGAAGACGCGCCGCACCCGCCGCAGCGTGCGCCGGGGGTCGGGGTCCGGCGGCTCGTCGAGCAGGCTCACCAGGCCGGTGCCGGTGTACTCGGGGTAGACGTCGATGGCGCCGGTGCGCAGCGCCTCGAAGCACACCTGGGTGCCGGCGAGGCCCAGTCGGCGCTCGACCTCGAGCCCGCTGCGCGCCTCGACGAGCTGCGCGAAGATCTCCGCCAGCAGCCGGTTCTCGGCGAAGTTCTTGGAGCCGACGGTGACGGTGTCGGCCGCCGGGGCGGCGACGGCGGCGAGCCAGGTCGCGAGCCAGACGGCGAGCCCGGCCGCCAACACCAGCAGGGCGACGACCGGCCCGCGCCAAGACCGAACTACGACGGTCACCTCGAGGACTCTCTTTGTAGATGCTGCAAAAGTCGCTCGACGTAGGGATGGGCAGGCTCGCGCCGTAGC
>JBFGNS010000181.1:0-7624 GCA_041574955.1 Thermoanaerobaculia bacterium | reverse complement strand
GTCCGCCGGCTGTGGCTGCAGCGGGTGCGGGTCACCGACGACAGCGTGCCGGCGCTGGCCGCGCTCGACCAGCTCGAGGAGCTCCACCTCGACCGCACCCAGATCAGCCCGGACGGGGTGAGCCGGCTACGCGAAGCCCTGCCTGACTGCGAGATCGACCTGTCGGCCGAGCGGTTCGTGGACCTGTCCGGCTGGGACTTCTCGCAAGAGCTGGCGCTCGTTTCCGAGGAGGAGTGGACCCGCCGGCCGCAGCCGCTGTCGCGCGACGAGTGGCAGGAGGTCTTCGCCCACGCCGGCGAGCACGCTCCACGGTTCGGCTATCCCCAGAAACAGGGCGACTCGCTCCTGCTCGGCTCGTTCAACATCCGCAAGCTCGACCGGGTCGACCGCCGTACACCCGCCGCCTGGCTGTTTCTGGCCAAGGTGATCCACGCCTTCGACCTGTTCGCGATCCAGGAAGTTCTGTCCGACCTCGACGGCCTGCGCCACCTCGAGGACCTGCTGGGACCGGCCTTCGAGCTCACCTTCTCGCCGCCCAGTGGACCGATCGAGTTCCGCGAGCGGGTGGCGTTCTTCCACAACCGCCAGACGGTGACCCGGACCGAGCTCACCGGCAACATCCTGCTCGACAGCCGCAGCCAGAAGGAGCTGCTCTACCAGCACTGGCAGCAGTTCGCCGACCGGCTGTCGAGCTTCGCCGACAGTCAGGCCGCGGGCGGATCCGACCGGTCCAGGCGGCCCCAGCTGGGCCGGCTGATCCTGCCCAAGGCGCTCGGGTTCATGCGCACGCCGTTCATGGCCTCGTTCGAGCTCGGCAAGAACGGTGACCCGTACCGCATCCTGGCGGTCAACGCCCACCTCCAGTTCGGCGACCGGGCGGAGGCCCGGCACAACGCCTTCGAGCTGCTGACGCGGCTGCTGATCGAAGAGTCGGGCGAGCGCCGCCGCCGCGACGACCTGGCCTACGAGGACCTGATGCTGTTCGGCGACCTCAACCTGGACTACGACAAGCCGGAGCGCGACGGCGTGCGCATCCGGGACCTGTTCGCCCAGCTGAGCCAGGAAGGACGCGGCAGCGCAATCTTCTTCCCGTTCCTCGACGTCCATCCCCGTAGCGAGAACGGAGAGGTCTTCCGCTCCAACGCGCGGCGCAACCAGACCTACGACCAGATCGGCTTCGTGGCGCACGACCCGCGGCTGGCTACGCTGGCCAGCGCCGAGGCCGGCCGGCGCCCGGACGGCTTCGACTACGGCGTCTTCGACTGGGTCGGCCTGTTCCTCGAGGCGCTGCCCGAGCGGGCGCCCGAGGAAGGCGACCGCCGCCAGCTGCGCGAGTTCCTGCGCAGCGTCGAGGTCGACGTCTCCGACCACCTGCCGATCTGGGTCCGGCTGCCGGCACCCGAATGACCCCGGCAAGCAACCCATGACCTGGCCACGCCGGCCGATCTGTCCGCAGATCGCCTCCGCTCGCGAGGAAGGAGCCCCGCAATGACCCATCGACACTGGCCGGCCGCGCTGCAGGCCCTCCTGCTGCTCACGGCAGCCAGCCCCCTTCCCGCTCAGCAGACCTGCTCGGGCTGCGAGTGGAGCGCGCGCGGCGACCGCTCCGAGGGCGTCCAGACGAGATCGCCGATGATCGCCGGCGGCAGCTTCGAGCTGATGTCGGTCGCCTACCTCGGCGGCCGCGGACCCGAGACCGGAGAGCACAGCCTGCGGCTTACCTTCTGGATGCCAGCGCAGGGGGAGCTCGACGAGCTCCGGGTCTGGGCGCCGCTGCCCTCCGCCAACGACCGCGAGAAGGTCTCCTACGCAATGGAGCCGAGCCGCAGAAAGTACCCCGCCGGCCGCGCCGAGTTCGCCTGGCCAAGCGGCGAAGTCGTCACGGCCCTCGGTCTGCCGCTCGAGTCGCTCCACGTCCTGATCCGGAGCGGAGAGACCTACCTGCCCGGCCTGCTGAGCACCCTCCCGGGAGCGGCCTCGCCGGGCTACGGCTTCGTCTTCGAGAGCAGCGCCGGAATCGACGCCGACTGCGACATCGTGCGCGCCGGCGACGGCGCAAGAGTGCGGTCGATGGAGTGCTACGAGGAGCTGGGCGGCACCATAGTCGTCACCTGGGACGGGCGTACCGACGACGGCGAGCTGGCTGCCGACGGCGAGTACCTGCTGCAAGTCGACGGCGACATGCTGGCCGAGACGATCCGCCCGCTCGAGGCGAGCGTCTTGTTCCGCCACCGAAGCTCACTCGAGTAGCGGCCACCGGCTCGGCCCGTGCGCCGACCCGGCTCACCGACCCGGCTCACCGACTGCCCGCCGCGGCGCCGCCGTGGACCCGACGCAGTCTCGGTCGAGCTCACCTCGGCTGGCCGCGAGCAACGGACCGTCTCCCGGCGCGCGCGCCTCACGGGCGCGGCACCGCGAGCCGCTCGGCGGCGGCGCGGCCCGAAAGGTAGGCGCCTTCCACCCGCGGGCCCGCGCACCAGTCGCCGCAGACCGCCAGGCGGAGGCCGGCGTCGAGCAGGCAAGTCTCGGGCAACGGCTCGGCAGGCAGCGCGTAGCGCCAGCGGTGGGCGTCGAGGAATACCGGCCGCCGTTCGATCCCGCCACAGGCGGCGACCAAGCCGGCCAGCAGCCGCTCGGCCGCGGCCTCCGGTGCGAGCTCCAGGTGGTCGCGCGACCAGTCCGGCGAGCCGTGCAGCACCCAGGCCTCGCCCGGCGGCCGGCCGGGCTTCGAGCCGTTGCGGGCCACCCAGGAGAGGGCCGAGCGGTGGACGAAGGCGCCGTCGAAGCCGAGTTCGAGGGGGCGGTCGAAAGCGACCATCGCGGCCCAGCAGGGGGCCATGTCGACCCGCGCGCAGCGCGCCGCAACCCCGGGCGCGACGGGCGCCAGAAGGTGGGCCGCCTGCGGCGCCGGGACCGCCACCACCACCGCGTCGTACCGGCCGAGCTGCTCACCCGCCGCCGAGGTCAGCCGCCAGCTCTCCCCAGCACGCTCGAGCCGCTCGACCCGCGTGCCGAACGCCACCTCCAGGCCGGCTCCGAGATGGCGGCAGACCGCGCTCATCCCCGGCACCCCGACCCACCGCTCGGTGCCCCCGCCGGTCGGCCGGCGCGAGCCGTCCTCGAGCACCACGATCTCGCCGTCCCACCGCGCCACCACGCCGGCGCGCCGCCAGGCCTCGACCGCGCGCGCGAACCGCGCGTCGCGGACCGTGAAGTACTGGGCGCCGTGGTCGAACCGCCAGCCTCTCGCCCGCCGCGTGGACATCCTGCCGCCCGGCCCGCGTCCCTTGTCGAACAGCCGCACCTGCCAACCCCGGCGCCGCAGCAGCTCGGCGCAGGCCAGACCGGCGATGCCGGCACCCACCACCGCCACCCTCGAGCCCTCCGGCCCCCGTGCCCTCGAGCCGGTCACGGGCCAGCCACCGCCGCGGCGCTCACGACCGCGACCTCGCGCGACGCCCGCCGCTCCCGCCCGCCGGCTGGCAGGCCGGGCACCAGAAGCAGCTCCGGCCACCGACCGGCGCCACCGCGATCGTCTCGCCGCACACCCGGCACGGCTCGCCGGCGCGCCCGTAGACCCAGAACCGGTAGGCCGAGCGCCGCGCCCCGGCGGCCTTGAGCTCGGCCACTCGCGACGGCGGCAGCGTGATGCCGCGGGTGCGGTAGGTCCGCCGGGTGAGCGCCAGCATCCGCTTCGCCAGGCGCAGCCGCTCCACGTCCGAGCAGCCGGCCGCCCGGCGCCGGGGATGGACGCGGGCCTCGAACAGGATCTCGGCGCGCAGGTAGTTGCCGAGCCCGGCCACGAACCCCTGGTCGAGCAGCACGCCGGCGAGCTGGCGGCCGCGGAACCGCGGCTCGTCCAGCCGTCGGGCGAGCTCCCCGGCCGCCGGCGCCTGCGACAGCAGATCCGGCCCGAGCCGGCTCAGGTACGGATGACGGCGCTCGCCCGGCGCGTCCAGCACCTCGATCTCGGAGGCCGAGTAGAGCAGCGCCCGCCGCTCGCCGGCGGTCACCGCGAAGCGCAGCTGGCGGCGAGTGCGAGGCAGCCGGCCGTCGCGCACCACGTACCAGCGGCCGTAGAGCTGGTTGTGGCTGTAGACGCTCAGCCCGCCCTCGAAGCGGGTCAGCATCGCCTTGCCGCGGGTGGTCACCTCGGCCACCCGCCGCCCGACGAGCCGCTTCTCGTACCGCTTCAGGTGCTCGAACGCGAACCACACCTGCCGAGCCACCCGTCCCTCGACGGCCCCCGCCACCCGGTCGGCGGCGCGTCGGATCTCGGGTCCCTCGGGCATGGCTCCCTCCGCGCCATCCACCACGCGGCCGGCCCGCATCCTAGCCGAGCCGCCGACCCGAGCCATGGGACCCATGCCGCCCCGAGGCCTCCGCGTCTCCCCGGCCGAAGGCCGCGTCCGCCCCTGCGAGCCCGACCGACCGAGCTACGTGAGGGAGGACCTGCTCGGCACCAGGGATTCGCTCCCGAGGTCTCCGCGCCACGCGCGGAGGCCGACGACCGACTCCCTGCCGACCAGCCCGACCGAGCTACGCGAGAGGTGGCTGGGAGGCAGGGATTCCCGCGTCGCCGGGCGCGCCCTCCGGCGCGCAGGTTCGAAGCCCTGCACGAGCTGGTTGGAACGGGCGATGCCTCCGCATCGGCCTCGTTCTCGGGAGCTGCCGAGGTGGCTGGGAGGCAGGGATTCCCGCGTCGCCGAGCGCGCCCCCCGGCGCGCAGGTTCGAAGCCCTGCACGAGCTGGTTGGAACGGGCGATACCTCCGCATCGGCCTCGTTCTCGGGAGCTGCCGAGGTGGCTGGGAGGCAGGGATTCGAACCCCGATTCCACGGTCCAGAGCCGTGTGTCCTACCATTGAACGACCTCCCAGCAGGACGCCCAAAGGGTAACAAACGGTTGCGTTTCCGGTCAAACGCACGGGCCTCGTTCCCACCCGCCGGCATGGCGCTCGGCGGCGCCGGGCGTGCGTATACTGATCCCATGAGCGAGCCTCTCGAGACCCTCCTGGTAGCCACCGACTTTTCCGACACGGCGCGCGCCGGGGTCGACTGGGCGATCGAGATCGCCCGCCGCCACGGCGCCCGGATCCGGCTGGTTCACGGGCTGCTCCCCGCCCACCGGATGACCGATTTCGTGCCGGCGCCGCCCGACTTCACCGAGGCGCTCCAGTCGGCCGCCGCCTCGCGGCTCGACGACGCGGCGCAGCGCGTGCGCAACGCCGGCATCGGGGTCGACACCGACCTGCGGCTCGGCCTGGCGTCGCAGGCCATCCTCGAAGCGGCGCGCGAGGGCGGCGTCGACCTGGTGGTGATCGGCACCCGCGGCCTGAGCGGTCTGGGCCACCTGCTGCTCGGCAGCACTGCCGAGCGGGTGGTGCAGCACGCGCCGTGCCCGGTGCTCTCCGTCCACCCGGGCGACCGCGAGCGCCACCGCCGGATCCGTACCGTGCTGGTGCCGACCGATTTCTCGCGCGACGCCGAGCAGGTGGCCACCGCCGCCGCCCGCATCCTGGGACCCGATTTGGAGGAGACCCGGCTGATCCTGCTGCACGCCTACCACCAGCCGTTCGAGTACACCGCCTACGGCGCCATCCCCACCGCGGTGGACTACTACAAGGACGTCGCCGGCGCCGCCGAGGAGAAGCTGAGCGAGGTCGCCGCCAGCCTCGCCGGCCTCGGCCCCGCCATCGAGATCCGCGCCCTCGAGGGCTACCCGCCGGAGACCATCGTGACCGAGGCCGAGGCCTGCGGCGCCGATCTCATCGCCATGGGCACCCACGGCCGCTCCGGCCTGGCCCACATGTTCCTGGGCAGCACCGCCGAGCGCGTCGTGCAGCGCGCGGCCTGCCCGGTGCTGACGGTGCGGCGGAAGCAGAAGGCGTGAGGCGCCAAGGACAGCAGTGACAGGATACCCAGCCGAGCCCGCGACCTGCTCAGCACGGACGGTGCTCTGGGTATCCTGTCACCGCGCGCCTCACCGCGCGCCTCACCGCGCGCGCGGCGCCGGGCTCGTGGTCAGGCGACCCAGACCGTCTTGACGTTGACGAACTCGCGGATGCCGAACTCGGCCAGCTCGCGGCCGTAGCCCGAGCGCTTGACGCCGCCGAACGGCAGCCGCGGGTCCGACTTGACGATCTCGTTGACGAACACCGAGCCGGAGTCGATCTCCGCCGTCAGCTCGCGTCCCGCCGCCGGGTCGCCGGTCCAGATGCTGGCGCCCAGGCCGTACGGCGAGAGGTTGGCCAGCTCGACGGCGTGGGCGGCGTCGCGTGCCCGGCTCACCGCCGCCACCGGCCCGAAGGTCTCCTCCTCGAACGCCGCCATCCCCGGCTCCACGCGGTCGAGCACGGTCGGCGCGTAGAAGAAGCCCGCCCGGTCGAGCCGGTGTCCGCCGGTCACCAGCACCGCGCCTTCCCGCACGCTGCGCTCCACCTGATCGTGCAGGTCGTCGACCAGGTCGGGGCGCGCCAGCGGACCGATCTCGGTCTGCCGGTCGCTCGGATCGCCGACCGCCAGCGCCGCCATCCGTTCGGCCATCGACGCGGCGAACCGGTCGGCCAGCGGCTGCTCGACGATGAACCGCTTGGCGGCGATGCAGCTCTGGCCGTTGTTGATGGTGCGCGCGGTGGCCGCGGCCTCGGCGGCGCGCTCGAGGTCGGCGTCGGCTAGCACGATGAACGGATCGGAGCCACCCAGCTCGAGCACGCTTTTCTTCAGGTGACGGCCGGCCTCCGCCGCCACCGCCTCGCCCGCCGCCTCGCTGCCGGTGAGCGTGACCGCCATCACCCGCGGGTCGGCGATCAGCCGCGGCACGACGCGGCTCGACACCAGCAGCGTCTGGAAGGCGCCCTGCGGATACTCCGCATCGCGAAACATGCGCTCGATGGCGAGCGCGCAGCCGGGCACGTTCGAGGCGTGCTTGAGCAGGCCGACGTTGCCCGCCATCAGCGCCGGCGCGGCGAAACGGAACACCTGCCACAGCGGGAAGTTCCACGGCATCACCGCCAGCACCGCGCCCAGCGGGTCGTAGCGCACGAAACTCTCGCCGGCGTCGGTTGCGACCGGCTCGGCGGCCAGGAACCGCTCGCCGTTCTCGGCGTAGAAGTCGCACACCCAGGCGCACTTGTCGACCTCGGCCTCGGCGGCGCCGATCGGCTTGCCCATCTCGCGGGTCATCAGCTGCGCCAGCTCGTCACGCCGCTGGCGCAGCAAGCCGGCGGCGGCGGTCAGCCGGGCGGCGCGCTCGGCGAAGGCGGTGCGCCGCCAGCCGGCGTAGGCGGTGTACGCCGCCGCCAGCCGGCGCTCGATCTCACCGGCGTCGTGCTCGTCGTAGCTGGCGAGCAGCTCTCCAGTGGTGGGGTCGACGGCGTCCACGGCGCGGATCCGGGAGGGCTCGGGATGGCGGAGAGGGAGGGATTCGAACCCTCGGTCCAGGTTGACCCCGGACAACTGCTTAGCAGGCAGCCCTGTTCGACCACTCCAGCACCTCTCCGCGGTCGATGGGAAGACGATTGTACGGGGGTCGGGGCGGCTTTGCCAACGAAAGGCCGGCTGGACACAAGATGCGTGCTGGCCCGGCCGGCTCGGAGTCGCGGGGGATGGGGTTCCAGGGTACCG
>JBFGNS010000180.1:0-7815 GCA_041574955.1 Thermoanaerobaculia bacterium | reverse complement strand
GTAGCCGGCGGCGGCAGCGGGTGCCGCGGCCGAAGCTGCCGCCGCCGCGGCCGGCGGCGGCTCGGCGCCGGCCGGCTCGGGCTTGCCCTTGCCCTTGCTCGCGGGCCTGGCTGGGCCCAGCCGATCGAGCCGCATCAGGGTGCGCGCCGCCTCGTCCTCGACCACCCGGCGATCGCCTTCGCTCAGCTCCTCCTCGCGCAGCCGGCGGTACAGCTCGTCGCGCCGCGCCTCGAGGTCGGCGAGCTGGAGCTCGAGCTCGGGGTCGTGGCGGCCGCCGCGCCGGCCGGCGCCACGCGCGCGCAGCCGGTAGGCCGCCACCAGCCCGACCGCCAGGCCGGCGGCGAGCACGACCAGCCCCGGTAGCCAGACGGCCTCGCTCACGATGCGACCTCGCGCCGCACCCGCTCGCGGTACGCCTCGAGCTCGGCGTCGGCCTCGGCCACGGCGGGCCGCCGCGCGCGACTGGCTCGCCGGCGTGCCAGGATCAGCGCGAAGCCGAGCAGCAGGATCGCCGCCGGAGCCAGCCACACCGTCAGGTTGAAGCCCTCGGCGCGCGGCGCCAGGCGGATGAACTCGCCGTACGACTGCTCGAAGTAGTCCAGCACCTGCTGCCGGTCGTAGCCGGCTGCCAGCAGCTCGCGCACCTCGTTCTTCATGGCGGCGGCGAGCGGGGTGGGCGAGTCGGCCACCGACAGACCCTGGCAGACCGGGCAGCGCATCAGGCTCGACAGCTCCTCGGTGAGCCGCTCGAGCTCGGCGCCGGTGAGCGGCGGGCCGGCGGGCTGGCCGAGCCGCGCGGCGCTCGGCGGCTGGTCCAGGCCGAGCGCCGCCGCCGCCACCAGCGCGGTCAGCAGCCAGGCCGCGGCGGTCCTCACGGCAGCTCCTCGATCAGGCTCGCCAGCTGCATCCGGCCGAGGGCGCCGGTCACCTTGCGGCGCACGGTGCCGGTCGAGTCGAGAAAGAAGGTCTCGGGCGCGCCGTAGACGCCGTAGGCGATCGCCACCGAGCCGTCGGGATCGACCAGCGCCGGTCCCCAGGCGCCGCGCTCGACCTGGAAGCGGCGGATCAGCTCCGGCTCGTCCTGGTAGACGATGCCCACGAAGCGCACCCGCCCGGCGTACTCGCGCGCCGCCGTCATCAGCACCGGGTGCTCGACGATGCACGGCTGGCACCAGGTGGCCCAGAAGTTGAGGACCGCTGGCTGGCCGCGCAGATCGGCGAGGCTGAGCGGCTGCCCGTCGAGGTCGCGCAGGGCGAACGCCGGCGCCGGCTTGCCGATCAGCGGCGAGTCGATGGCGCGCGGGTCCTTGCCGAACGAAAGCGCCAGGAACACCAGCAGCGGCACCGTGATCAGCGTGCCGACGATGAGGACGGTGCGGTTCACGACGTCGCGGTCTGGGCGGCGCCGACGGCCGCGGTGGCGAGCCCGGTGCGCGGCCGCACCAGGCACAGGGCGGTGCCGGCGACCATGATGAAGACGCCGATCCAGATCCACGCCACCGCCGGCGTGACGATGGCGCGCAGCCCGGCGCGCCCCTCCGGGTCGACGCTCATCAGGGTCAGGTAGAGGTCGTGGCCGAGTCCGGTGCGGACCGCCGGCGTGATGATCGGCTCGCGCATGGTGGGGTACTGGTTGAGCGACGGCTCGAGCACCCCGAGCAGCTTGCCGTCGCGCTCGACCCGCACCGTGGCCTTCTGCACCGCGCGGTGCGGCTGGCGCTCCGCCGCGGCGCGCTCGAAGACCAGCCGGTACTCGTCGATCTCGAGCACACCGCCCGGCGCCACCACGGCCTCGCTCGACGACTGCAGGTTGGCCGAGATGGCGATCGCCACGAAGGTGATGACCACGCCCAGGTGCACCAGGTAGGCGCCGATGCTGCGCGGCGAGCGCTTGACCGACGAGCTCAGGGCGCGCGGCAGCGCCTCACCGCTGCGCGCGCGCGAGCGCGCTGGACGCAACCCCTGATCGAAGGTCACCCACAGCGCGTAGCCGGCGATCGCTCCGGTCACCAGAATGTAGCCGTTGGTGCCGAACAGCAGAGCCGCCAGCGCCGTGCCGACGGCGGCGGCGGGCAGCGGCCACAGCAGCGCGCGGCGCACGGTGGCGCGGTCGGCGCGTCCCCAGGGCAGCGCCGGGCCCATGCCCATCAGCAGCAGCAGGCCGAGGAAGGCGGGCACCGACATGCGGTTGTAGAACGGCTCGCCGACGCTCACCTTCACGCCACGCACCGCCTCCGCGATGATCGGAAACAGGGTGCCCACCAGCACGGTGAACATGATCGTCACCAGGATCAGGTTGTTGAGCAGGAAGGCGCCCTCGCGGGCGACGATGGCGTCCTCGGAAGGCTCCGACACCAGGGTGTCGACGCGCAGCGCCAGCAGCACCACCGAGGCCACCAGTGCGACGCCCAGAAAGCCGAGGAACAGCGGGCCGATCGGGCTCTGGGTGAACGAGTGCACCGAGTTGACCACCCCCGAGCGGGTGAGGAAGGTGCCCAGGATGGTGAGCAGGAAGGTGGTCATGATCAGGATCACGGTCCACGCCTTGAGTGTGCCGCGGCGCTGCATCACCACCGCCGAGTGGAGGGCGGCGATGGCCGTCAGCCACGGCAGGAAGGAGGCGTTCTCGACCGGGTCCCAGGCCCAGTAGCCGCCCCAGCCCAGCACCTCGTACGACCACCAGCCGCCGAGCATGATGCCGAGGGTGAGGAACGAGGTCGGCACGATCAGCCAGTTGCGCAGCGGGCGCAGCCAGGTCGGGCCGAGCTGGCCGCGCAGCAGCGCCGCCACCGCCATGGCGAACGGCACGCTCATGCCGACGTAGCCCAGGTAGAGCGCCGGCGGGTGGATGATCATCAGCAGGTGGTTCTGCAGCAGCGGGTTGGGTCCCGGACCGTCGAGCGGGATCGGCAGCGGCGTCGGCCGGAACGGGTTGGCCGGTCCGGCGATCAGGAAGCTGAAGAACAGGCCGATGGCGAACAGGGTGCCCAGCGTGTAGCCCAGGTAGTCGTCGTGGCCGCGGCGCTGGAGCACCGCCACCGCCGCCGTGAAGCCGCCCAGTACCAGGCCCCAGAACAGGATCGAGCCCTCGAGCGAGGACCACAGCGAGACGATCGCGATGTGCAGCGGCGTCGCCCGCGACCCGACGCTGGCGACGTAGGAGACCGAGAAGTCGTGCGTGATGAGCGCGTACTCCATGACCAGGTTGGCGGCCAGCATGGCGCCGGCGAACGCCAGGGCCAGCCGCCGCGACCAGGCCAGCGCCGCGGCCGAGCGCGCGCGGCCGCCGGCGAACGCCAGCGGCGCGCCGACGGCGCAGATCAGCAGACCGACGAGTACCAGCCCCTGGCCGACGAGCGAAGTCAACCGGTGGTCTCCTCGATTTGCAGGCTCTTCATGATCTCCTCCATGCTGCGGTACTCGCCCTCGCCGGGCGCGCGGTACTCGTTGTCGTGCTTGACCAGCAGCCGCTCGGTCCGGAAGTGGCCGCTCGGGTCGAGCGTGCCCTCCACCACCACGCCGATGCCCTCGCGGAACATCGCCGGCGGCACGGCCTGGCTCTGCACGGTGATCTGCTGCTCGCCGTCGGTGACCGCGAAGCGCATGGTCATGCCGTCGGCTTGGCGCTCGATCGAGCCGGGCGCCACCAGGCCGCCGAGCCGGACGTTGGCACCGAACGCCTTGTCTCCGGCCTCCTTGAGCTCGGTCGGGCTCCAGTAGTAGACCAGGTTGTCGCCGATGTTGCCGGTGGCCAGATAGGCCATGACGCCGCCGGCGATCAGCACGGTGACCACGACCAGGATCCTGCGTCGCTTACGTTCCAGACTCATCCGTCACTCCTCCTCGGCGGCCCGGCGCCGGCGGCGCGAGAGGCTCCACAGGTAGCCCAGCAAGCCGGCCACGGTGATCGAGTAGGCCGCAATCACGTACGGCCAACCACCCACTATAACGCCTTCATACATCGCTCGTTCCTCCAGCAGGAGCCAGCCGCTGGGGCGCGCTCACCTGCTCTGTTCGTAGCCTCTGCCGCTCCAGTTGCGCCCGCTTGACCATCATCCAGATGGCGATCAGCAGGAACGCGACGGCGTTCAAGCGCAGCGGCAGCACCATCGCCGACGACACCGTCTCGGGCGTCGACTGCACCTGGTGGAGGCTGCGCCACCAGCGCACGCAGAAGTAGACCAGCGGCACGTCGATGAACGACACGATGGTCGCGACCGCGGTCCAGGTGGCGCGCCGGTCGGAGTCGTCGACGAACGAGCGCAGCGCCAGCACGCCGGCGAACAGCAGCAGCATCACCAGCGAGGTGGTGAGCCGCACGTCCCACTCCCACCAGGTGTTCCAGGTGGCGCGCGCCCAGATCGAGCCCTGCACCAGCAGCAGCGCGTTGAGCACCACCCCGACCTCGATGGCGGCGGCGGTGGCGGCGTCCCAGCGGGAGCGGCCGGTCCACAGCGAGGCGATCGCGAAGCCGAACGCCAGGGTGAAGCAGACCATCGCCACCCAGGCGCTCGGCACGTGCACGTACATGATGCGCTGGGTCTCGCCCATGAACCGCTCGGCCGGCGCCACGAACAGGCCGATGTAGCTGCCGACCAGGGCGAGGGCCAGGCCGGCGAGACCCACCCCGCTCAGCCAGTTGAACCGTCGAGTCATCGTCCTTCCTCCACCGTGTACGGGAACAGCAGGCCGCACACGCTCCAGTAGATGAGGGCAAAAGCGCCCAGCAGCGTGACCCACGAGCCGAGCTGGCTCATCGGGTCGCCGCTGAGCACCAGGGCGGTGGCCTTGACCGCGCCCATCAGCACGGGCACCACCAGCGGGAACAGCAGCAGCGGCAGCAGCACGTCCTGGCTGCGCAGCCGGCTGGTCATGGCAGCATACAGCGTACCGGGAGCCGACAGGCCGGCCGCCGCCAGCGCCCACAGACCGAGCAGCACCGCCACTCGCTCGGGCTCGATCGACACGGCGTACAGCACCAGCGCCACCGGCGTCAGGATGGGTGCCAGCAGCAGCAGGAACAGGGTGTTGCCGATCGCCTTGGCGTAGAACAGCGCCACCGGATCGACCGGCAGCAGCAGCAGGCCCTCGAGGGCGCGCTCCTCCTGCTCGAGGCGAAAGCTCTCGGCCAGACCGAGGGTCGAGCTGAGCAGCAGCGCCAGCACCAGGAAGCCGGCGGCGCCGCTGCGCATCGCCGGCGTGTTGGGGCCGGCGGCGAACGAGAACAGCAGCAGCGTCACCACCCCGAACAGCACCACCGACAGGAAGCGGGTGCGCCCGCGCCACTCGAGCAGCAGGTCCTTGGCCACCAGGGACGCGACCTGGCGCAGCGCGCTCACCGCTGCTCTCCCAGCCTGTCGAGCAGGCCGCCGCCGTCGCCCAGCCAGGCGACCTGGCCGCGCTCCAGGTGCACCGCCCGATCGCACAGCGGCGCTGTGCGCTCGATGGCGTGCGACGCCATCAGCACCGCGATGCCGGCGGCGCGGGCTTCGACGATCCACCTCTCCACCAGCCGCTTGCCCTCGCCGTCGAGCGCCGACAGCGGCTCGTCGAGCAGCAGCAGGCGCGGCTGCTCGAGCTTCGCCCGCAGCAGGGTCAGCCGCTTGCGCATGCCGGCCGAGAAGCCGCCGACCTCGAGCCCCGGACGCCGCTCCAGGCCCACCGTCGCGAGCAGCGCGAGCAGCTCGTCGTCGCTCGTCGTCCGCCCGGCCAGCCGCGCCCAGACCCGCAGCGTCTCGAGCGCCGTCAGCCGGTCGTACAGATAGCTGTGGTGCGACACCATCGACAGCTGCCGGCGGCAGGCCAGCCGCTCCTGTTGTGGATCGAGTCCGAAGATCTCGATGCTGCCGCTGCTCGGCCGGTAGAGGCCGGCGGCCAGCCGCAGCAGGGTGGTCTTGCCCGAGCCGTTGGCGCCGGCCAGCAGCAGCACCTCGCCCGCCGCCAGCTCGAGGTCGACGTGGGCCAGCGCCCACTCGCGCCCGAAACGGCGGCCGAGACCGCGAGCGCGGACTGCCGGTGGTTGGGTTTGCGGGTTCACGACACGAGCTCGGTTGGTGTTGGTCGGCTCCGGGAGCCACGGCGGGCAGAGCCGGCGGCTCAGCGCCAGCGCAGCTCGTAGGTTGCACCGGACTGGTCCCAGGAGAGCTGCCAGTCGAGCTGTTCGATCCCGAGCAGCTCGGCAGCGCCGGCGTAGAAGCCGGCGGCGACCTGCAGATCGGCCTCCGAGTAGACCGGCGCGCCGGTCAGCCGGATCTCGCACCGCCTGCCGTCTTCGGCCAGGTCGACGCTCATCTGGCCCGCGCTGTAGAACCGCCCGTGGAGCACGCTGGCGTGCTCCAGGAAGCCGGCGAAGTCCTTGCCGGCGGCGAACGCCCGGTAGACGCCGGTCAGCACCTGGCGCGCCGAGTAGGCGCCGACCTCGGTCAGCCGCTCCAGGTCGCCGTCGTAGCACTCCTCGGCGATGATGCGCAGCAGCTCGTCGTAGACGGTGAACGGGTACATGGCCGAGTCGAGCAGCGGCTCGAGCTCCGGGCGATCTCCGAACCGGGTGGCCAGCCGGCGCTCGGCGGCGTCGCCGAACCGCTCGCGCACGAACTCGAACTTCGAGCGGATCGAGCTGCCTTTGACCTGGAACTCTCGGCTCATTCGGGGAGGGACCATTGCGGCGCGAAAACAGCTGCGCCGGCGCGAAAAAATAGTAGCAGAGGGCCACCGGCGGCGGGCCGCCCCTAGGGAGAGTCTCGACCTACCCCTCAGGCGGCGCCTCCGGGCTCCCAGACCGCCTGTTGGGGGCGGTTTCTCGCCACCGTGCCCGGGCGTGGCATGATGCGCCGGTGGGTCGCTGGGCGGGAGTCACCCTGGTCGCGCTGGTGCTCGCGTGTGCCCGGACGGTGGCGCCGCCGGCGCCTCCCGGTGCGCCGGTGGCCGCCGCCGCCGTCCCGGACCTCGAGCTGCGGGCGCTGCTCCTGCTGCTGGCCGACCGCAAGACCTTCGAGCCGTACTCGGTGGACCAGGCGCTGGCCGGCGGCCCGGCGCTGCGGCGCGAGCTGGCGGTGACCCTGGGACGGGTGGGCGACCGGCGGGCGCTGGCGGTGCTGGCCGAGCTGTCGCGCGACCGCGACGTCGAAGTGCGCCGGGCGGCGGTGTTCTCGTTCGGGCTGCTGGCCGGCCCGGCCGACCGCGCTCCGCTGCTGCTCGCGCTGAGCGGCGCCGACCGCGAGACGGCGGCGGCCGCCGCCCAGGCGCTGGCGCGGCTCGGTACGCCGCTCGAGGAGATCGAGGCGGCGGCCGGCGGGCTGGAGAGCGAGGAGCGCGATCTGCGGCTGCTGCCCGCACTCTGGCGGCTGCCGGGGGATGGCGCCAGGTTGCTGGCCGAGAGCGGGCTCGACCATCCCGACGCGGCGGCCCGCCGCTGGGCGGCGTACGCGCTGGCGCGGCCGGTGCGGCCGGCGGCGGCCCCGGCGCTGCGCGGGCTGCTGGCCGATGCCGATCCGTGGATCCGCGGCTGGGCGGCCCGCGCGCTGGGCCGCGTGGGTGACGCCGGCGACCTGGACCGGTTGCGTCCGCTGCTCGACGACCCGCGCCCGGGCCCGGTAATCCGCGCTCTCGGAGCCGCCGCGGCGCTGATCCGGGCCGGCAAGGCGGCGCCGCCCGACGGCTGGCGCGGGCGGCTGGCGGAGCTTTATGACGCGCCGCATCGCGGGGTGCGGCTGACCGCTATCGAGTCTTCCTTCTGCTGGCTGCTCGACGACCAGCTTGGCGCCCGGCTGGCGGATCTCGCCGCCGGCGGCCGGCCGGCCGAGCGCCGGGCGGCGC
>JBFGNS010000179.1:0-7921 GCA_041574955.1 Thermoanaerobaculia bacterium | reverse complement strand
CTCCACGGCGTGGTCTTCCGGCGCATGCTCCACGGCATCCGCCACGCCGCCGAGCAGGACGCCGGCCGGCCGGCCGCCGCCGCCGCAACCGCCCGGAGCAACGGCTGATGCGCCGCGTGCTGGTCACCGGAGCCACCGGCTTTATCGGCTACGAGGTGGCCCGCCAGCTGGCGGCCGCCGGCCTGCGGCCGCGGCTCACCGTGCGCCGCCCGGAGCGCGCGCCGCTGGTGCAGCCGCTCGCGGCGGAGCTGGTGAGCGCCGACCTCACCCGGCCGGCGAGCCTCGAGCGGGCGGTGCGCGGCATCGACACGGTGCTCCACCTCGGCGCCCGCGCCGCCTTCGAGCCCTACAAGAGGGTGGCACCGACGATCGTCGACGGCTCGCTGGCGCTGCTGCGCGCCGCCGCCGAGGCGGGCGTCGAGCGGTTCGTGTTCGCCTCCAGCCTGCTGGTCTACGACAGCCACCACGGCCTGATCGACCGGCACACCCCCGCCACGCCGCGGGTCGACTACGGCCGCGCCAAGCTCGAGGCCGAGGCCAGGCTGGCGGAGATGGCGGCCGACGCCGGCATCCGCTTTGCCGCCCTGCGCCTGCCCCACGTCTACGGCGCCCGCGGTCTGCTGTTCGAGCAGCTGCGCCGCCGGTTGCTGGTCATGGCCGGCGCCGGCCGCAACCGCTATACCCACATGCACGTCGAAGATGCCGCCCGGCTGCTGATCGCGGCGGCGCGCGCCGGCTGGAGCGGCGTGACGCCGGTGGGCGACGACCTGCCGGTCGACTGGCGCCACTTCTTCACCGTGCTGGCCACCCACTATCCGCGGTTCCGCCGCCTGCACCTGCCGGCCTGGCTGGCGCGCGCCGGCACCGAGCTGCTGCGGCCGATCGCCGCCCTCGCCCGCCGACCGAGCCTCTACACCCCGGACACGGTCGTCTCCTGGAACCTCGAGCTGGCGGTACGGCCCGGTTTGCTGTGGCAGGAGCTGGGGCTGCGCCCCGCCTTCCCGACGATCGAGGAGGGCCTGCCGGCGGCGCTCGACGACAACGTCGCGTTCCGCTGGCGGCACCCGCTGTCGGACCCCGTACCCTATTGACCCTCCCGCCCGATACCGAGCCTTCACGACCCCTGCCGTAACGAGCCGGCCCGATGCGTGCCTTCCGCGCCGCCCTCGACGAGCGCAACCCCGACCCGGCCGGACGGCGCTGGCTGTACGTCGCCTACGACCAGCTGAGCGACCGCCTGGGGCCGCTCGGCAACGAGCCGCCCGAGGAGCTCGGTACCGTGCTGGTGGAAAGCCCGTGGAAAGCGGCCCGCCGCCCCTACCACCGCCAGAAGCTGGCGCTTGTGCTCGCCAACCAACGGCAGTTCGCCCTCGAGCAGGCGGCGCGCGGGGTGGCGATCGACTACCGGGTGGTGGACGGGCCGTACCGCCAGGCGCTGGCCGAGGCGGCCGCCGAACGCGGTCCGCTCACCGCCATGGAGCCTGCCGAGCGCGAGCTGCGCGCCGACCTCGCGCCGCTGGTCGAGGACGGCCGGATCGAGCTGGTGGCGCACGACGGCTGGCTGACCAGCCGCGAGCAGTTCCGGGACAGCGCCGGAGCCGGGCCACCGTGGCGGATGGACGCCTTCTACCGCCGGGTGCGGCGCGACAGCGGCGTGCTGATGGACGACGGCAAGCCGGCGGGCGGCAAGTTCAGCCACGACGCCGACAACCGCCGGCCGTGGCCGGGCGAGCCCGCGGCGCCCGCGCCGCCGCGCTTCCGGCCCGACGCGGTGACGCGCGAGGTCGGCGAGCTGGTGGAGGAGCGGTTCGCCCGCCACCCGGGCGAGCTGGACCTCGAGCGGCTGCCAGCCACCGCCAAGGACGCCCGGCGGCTGTGGCGCTGGGGGCTCGACAGCTGTATGGAGCAGTTCGGCCCCTACGAGGACGCCATGTCGCGCAGCTCGGCGGGACTGTTCCACACCCGCATCTCGCCGCTCGTCAACCTCCACCGCCTGCTGCCGGCCGAGGTGGTGGCCGACGCGGCGGCGAGCGACGCACCGCTCTCCAGCCGCGAGGGCTTCGTGCGCCAGGTGCTGGGCTGGCGGGAGTTCGTGCGCCATGTCCACCGCGAGACCGACGGCTTCCGCCGCCTGCCCGGCGGCGCGCCAGCGGTGCGGCCGGCGCCCGGCGACGGCGGCTTCGAGCGCTGGAGCGGCGAGGCGTGGGGGGCCGGCGAGGACGAGCGGGTCGACGGCGGCGCCAGCCCGTCGCGGCTCGGAGCGCGCGCCGCCCTGCCGCCGGCTTTCTGGGGCCGGGAGTCCGGGCTCGCCTGCCTCGACACCGTGGTGGCCGACGTCTGGCGCGAGGGCTGGAGCCACCACATCACGCGGCTGATGGTGCTGGCCAACGTCGCAGCCCTGCTCGACGTGCGCCCGCGCGAGCTCGCCGACTGGTTCTGGGCCGCCTACGTCGACGCCTTCGACTGGGTGGTCGAGCCCAACGTGCTGGGCATGGGCAGCTTCGCGGTCGGCGACCTGATGACCACCAAGCCGTACATCTCGGGCTCGGCCTACATCGACCGCATGAGCGACTACTGCGGCGCCTGCCGCTTCGATCCGGCGGACGACTGCCCGCTGCGCCGGCTCTACTGGGCGTATCTCGACCGCCACCGCGAGCGGCTCGCCGGCAACCGGCGTCTGGCGCTGCCGCTGGCCAGCCTGGGCAAGCGGCCGGCGGAGGAGCGGCGGGCAGATCGCCGCTGCTTCGAGACGGTCCGCGACCGGCTGCGCCGCGGCGACGCCCTCACCCGACCCGAGCCCCACGATCCACGACCGCAACTGAAACCACGATGAGAGCGAACGCACACAACGGAACCTCTGCCAGGCCCTCGCGATGCACCCGTTCCCCGCTGTTCACGCCCTCGAGCCGGCCTTCGGCTCCGCCTGGTCGCCGCGTCGCGGCCTGGCCGCGGTCGGCCTGCTCGACTACACTCGGCTGCGTGCCGCGACGGGGAGACTGCCGGTGAGCGACGTTCTCGAGCGGATCGCCGCCGGCGACTCGAGCGCGGTCGCCGAGTGCATCGACCTGTACGGCGGGCTGGTGTGGAGCCTCGCCCGGCGGATGGCGCCACGCGACGCCGAGGACGCGGTGCAGGACATCTTCATCGACCTGTGGAAGAGCGCCGGGCGGTTCGACCCCAGCCTCGCTTCCGAGAAGACGTTCGTCGCCACCATCGCCCGCCGCCGGCTGGTCGATCGGCTGCGCAAGGCCGGGCGCCGGCCGCAGCTGCGCGGCCTCCCCGAGCTGACCGTCGAGCCCTCCGACGACCGGCACGAGACCATCGAGCAGAGTGCCGAGGCGGCGCTGGCGGTGCGCGCCTTGAAGATCCTCAACCCCGACCAGCGCAAGGTCATCCAGATGTCGGTGGTGCTCGGCATGAGCCACAGCGAGATCGCCGAGGCTACCGGCCTGGCCATCGGCACGGTCAAATCGCATATCTGGCGCGGGCTCAACAAGGTCCGCGAGCAGATCGCCGAGAGCGCCGCGGGGGGTCGCGGATGAGCCGGGAGCGCGCCCTCGAGCTGCTCGCCCTGGCGGCCACCGAGGGCCTCGACGGCGACCGGCAGGGCGAGCTCGACCGTCTGCTGGCCGAGCAGCCCGAGCTCGCCGATGGCGGCATGGAGCGCGCCGCAGCGGCCGTGCACCTGGCATTGGCCGATCCGCCGCTGGCGCTTCCGCCGCACCTCCGGCGACGCCTCCTTCGCGCCGGCGAGCTGACGCTGGGGCCGGCGGCTGCGCGCACCCCGATCGCGGCCTGGCTGGCGGCTGCCGCCTGCCTGGCGTTGGCGGTGGTGGGCTGGTGGCCGCGGCTGGCGCCGGCGCCCTCCGCCGGCGAGCCGCCGGTGGCCTCCGCGCCGGCCCCGGAGTCGCCCGCCGAGCCGCCCGCCGACCGTCTGATCGTGCCGTGGCAGCCCACCGAAGACCCGGCGGCGGTGGCGGCCGGCGGCGAGGTGGTGTGGAGCGGCTCGCGCCAGGGCGGCGTGATGCGCATCCGCGGCCTGGCGGCCAACAATCCGGCCGTCGAGCAGTACCAGCTGTGGATCTTCGACGCCACCCGCGACGAGCGCTACCCGGTCGACGGCGGGGTGTTCGACGTGCCGGCCGGCGCCGACGAGGTCGAGATCCCGATCGACGCCAAGGTCGCGGTGCGCGAGCCCAAGCTGTTTGCCGTCACCGTCGAGCGGCCGGGCGGCGTGGTGGTCTCCGACCGCGAGCGCATCGTGCTCGTCGCCTCCGTCTGACGGCGCCGCGACCCGCGGCGGCACCGCGCGCCGGTGATCCTCGCCGCCGCGATCCGGGCTCGAGAGGTTCAGGCCAGCGTGCGCTCGACGTAGCTGCGGATGGCCTCGCGGGTGTCGTCCCGCAGCCACAGGCGCTCGACCTCGCGGTCGGCCTCGGCGGCGGCCGGCGCACGCAGCCTGTCGAGCAGCGGCTGGCGAATCTGTCGCTTGGTGAGGGCGAAGGTGTCGGGCGCCACCGCCGCCATCTGGGCGGCCACCGCCACCGCCCGCGTCCGCAGCTCGCCGGCCGGCACCACCTCGTCCACCAGGCCGAGACGCCGCGCCTCCCGCACCTCGCTGGTGCCGGCGGTCAGCACCACCTCCTGCAGCGCCCGGTCGCCCACCGTGAAGCGCAGGATCTCGAGCGCGGCGCTCGGGTAGGGCACGCCCACCGCCAGCTCGGGCACGCCGATGCGCGCCCCGCCGTCGGCCGTGATGCGCCGATCGCAGGCACAGGCCAGGATGCAGCCGCCCGCCACCGCGTGGCCGTTGACCGCCGCCACCACCGGCTGCGGGTGAGAGAACAGGCGCGCCAGCCCCTCGCCGATGCGCGGCACGAAGGCGGCGAGGTACTCCGGCCCTTCGGCCAGCACCCGCTTGAGGTCGACGCCCGCCGAGAAGATGCCGCCGGTGGCGGTCAGCACCAGCGCGCGGCAGCCGGCAGCGGCCCGCGCCTCCTCGAGCGCCTCCATCAGCGCCCCGAACAGCTCGAGATCGAGCGCGTTGGCCTTGCCGTGGCGCAGCTCGAGGACCCGCACCGGCCCTTCGTCGCGGGACTCGATCACGCGGCCAACGTCCGGGCGAGCGCGGCTCCTGTCACCGACTCTCTTCTAGCGCGGCTCGCTTTCGCGGGCCCGCCGTCCTTGGGCGCCGTCATTGGGCCTCCTTGAGGACCTCTTCGATCTCGGCCTGGCTGAAGGCGCGCAGCGTGGTGGTGCGCACGCTGCCCTGGCTGCCGAGCCAGAACAGCAGCGACATCACCGCGCGCTCCTCGCCGTCGAGGATCAACAGACCGTCATGATCGCCCAGCGTCCAGTACTGGTCGCACACCTGGACGCCCATCGACTCCGCCCTGCGCCGCATCGCCAGCGCCCGCGCGGTGGTGTCCCAGTAGGCAGCGATGCCCTGGCGGGTGAATTTGAGCAGCGTCACGAAACGCGGCATCTCGCTCTCCTTCCGCCGTCGGCTATATCAGACCGGCGCCTGAATCACTCTACTCTAACGATGACCCGGACCCGCAACCAGCGCCCCGCGACCGACGGCGTCCCACCCAGGCGGTCCGGTTTCATCGCCCTCGGCCTCCTCTGGCTGCGTCTGCTGCCCGGGTTCGAGCCCACCGATCTCGCTGTCGGTGGCGCTCCTCCCCGCGCCCCAGCCCGCGCCTGACGGCCGCGTTCAAGGCTCCGGCGTCGGTCGGAGCCCGCGGGGCGGCGCCGCGGCGCCGCCCCGCATCTCCCTCCGCCGGCTGCCGACTCCGCGGCCGGTTTTCCGCTATGGTTCGCGTTCTATGAGACGCCTGCTCGCCGCGCTGCTGCTCGCCCTCGTCGCCGCCCCCGCCATCGCCGGGCCGCCCTGCTCGCCGTGCGCCGGCTTCGACACCACCGACCCGGCGGCCGCCGCCGCCGCGCTGGCCGGCGGACCGCCGCTCGCCGAGGAGTCGGTTCTGTGGGTGCGCTGGCGGCCGGCCGAAGCCGGCGGCGAGGCCGCCGCCGCGGTGCGCGCCGCCGGCGGCACGCCGTGGCTGGCGTTCGCCTTCGCCACGCCGCCGCCGCTGGTCGACAACCTGCCGGCGCTCGAGCAGGAGCTGGGGCGGCTGGCGGCGCTGACCGGCGACGCCCGGCCGGGAGAGCGGGTCCAGCTGCTGTGGCCGGCCGCCGGCGAGCGGCCGGCGCCGGACGAGTACGCCTTCCTGGTCAAGCGGGCCTCGGTGGCGGTGGTCGGGGTAGCGCCCGAGGTCGAGGTGGTCTCGGCACCGCTGCCGGCCGATGCCGCGTACCTCGACGAGCTGTTCGCGCGCGACATCGCCGCCTACCTCGACGGCGTGGCACTGGCGGTCGAGGAACCCGCCGCCGCGGCCGAGGCGGCCGCCCGGCTGCAGCAGCTCGACCCCGGCATCGCCGTGGTGCTGGAGCTGGCGGCGCCGGCCGGCCATCCCGGTGAGCTGCTGGCGGTAGCGGCGGCCGCCGCCGCGGCGGGCGCCGAGACGACCCTGTTTCGCGGCCTCGCGCCGACCGCCGACCGGCTGGCGGCGCTGGCGGTCCTGGCGCGCGAGTTCTCGGGCGACCGCTCGCTCGATCCCTACTCGGCGCCCGAAGGCGCCGCCGAGGCATGGAGCTTCGTGCGCGGCGAGGACCTCGGCCTGCGGGTGGTGGCGCGCGCCCCGGCCGGTGCCGCCAGCCTGCGCCTGGTGCTGCCCGACCGCAACCTGAGACTGCCCGAGCTGATCGACCTGGCGAGCGGCGAGCCGGTGCCCCAGTTCCTCACCGAGCGCGGCGACGACTACTACGCGGTCGAGATCACCGCGCCGGCACCGGTGGTGCTGGTGGCGCTCGAGCGGCCCGGCGCCGGCGAGATCCAGGGTCTCGAGGGGGTGGAGGAAGAGCTCACGGTGCGCGACGAGCGGCAGATGCCGGTGGAGGAGATCCTGCGCCGGCTGCAGGCGTTCGAGGACGCCCAGCGGCGGCGGGTCGACGGCTACACCGCCACCAACACCACCCACCTGAGGTTCCAGGCCGGCACCGGCGGCCAGAGCTTCGAGGCCACCTTCAGGGGACCGTTCTTCTTCCACCAGGGAGCAGGCTTCGACTGGGTATGGCAGGAGCTGCTGGTCAACGGCGTGCGCTGGCGCGACCGCTCGATCCCCGAGATCCCGCTCATCCAGCCGGCCAAGGCGGCGGCGCAGCCGGTCGAGATCAGCTTCGGCAAGGAGTACCGCTACAGCCTGCGCGGCACCGCCACGGTGGAGGACCGCGACTGCTGGGTGGTGGAGTTCGCCCCCACCGTGGCGGCCGAGCCCGGCCGCAGCCTGTACCAGGGCACGCTGTGGGTCGACCGCGAGCTGTACGCGCGGGTCAGGACCCGCGCCGTGCAGCTCGGGCTGACCGGCGAGGTGGTGTCCAACGAGGAGACCGTGACCTTCTCGCCGGTCACCGCCGACGGCCGTGTGGCGCCGTGGGCCGCCACCAGCTACTTCCTGCCGCTCAGGCTGGTCGGCCAGCAGATCTGGTCGCTGCTCAGCTCGGCGACGGTGGTCGAGCGCGAGATCGTGCTGAGCGAGGTGGCGGTCAACCCACCCGACTTCGACCAGCGCCGCCAGGCGGCGCTCGACTCCGAATACACCATGGTGCGCGACACCACGCGCGGGCTGCGCTACCTGGTCTACGACGAGTCCGCCGGCGAGCGCGTGGTCAAGGAGGAGCTCGACCCCAAGCGGCGTTTCCTGCTCGGCGGGATGTTCTACGACGACTCCCGCGACTACCCGATCCCGCTGGCAGGCTTCAACTGGCTGTGGTTCGACTGGCGCGGCACCGGCACCCAGGCCAACGTTTTCTTCGGCGGCGCCCTGATCAATGTGGCGGTGAGCAACCCCAGCCTGTTCGG
>JBFGNS010000178.1:0-8171 GCA_041574955.1 Thermoanaerobaculia bacterium | reverse complement strand
CTGCCCGGCCAACAAGGTGCTCAAGGGCTGCGCCGGCGCCGCGCTGATGGGCGATCTGGGGCTGGCCGAGCGGATGATCGCCGCGGTCCGGAAGCGGCTGTCGATCCCGCTGACGGTCAAGTTCCGGATCGGGCTCGACCATAGGCGCCAAAGCTATATAGAGCTCGGCAAGCTGTGCGAGGCGCAGGGCGTGGCGGCGGTGTCTATGCACGGCCGCACCGCCAAGCAGATGTTCACCGGCCAGGCCGACTGGTCGGCGATCGCCCGGCTGAAGGAGGCCCTCTCCATACCGGTCATTGGCAACGGCGATGTCCGCGAGCCCGAGGATGCGCTCCGCATGCTGCGCCAGACCGGCTGCGACGGCGTCATGGTGGCCCGCGCCGCCACCAAGAACCCGTGGATCTTCCGCCAGATCGCGGCGCGGATGAGCGGCGGCAGCGTCCCCGAGCCGACTCTCGAGGACCGCCGCCGGCTGATCCTGGGCCACTTCCGGCTGGTGGCCGAGCGCGAGCCGTCCCGCTTCGCGCTCCACAAGCTCCGCAAGTTCACCGGCTGGTACACCCACGGCCTGCCCCACGGCCGGAAGCTCCGCCAGCGGATCAACCAGCTGCCCGACGTGCCGAGCTTCCTGGCGGCGGTCGAGGGCTTCTTCGACGAGATATCGGTCGAAGAGGCTGCCTGAGGTCCACTTGGACCGCTGCTTTCTCCCCACTGCCAGCTCTCTGGTCCACTGCTGGGCAGTTGGGCGCGGCCGCCGACCCGGTTTCCTCCCGGCCCGGTCCCCGGCGGCGGCAGCGGGCTGCGGCCTGCCACCGCCCGCGGTAGGCAGGTGGACACGAAGCGTCGATCTGATCCCGGCGCGAGCGGTCCGAGTGGAGTCCGTGCGGTCGTCTAGAACGCTTCTTACCTTGGCAGTGGAGTGAAGATGCCCTTTCGCCCCGGTCTCTGCCATCTCGATGGCCGGATTCTGCCGCTCGCCGAGGCGCGGCTCGATCCACGGGACCGCGGCTTCCTGTTCGGCGACTCGCTGTACGAGGGCTTGAAGGTGGTGGACGGCTCGATCCTGTTTCTCGAGCCCCACCTCGCCCGCCTGCGAGCCGGCCTCGAGAGGATCCGCATCCCGGAGCCCGCCGATCTCGCCGGCCGCTGCCGCGAGCTGGTGGCCGCCTGCGAGCTCGGCACCGGCTTCCTCTATCTCCAGGTCAGCCGCGGCGCGGGACCACGCAGCCGGTTTCCGCCGACCGACCGGCAGCCCACCGTCTTCCTCGAGGCCACCGAGCGCGTCTACGACCCGCCGGCTACGCGAGACATGGCGGTGACCACGGTGCCCGACGCCCGCTGGCGCCACTGCGATTTGAAGACCACCAGCATGCTGGCCACCGCGCTGGGCAAGCTGGCGGCGCGCGACGCCGGCAGCGACGAGGTGGTGTTCGTGGGCGAGGGCGGCGAGGTGCGCGAGGCCGGTAGCGCCAACTTCTTCGCCTGCCGCGGCGAGGTGCTCGAGACCCACCCGCTCGACGGCCGGGTGCTGGCCGGGGTGACCCGCGCGCTGGTGGTCGGGCTCGCCCGCGACGCCGGGCTCGAGCTGCGCGAGACGCCGCCGCGAATGGCCGCTCGCGGCGACTGGAGCGAGGCGTTCCTGACCGGCACGATCACCGGCCTCCAGGCCGTCACCACGATCGACGGCGAGCCGGTCGCCGGCGGCTCGACGGGGGCGTGGACCCGGCGGCTGGGAGCCGCGCTGGGCCAGCTCGAGCGCCGCGAGCAGGCGGCCGCCAGGGCGCCGGCGTGAGCGACGAGCTGCCCGTCGGCTTGCCCGCAGACCTGTCGGTCGAGCTCACCGCTCCGCCGTCCGAGGCGCTGGCCGCGGTGGCGCGCACCGCCAAAGAGTGGGGCGCCGACTGGCAGCCGCACGAAGGCGGCGGGCGCCTGACGCTGCCGCTCAGCGCCGGCCTGCGCGTGGGGCTGCTCGACGGCCGGCTCGAGGCGCGCGCGGGCGGCCGGGGCACGCGGCTGGTGATCCGGGTCGAGCGTGCCGTCTACCGGCTGCGCCGCGGCCCCCTGGGCATCCTTCTGCTCGGAGCGCTGGGCTCGCTCCCGGTGATCCTGTGGCCGTTCCGGCCCCAGCTCCTGGCTCTCGCCCCGGCCGGGCTGGTACTGGCGTTTCTGGCCTGGTTCCTGGTCGCCGCGCGCCTGCGCACCGCCGGCGCCGAGGAGTTCCTCGAAGCCGTGCGCGACAGCCTGGCCGACTGACCGCGGCCGCCGCTGGAGGCGTCGCCTCGTGACAGCGAAGGACCTCAGAACCGACCCCGAGCCGCACACACCGGCCCGCTCACCGCACTGCCGGGGAATCCCAACCCCCCTTCACACGTTGTACAGGGTGCGGCAGAGGTTCTTTCACATGGGGGCGCCATGGCTTCGACGGGGAGCTGAGCGTTCCAGGAGTTGCGTGTCGAGTTTCCGCTCGCCAAACGGAACCCTTAAAGACGCCAACGATAATTTGGCTCTGGCGGCTTAACTAGCCGTCCGTCCCGGCGGTAGCCTGTTCCGCGGCGACCGTTCGAGGGCGACGCAAATGCGGTTCGAACGATCCGGAGCGCCCCGCGCCGGATCGGGATCTTCAGCGGGGCTGGCCGCACGCGCCGGTTGCTTCGGTACTTAGCGCGGGCGGCGAGACCTCAAAACCGGAGATACGCACGTAGATGCTCCGGGGCGCGCTCTTCGGACGCGGGTTCGATTCCCGCCGCCTCCACCAAACCTCCAGCTTCGCTTCCGGTGTGGCGGAGTCGCCGGGACTCGGTCGTCGCAGTGGCGGCGCCCGCCGCCACTGCTCAGGAGCGATTCCCGCCGGGCCGGCTCTCGCTCTGCTCGCGCCTAACGACGCCAGCGGTGGAACGAACGGCTCTCGCTGCGCTCGCGCTTGATGACGTGAGCGTGGATACCGGCTCTCGCTGTGCTCGCGCCTGACGATGGGCGCGTGGACAAAGGGCTCTCGCTGCGCTCGCGCCTGATGACGTGAGCGTGGATACCGGCTCTCGCTGTGCTCGCGCCTGACGATGGGCGCGTGGACAAGGGGGCTCTTGCCGCGCTCGTGCCTCGGTCAGTGGGCGGCGGCGGCTATGGCTTGGTCGAGGAACGCTAGCTGGAGGCGCATCTGGTCGCGGATGGGCATCGGGCGGATGCCGTGCTCGGCGGCGGCAGCGCGGGCGGCGGCGGGCGGGTGGTCGCGGATCAGGTCGGCGAGCCAGGCGTGGAAGGCGAGGCGGCCTGCGGTGCCGGTGGCGGGGTCGGGGAAGCGGCGCTCGGCCGCCGGCGGCGGCAGCAGGAAGAGCGGCATCTCGGAGACGAAGGTGAACGGGTCGCCGCCGAGCGAGCGCACGTGCTCCATCGAGCTGGGCCGGAAGAAGGCGGCGGTGGCGGGGTCGCCGCGCTCGAGGAAATGCCGCCGCATGGCTTGCGAGTCGGGCCGCGTGGTGAAGCCCTCGTCGATGCGGGTGAAGCCCTTCTCGCCGCCGCGGTCGGGGTCGAAGAGCGGGTAGCCGAGCTCGCGCACCCGCCGCCGCAGCCGCCGCCGCAACGGCCCGGTGCGGTCCGCCCACGAGGCCTCGATCAGAAACCAGGGGCCGGGCGCGAAGCCCATGCCGTGGAGCGAGCCGTGGACGTGGAACGGCGCGCCGCCGGCCAGGAAGCGGGCGACGGCCCGGTTCTCGGGTCTGGCCTCGACGTCGTCGGGCGAGCGCGGGAAACCGAACTCGACGTCGTCGCCCGGCGGCTCGCGCACGACGCCGGTGGCGTAGGCGGCGAGGTCGTAGCCCCGGTCGGCGTGGCCCCGGTGGTCTTCGAGCTCGACCGTGCGCTCCGACCAACCGGCGTTGGCGGCCCCGCCGTCCGGGTTGGCGTGGGGCACGATCGACCAGCGCAGCCCGGAGAGGGCCGGGTGGTCCGCCGGACGGCCCGCGAGCCAGCCCGCGAGCCGCCCGAGGGTCGCCGGCCCCACCGGCTCGTCGGCGTGGCAGCCGCCCACCAGGCTCACCGCGAGCGCGCCGCGGCCGCCGCGCCAGGCGCCGATCGGCCGGCCGTCGCGCGAGCGGCCGATCGTATCGAGCTCGACCGGCGGGGCAGGCCCGCGCAGGATCTCCTCGATCGGCAGGGGTGTCGAAGGCATGGCGCGCGGCATTCTCTCAACTCGCCCCCGGAGCGGCGGCTGCTTTGCTCAGCGCAGCCTGGCCGCGATGCTGGTCAAGGTCTCGGCCAGGGCCGCCTTCCGCTCGCCGGCGACCCCGGCTACGCCGTCCTCGCCGGTAACCGTCGCAGCCAGCCTTAGCAGACCGGCGGCCAGCGCCGCGTCGCGAGCCCCGGCCGCGAGCCGGGCCGCCGCGCCGTCGAGTGCCCCGTCCAGCTCGGCCACCAGCGCCGCCGGCAGCGCCTCGCCACGCTCGAGCTGGTCGAGGTAGGCGCGCGCCACCACCGGCTCGGCCGGCCAGCGGACGCGGAGCTGCTGCTGCGGGTTGAACAGCCCGCCCTGGTCGGCGAGGGCGGCGGCGGCGATCTCGTTGGCCGACAGGTGCTCGCTGGGCACCAGCGCCAGGACGTCCAGACCGCGCGCGATCTCGGTGCCGTAGATCCGGCCGCGGTACCAGTAGGTCGACCAGAACCCCGCGAGCACCAGCTCCTCGGGATCGATCGGGCCGCGGTCGAAGTAGGCGATCTCGATCGGGTTGGCCGAGTCGGTGAAGTCGACGACCGACAGCCCGCCCTGGTACCAGGCCTGGACGAAGATGTCGCGGCCCGGCACCGGGACGATCGAGCCGTTGTGGGCCACGCAGTTCTCCGACTCGAGCTGCGGCGCCGGCATCTTGTAGTAGGAGCGGAACTCGAGCTGGGCCCCGCTGTCGGTGGCGACGATGTCGTAGATCGCGTCGGCGCCCCAGGTGAGCGGGTCGTAGGCGCGGCAGCGCGGCCGGGCGCCGCCGCCCCACTCGTCGGTGAACAGCACCTTGGTGCCGTCGTTGTTGAAGGTCGCGGAGTGCCAGTAGGCGAAGCCCTTGTCGACCACTTCGTCGATGCGCTCGGGGGAGAGCGGATCGGAGATGTCGAACAGGATCCCGTTGCCCGAGCAGGCGCCGGCGGCGATGCCGCGCTCCGGGAACACCGTGATGTCGTGGCAGTGGTCGGTGGGGCTGGTCTTCTGGGTGTCGTCGCCGTGGTCGCCGCCCCGCCACAGCCCGGCCAGCACCCCCGCCTCGGGATCGGCGAACACCGCCGGGCTGGCCACGATGCGCGCCTCGGACGGCCGGTCGACCGGGATCTCGACGACGTCGATCCGGAAAAGCGCCGTGCGCTGGTCGCCGGGAGACTCGTCGATGCAGCCGGGGAGCTCCTCTTCCTTGCGGATCGAGGCGGTGCCCGAGTTGTAAACGATGATCGTGTCGTCCTCCTCGCGGCCCGCCATGTGGGGGCCCGAGACCACCGAGTGGGTGTGCGAGCCGCGGCAGGTCTGGACCGCGCCCACCTGGACCGGCCGCGCCGGGTCGGAGATGTCGAAGATGCGCAGGCCGCGGAACCGCTCGGCGCTGACGTCCTGGGCGACGCCGCCGAGCCCGCAGTCGACCCGGCCGCGGGTCTGCTCGACCGACAGGATCAGCAGGTCGCCGACGATCGAGACGTCGCCTTGCCCGCCCGGGCAGACGACCGAGCTGACGAGCTCCGGCCGACCGGCGTCCTCCCCCTCGCCGGCGAGCCGGTAGACGTTGAAGCCGTGGTAGTTGCCCACCACCAGCACGTCGCCGGCGAACGCCATGTCGGTGTTCGAGAAGCTCAGCAGCGGCGAGCGGTCGTACTCGTCGTCGTCCTCGTCGTCGTCCTGCTTCTTCTCGTCGGCTTCCTGGCCGCCCTCGGCGGCCTCGGCTGCGCCGGGCTCACCGGCCGGCGTGCCGGCTTCCGCCTCCTTCTTCGGGCGCTTCGGCGCCAGCCCGGCGGGGTTCTTGGGGTCGAAGAAGCCGGGCGGCTTGGGGAGCGAGGCCACCAGCTCGAGGTTCGACAGCGCCTGGCCGGCGCCCTCGAAGCCGGCGGCGAGCGCGGCGCGCGGATCGTCCGACAGGGTGACCAGCAGCGCGTTCATGCGCTCGATCTCGGCCTTCTGGTCGTTGGTGACGTCGGTGGTGAACTCGTACAGCACCGGGTCGTAGGCCGCACCCGGCTGCTCGAGCAGCTCCTCGACCATCGTCACCGCGCCCTCATGGTGGGTGATCATCAGCTCGAGAAACAGCCGGTCGAAGGCGGTGCCCTCGGCCGCCGCCAGCGCGGCCATCTGCTTGGGAGTGGCCATGCCGGCCATCTTGTGGCTGGTGTGCATCGCGTCGTGCGCGGTCGGGTCCGGCACCCGCTCGCCGCGCTCGCCGAGCCAGCGCTGCATGAACTCGATCTCGTCCTTCTGCGAGGCGTCGATCCGCCCGGCGACGTCGATCAGCTCGGGCCGGTTGGTGCGGTCGGCCACCAGCGCCGCCATCTCCACCGCCTGGTGGTGGTGCGGGATCATGTCCTGCATGAACCGCACGTCGGCCGGCGAGTAGCCGGTGTCGGCGATCTCGATGGCTTCCTCCGGGCTGAGCTCACGCACCGGCTCACCGGGGGCGCCGGGCTGGAGGATCGGCACCTGGGCCGCGCACGGGACCGGGCCGAGCGCCAGGCCCGCCAGCAGGACGGACAGGCAGAGGCGACCCTGACTCCGGGTGAGGAACAGAGGCTGTGGGCTCATCGGCAGGTCCCTTCGATGGTGTGGGGCTCGGGGCGACGTGGAAGATGCGACAGTATCGCGGCCGGTTCGGTTCTCGCGACCGCGCGGTCGGTAGGCGGTGCTCGGTAGGCGGTGCCGGCCGAGTAGGCTAGGCCCTCGTGTGACGACCGTGACCGCAAGGCTCCTCTCCGGCCTGACCCTGCTCGGGCTGGCGGCTCTGGCGGTGGCCCGAGCTGCCGACGCTCCGGACGCGGCGGCGTACTGGCCGCAGTGGCGCGGACCGCTGGCCACCGGCGTGGCGCCGCGGGCGGAGCCGCCAGTCGACTGGAGCGAGACACGGAACGTCCGCTGGAAGGTGGCGCTGCCCGGAAGCGGCCACTCGACGCCGGCCGTCTGGGGTGACCGGCTGTTCGTCACCGCGGCGGTACCGTACGGCGAGCCGGTGGCGCCGGCCGCCGGGCGCGTCGCGGGGGAGCACGACAACCTGCCGGTCACCCGCCGTTACGAGTTCGTGGTGCTCGCCCTCGACCGCGCCGACGGCAGCGTCGTCTGGCGGCGCAGCGTGCACCGGGCCCTGCCGCACGAGATGGGACACAAGACCGCGAGCCTGGCCTCGGCATCTCCGGTGACCGACGGCCAGCGGGTGTTCGCCTTCTTCGGCTCGCACGGCCTGTACGCGCTGGACTTCGACGGCAAGCCGCTGTGGCAGGCCGACTTCGGCCGGATGCGCACCAAGCACGCTCACGGCGAGGGCAGCTCGCCGGCGCTCTCCGGCGAGACGCTGGTCGTCAACTGGGACCACGAGGGCGAGTCGTTCGTCGTCGCGCTCGACAAGCGGAGCGGCCGGGAGCGCTGGCGTGTCGAGCGGGACGAGCCGACCTCCTGGGCCACGCCGATCGTGGTCGAGCACGCCGGGCGGGCGCAGTTGATCGTCAGCGGCACTCGCCGCGTGCGGGCCTACGACCTGGCGACCGGCGAGCTCGTCTGGGAATGCGGCGGGCTGTCGGCCAACATCGTGGCCTCGCCGGTGGCGGGCGGCGGCATGGTCTTCGCCGGCAGCAGCTACGACACCCGGGCGCTGGTGGCCATCCGGCTCGACGGCGCGCGCGGCGACGTCACCGGCAGCGATCGCGTGGCCTGGCGGCGGTCGCGCGCCACGCCGTACGTGCCGTCTCTGCTGCTCGCCGGCGAGTCGCTCTACTTCCTCGCCCACTACCAGGGGGTCATGACGCGGCTCGACGCGCGCACCGGCACAGACCGCCCCGGCACCTTCCGGCTGCCGGCGCTCAGCAACGTCTACGCCTCGCCGGTGGCCGCCGCCGGCCGGGTCTACGTCACCGGCCGCGACGGCACGACGGTGGTGGTGAGCGACGACGACGAGCCGCGGGTGCTGGCGATCAACCGGCTCGAGGGCATCTTCAGCGCTTCGCCGGCG
>JBFGNS010000177.1:0-8223 GCA_041574955.1 Thermoanaerobaculia bacterium | reverse complement strand
CGGGGTTCTGGCGCGCCAGCTGGACCGCGTCGAGCGGCGAGTAGACCATCCGCACGTCGCCGCCCTCGGACTTGACCGACAGCAGGTCGGTGGTCGAGCCGGGCACGCGCAGCATGTCGCCGAACGAGGTGAAGATGACCTCGGGGCGGCGGGCGATGGCCAGCGCCCGGTCGATCAGCTCGAGCGGGGTGACGCACACCGGGCAGCCGGGGCCGTGGATCATGGTGACCTGGTCGGGCAGCAGCCGGTCGATGCCGGCCTTGATCATGGTGTGGGTCTGGCCGCCGCAGATCTCCATCAGGTTCCACGGGTGGGTGACGAGCTGGCCGATGGCGTCGATGAACTTCCTCGCCTCGGCCTCGCCGCGGTACTCGTCGACGTACTTCACGAGGGGTCCTCCGCGGTCGGGCTCGGGGGCGCGTCCGGGGGCTGCGGGACGTCCAGCTCGCCCAGCTCGTCCATCTCGGCCAGGAAGCCGAACACCCGCTCGGCCTCACGCTCGTCGATCTTCGAGATGGCGAAGCCGACGTGGACCACCACGAAGTCGCCCACCGCGACATCGGGGACGTAGGCCAGACAGACCTTTTTCTTGATGCCGGCGAAGGAGACCTCGCCCATGCTCATGCCCAGGGGATCTTCCGCGATGGAGATCACCTGGCCGGGGACGCCGAGACACATGATTCAAACCTCCTGTTCTGGTTCTCTCGCCAGCCGCGCCGCCGCGACCGCGATCTGGCCCAGGCTGATGCCGCCGTCGTTTGCGGGCACGTGGCGGTGGAGCAGGACCTCGAAGCCGGCGGCCGCGAGCGCCGTCGCGGCGCCCTCGGTCAGCCGGCGGTTCTGGAAGCAGCCGCCGGTGAGCGCTATTCGGGGCTCGCCGATCCGGCGGCAGACGGCCACGATGGCTTCGACCAGGGCGTTGTGGAAGCGCGCCGCCACGATCCCCGGCGCGGTGCCCGAGCGGACGTCCTCGACCACCGCCGCGACCAGCGGCCGCCAGTCGATCTCGATGAGATCGGGCGCGTCCTCCGGGGCCGACGGCTCGGCCGCCGCGAGGACGAACGGGTAGGCGTCGGCAACCGCCGGCTCCGCGGCGTGCTCGAGCGCGATGGCGGCCTGGCCCTCGAAGCTCACCCGCTGGTGGAGCCCGGCGAGCGCCGCGATGCCGTCGAAAAGCCGGCCGGCGCTGGTGGTGACCGGCGACCGGAAGCCGCTGGCGAGCATCCGGACCAGCGGACGGCGCACCCCTGGCCCCAGGTCGCGGAGCGGGGGCAGCCGCTGGTCGGAGAGTGCCGCCTCGTCCGCCAGCTCCCACACGAGCGCCAGGGCCACCCGGCGCGGCTCGCGCACCGCCGCCTCGCCGCCGGGCAGCCGGAACGGCCGCAGGCGGGCGACGCGGCGGAAGCCGGCGGCGTCGCCGGCCAGGAACTCGCCGCCCCAGACGGTGCCGTCGGTGCCCAGGCCGGTGCCGTCCCAGGTGACTCCCAGGGCGGGGCCGGGGACGCCAGCGTCGGCCAGGCACGACGCCAGGTGGGCGTGGTGATGCTGGACCGCCAGCCGGCGGGCGCCGGCGAGGGCGGCGGGCGCGCCGTCGCCGCCGGCCCCGGCCTCGCGCGCCCAGCGCGTCGCGGCGTAGTCGGGGTGCAGGTCGTGGGCGATCGCCACCGGCTCGACGCGGCACATCCGGAGCAGGTCGGCGATCACCGCCTCGAACGCGCGGTAGGCCTCGGAGGTCTCCATGTCGCCGACGTGCTGGCTGATGAAGACGTCCGAGCCGGTCGCTACCGCCACGGTGTTCTTGAGGTGGGCGCCGACCGCCAGCAGCGGCGGCACCGGCTCCGCCAGCGGCAGCGGCGACGGCGCCCAGCCGCGCGCCCGCCGCACGAGACGCGGCGCGCCGGCCATCACCACCGCCACGCTGTCGTCGGCGTGGCGCGCGATCGGCCGGTCGTGCACCAGGAAGCGGTCGGCGATGTCGCCCAGCCGGCCCACCGCCTCGCTCTCGTCGGTGCAGATCGGTTCGTCGCTCAGGTTGCCGCTGGTGGCCACCACCGGCCGGCGGAGATCCTCCAGCAGCAGGGCGTGGAGCGGGGTGTAGGGCAGCATGATCCCGAGGTCGGGGTTGCCGGGGGCGACTTCGGGCGCCACCTCGTGTGTGCCCGCGGGGTCCGAGCCCGCGTGCCGGCGGCGGAGCAGGACGATCGGCGCGCGCGGCGAGGCCAGCAGCTCCGCGGCCGCCTCGGGCAGCTCGCACAACGCGCGGACGGCCGGCAGGTCGGACACCATCAGCGCCAGCGGCTTCTCCCAGCGGCGCTTGCGGCGCCGCAGCCGCTCGACCGCCAGGCCGTTGCGCGCGTCGACCAGCAGGTGGAAGCCGCCCAGCCCCTTGACCGCCACGATCTCGCCGCGGCGCACGGCGTCGGCGGCCCGACGCAGGGCGATGTCGCCGTGCGCCAGCTCGCGGCCCCCGGCGTCCCACAGGGCGAGCCGCGGGCCGCACACCGGGCAGGCGTTGGGCTGGGCGTGGAACCGCCGGTCGAGCGGATCGGCGTACTCGCGCCGGCAGTCGTCGCACATCGGGAAGCCGGCCATGGTGGTCGCCGGCCGGTCGTACGGCACGTCCAGGGTGATGGTGAAGCGCGGCCCGCAGTTGGTGCAGTTGGTGAACGGGTAGCGGTGGCGTCGGTCGGCGGGGTCCATCACCTCGCGCCGGCAGTCGTCGCACACCGCCAGGTCGGGGGGGATCGACACTCGCCGCTCCGCGTCGCCGGCGCTGGCCGCGATCTCGAAACCGGCTGGCGAAGCGCCGTCGAGCGGCTCGGCGCGCAGCAGGTCGATGGCGGCCGCCGGCGGCGGCGAGTCGGCCAGGCGGTGCTCGAAGGCGTCGAGCGCCGACGGCTCGCCGAAGGCGTCGATGGTCACTCCGGCGGCGTCGTTTCTGACCGAGCCGGCGAGCCCCGCCTCGCGCGCCAGGCGGTACACCCAGGGCCGGAAGCCGACGCCCTGGACGGTGCCCTGGATCCGGATGCGCCGGCCGGCGAGGCTCACCGGCCGCCCTCCGACACCGACAGCAGGTAGGCGACGAGCTGCCAGGTCTGCTCGTCGTCGAGGCTCGGCCAGCCCGCCATGGCGGTGCGGCGGCGCCCTTCGCGGATCACCCGGAAGACCTCGGCCGGCGAGGCGGCCGCGCGCCAGGCCGGGTTGGTGAAGTCCTGCGGCCGGCTCGACAGGCTGCGGCGCACGCCCTCGCCGTCGGCGCGCGCGCCGTGGCACAGGGCGCAGTGGTGCAGGTACAGCTCGCGCCCCCGCTGGCGGGCGGCCGCCGAGGCCAGCGTCTCGGCCGGCACCACCGGTGCGCCGCCGGGAGGGCTGGCGGCGCGGCCGTCACAGCCCGAGAGCGCGAGCGACAGCGCCGCGAGCGCCGGCAGGCATCTGTTCATCGTCGGTCCGCCGCTCGAGCGCGAAGCCCAAGAGCGCCGCCTCGGCCGCCACCGCCTCGACCAGCCGGTCGAGCCCGTCCTCGACCTCGGCGGAGCGCTCGAGGCCGAGCTCGAGGGTGCGCGGCACCAGCCCCAGCAGCACCAGCCGGCGGGGCAGGGTGCCCATCCAGCGCAGGGCGTCGAGCAGGTCGGCCACCCCGATCTGGTGCACCGACAGCCGCTCCCGCACCGCCGGCGCCACGCTCTCGCCCACCAGGCGCACCAGGCTGCCGGGCGGCGCGTCGGCGCCGATGGCGTCGACCAGGATGACGCTGTCGGTGGCCTCGAACAGGCCCAGGAGCGACAGCCCGAGGGTGCCGCCGTCGACCGCCCGCACCGTCTCGGGCAGACGGTAGCGGCGGCCGAGCCGCTCGACCGCCGCCACCCCGAGGCCGTCGTCGCCGCACAGGACGTTGCCCAACCCGAGGACCAGCAGCGAGCCGCGTTCGTCCACGGTGCGCTCAGGCCTCCGGATGCTCGAAGCGGTAGCCCGGCTTGACGACGTCCTCGCGCGGCACGAACTTGTGCCCCGAGAAGATCGACTCGACGGTGCCGGTGGCCTCGACCTGGGACATGAGGATGGCCGAGTAGACGTGGTGCACGAAGAACGCCCAGATGCCCCACATCATCGCGTGGTGGATCCAGCGCGCCATCTGCAGCCCGCCGAGCAGCGGCAGCAGGCCGGCGAACAGCTTGACCGGCGAGTCGACGTGGGCGCTGGCGGCGTACATCGCCAGTCCGGTGACGATCTGCAGCAGGAAGGCCAGGAACACGAAGGCGTAGGTCAGACCGGCGAGCGGGTTGTGGCCGACAAAGCCGGGCGGCATGCGCATGCCGAACAGGTAGTAGCGCAGCGTCAGCCGCATCGCTCCCCAGCGCGCGCGCGTCGCCGGGATCATCCGGTGCCAGCGCGAGTACCAGTTGCCGGTGAACATCCAGGCGATGCGGCTCAGCACCGAGAGGGTGAACACGATGGCGGCGTAGAAGTGGATCGCCTTGGCCCAGCCCATCAGGAAGTGGCTGCTCGCCGGGCCCGGCGCCACGAGCATCGGCCAGCCGATGTAGATGCCGGTGACCGACAGCACCCAGATCGAGATGGCGTTCAGCCAGTGGGTGATGCGCACCGGCCACTGCCAGACGTAGACGTTGTCCAGCTCGACTTCCTGGACGTGCTTCTTCCAGACCCTCATTGCACCCTCACCTTCACCAGCTCGCGGCCGCTCGTATCCAGCACGTGGACGCCGCACGCCATGCACGGGTCGAACGAGTGCACGGTGCGCAGGATCTCGAGCGGCTGCGCGGGATCGGCCACCGGGTTGCCGATCAGCGCCTGCTCGTAAGGCCCAGGCTGGCCCATGGCATCGCGCGGCCCGGCGTTCCAGGTGGAGGGCACGACGCACTGGTAGTTGGCGATGGCGCCGTTCTGGATGTGCACCCAGTGGCCGAGCGCGCCGCGCGGCGCCTCGTGGAAGCCGGCGCCGGTGCAGTCCGCCGGCCAGCTCGCCGGATCCCACTTGGAGTTGTCGGCGATGGCCAGCTGGCCGTTGCCCATGTTGGCGGCCAGCTCGTCGAGCCAGCCCTCCATCTTCTCGGCCAGCACCACCGTCTCGATGCCGCGCGCCGCCACCCTGCCGAGGGTGGAGAACAGCGCCTCGGCGCCGACGCCGAGCTGGCCGAGCGCGCCGTTGACCAGCTCCTGGACGCGCGGGTGGCCGGAGGCGTAGGCCACCAGCATGCGCGACAGCGGCCCGACCTCCATCGGCTGGTCTTCGTAGCGCGGCGACTTGAGCCACGAGTATTTGCCGGAGGTGTCGAGCCGCTCGTACGGCGGCTCGGGCCCGGTGTAGCTGGGCCGGGTCTCGCCGGAGTAGGGGTGGATGCCGGTCCCGTCGCCGTCGCCGTACTCGAACCAGGAGTGGGTGACGTATTCGGTGATCTTGGCCGGGTCGAGCGTCTCGACGGTGGTCAGGTCGCGGTTGCGGATGACGCCCGACGGCAGGTAGAGCGGCGGGTTGGCGGAGTCGTCCTCGGGGTACTCGCCGTACACCAGGTAGTTGCCGACGCCGGCGCCGTAGCCCGCCCAGTCCTTGTAGAACGAGGCCACCGCCAGCAGGTCGGGCAGGTACACCTTCTCGACGAACCGCCTGGCCTCGCGGATCAGCTTGCGCATCGCGCTGATCGAGGTCATGTTGATCGACGCCTGCTTGTCGGGGTCGACCGGCGTCGCCATGCCGCCCACCACGAAGCTCTGCAGGTGCGGGTTCTTGCCGCCCAGCACGGCGTGGATCTTGATGAACTCGCGCTGCCAGTCGAGCGCCTCGAGGTAGTGCGCCACCGCCAGCAGGTTGGCCTCGGGCGGCAGCCGGTAGGCCGAGTGACCCCAGTAGGCGTTGCCGAACGGGCCGAGCTGGCCGCGCTCGACGAACTGCGCCAGCCGCTGCTTGACGCCGCGGAAGTAGTTGGCGCTCGACAGCGGCCAGTCGGAGATCGACTCGGCGAGCTTGGAGGTGGCCACCGGGTCGGCCTCGAGGGCGCGGGTGATGTCGACCCAGTCGAGCGCGTGCAGGTGGTAGAAGTGGATCACGTGGTCCTGCACCATCTGGGACGACATGATCAGGTTGCGGAGCAGCCGCGCGTTGGGCGGCGGATTGGCGCCGATGGCGTTCTCTACGGCGCGTATCGAGGTGATGGCGTGCACTGTGGTGCAGACGCCGCAGATCCGCTGGGTGAACGCCCAGGCGTCGCGCGGGTCGCGCCCCTTCAAGATGATCTCGACGCCGCGGAACATGGTCGACGACGACCAGGCGTCGGTGACCGCGCCGCCGTCGACCTCCGCCTCGATGCGCAGGTGCCCCTCGATGCGGGTTACCGGATCGACCACCACGTGGGTCATGAGCTCTCTCCTCTCTCGGCCTTGGGCTCAGCCGGCGGCGGCTCGGAGTTGGCCTTGTCCCTGGCGTGGGCGTAGCGCTTGCCGAGCTGCACGAAGCCGTGCGCCGCGAACGCCGCCGCCACGCCGGCGGTGGCCCACAGGCCGACGCGGTCGATCGACGAGTGGACGCCGAAGCCGGGGAAGCCCGCGAGGTGCGAGTAGAACGGGGTCATGGTGTCCCAGAAGTCGGGCTCGGCACAGCCGATGCACGGATGGCCGCAGCCGATCGGCCAGTTGGTGCCGCTGTTCCAGCCGACGTTGGGGCAGTTCTGGTAGGCGACCGGCCCCTTGCAGCCCATCTTGTAGAGGCAGTAGCCGGTGCGGTGCCCCTCGTCTCCCCACGCCTCGACGTACTGGCCGGCGTCGTAGTGGGCGCGCCGCTCGCAGTTGTCGTGGATCGACTTGCCGTAGGCGAACAGCGGCCGGCGGTAGGCGTCGGTGGGCGGGAAGCGGTTGAAGGTGAGGTAGTAGACGATGACGCCGACCAGGTTCTCGGCGTTGGCCGGGCAGGCCGGCAGGTTGATCAGGTTCTTGATGCGTGGCACCGCGTCCGCGACGCTCAGCGCGCCGGTCGGGTTGGGGGCGGCGGCCGGCAGGCCGCCGAAGGCGGCGCAGGTGCCGATGGCGATGGTCGCCGCGGCGTTGCCGCACACCTCGCGCGCGATGTCGAGCGCCGAGCGGCCGCCGATCGTGCAGTAGGCGCCGTTGGCGCCGGTCGGGATCGAGCCCTCGACCACCGCGATGTAGCCGCCCGGCTTGTCCCGCACCACGCCCGCCAGCGCCTCCTCGGCCTGGTGGCCGGCGGCGGCCATGATCGTCTCGTGGTAGTCGACCGACAGGGTGTCGAGCACGATGTCGGCGACGGTCGGGCGTCCGGCACGCAGGAACGACTCGGTGTTGCCGGCGCAGTCCTGGAACTCGAGCCAGACCAGCGTCGGCTTCTCCTTGGCCTCGATGGCGGCGGCGATGCGGCCGCCGGCGGCGCGCGGCAGCGCCAGCACCGACGCCATCACCCCGCAGAAGCCCATGAAGTCGCGGCGCGAGACGCCCCTCCTCTCGAGCTCCTCGGTGAACCAGCTCTGCTGCTCTTCCATCGGCACCTCCCGGGTGTTGGTCGGGGAGGAAGAGAAAAACTTTGCCGGCCAATCTACGGTCGCGCCCGACTCGCTGTCGCCCCACCGGCGAACGGTGGGCGGTGCCCGCTCAGGTGGCCCGGCGCTCCACCCGTTCGGGTGGGCGCGGTGGGGCGCGCGACGGCGCCGCCGGGTGCCGCGGCGGACGATCGGCGCGGGCCTTGGTCTCCGACGCCGGGCCGAGCCGTGCCCCGTTGTCGGCTTGACAGCGGCGACGGCGGGCGCTATATTCACCCTTAGGGGTGAATATTGATGCCGACGCCGCAGCACCAGCTGAGCCACACCCTCGCCGCCCTGGCCGACCCCACACGGCGCGCGCTGCTCGATCGGCTGTCGCGGGGGGAGGCGCGGGTCACCGACCTCGCCCGCCCGTTCAGCATCTCCCTCAACTCGGTGTCGAAGCACATCCGCCGCCTCGAGCGCGCCGGCCTGGTGCGCCGCCGGCGGTGCGGCCGCGAGCACTTCTTGTCTTTGAACCCGGAGCCCCTGGACGAAGCCACCGCCTGGATGGAGCGTCAGCGCGCCCTGTGGAGCAGGCACCTCGACGCCCTCGACGAGCTGCTCCAGGCCGAGGAGGCACAGACCCCTGCCGGCTCCACCGAGAAAGGAACCGCCCGATGACCGCTGAAACCCCCGTCCAGGTCCGTGTCGCCCGCCGCTTCACCGCCTCGCCCGAGCG
>JBFGNS010000176.1:0-8227 GCA_041574955.1 Thermoanaerobaculia bacterium | reverse complement strand
GGCGATCGGGCCGTCCTGGAAGACCGGCTCGCGGAAGTAGAAGACGTCGTCGACGATCACCCGGGCGCCGGCGGCGTGGAGGTCGAGGATGTTCTGGGCGAACTGCGGCTGGCCGCCGAAGGCGGTGGCGAACAGCAGCGGCGCCCCCGGCGCCAGGTCGAAGGCGATCTCGATCATCGCCGTGCCCTCGTCGCCGCTGCCCGCCTGGCCCGGCAGGATGGTGACCGGAGTCGGCGCGTCGCCGGAAGCCTGGCGTGCCGCCAGCGAGCCGACGCCGTCGGACAGGATGCCGATCGGCGCCCCGGCGCCGTCGACCCCGAAGCTCGGCCGCGCGGTGTCGGCGCCGTGGGCGGCGTCGCCCTCGGAGGTGTCGACCTTCCAGACCACGGCGCGGTCGGCCGTCCGGATCGAGCGCACCTCGGGCGAGGCGGCGAGCGGTTCGAGCTGGTCGAGCGGCAGACGGGCGCGCACCGCCTCGAACCGCGGGTGGCTGTTGATCACCTGGCCTCCGCGCGCCGCGATCTCGGCCAGGAGACCGGGCGTCACCTCCGCTTTGAGGTCGACCAGCAGCGAGCCGTCCTCGTCCACCTCGACCCGGGTCTGGAGCTTGGGCAGCGCCTCGAACAGCGGGTCGCCGCGCCGCCGCTTGAGCTCGTGCACCAGCTGCGACGAGAGCTTGCGCTCGGCCGGGGTCCACGACGCCTTGTCGGCCGTCAGCAGCGCGATCTGCTCGAGCGCCCGCGGCGGCAGCTGCCGCGCCGGCGAAGGCCCCTGGGCGCCGAGCGTAGCGGCTCCGGCCGCCCACAGCGCCAGCGCCGCCGCCGCGAGGCGGACGGCGGACCGGACGTGCGCTGCGGGGGCAGGTCGGCGCATCGGGAACGGGATTCTACAGCCCCGCGCGCGGACGGGCGACCCGCCGGAGCGCCGGCCCGTGGTACCGTCCGTCGCAACAGTTCTCCTGCACTCAGGCCGCCCCGGTGCGGCTGGTTCCAGCGGAGGTTTTTTGGCATGAGCGAAGCCACCGAACGAGCCCGGGCCTTCCTACGCGGCGAGTCGATCGCCTTTGCCGATGCCGACGCCTTGTGGCGGCAGCTCAAGCGCGAAGACGAGCTGTCGCTGGCGCGCCGGGTGCTCGAGCGGCTGCGCGCCGGCGAGGGCCTGCTCGACAAGCTGCCGGCCAAGCGCAAGGTGCGCGAAAAGCTGTGCCAGCAGGAGGCGCTGCTGACCAGCAAGGACCCCGAGATCAACGCCGCGGTCTGCCACGATCGGGCGCTCGAGATCCTGGCCGACGAGTTCGACCTCGAGGACGAGGAGTTGGACGGCGACGCCGAGACGCTGGGCATCGCGGGCGGCATCTACAAGCGGCGGTGGGAGGATCTCGGCCAGCTCGAGGACCTGCGGCTGGCGGCGAGCTGTTACGAGCGCGGCGCCAAGGCGCCGCTCGGCGAGGACGCCTACGCCCAGATCAACGCCGCCTTTCTCGAGGAGCTGCTGGCCGACGCCGGCGACCGGCCCGACGAGCGCCGCGAGCGCGCCCGCGTGCTGCGCCAGCGGATCGTCGACGAGCTGCCGGTGCTGCCCGACAACTGGTGGAACGTCGCCACCCGCGCCGAGGCACTGCTCGGGCTGGGACGCTACGCAGACGCCACGGCGGCGCTCGCCACCGACGCCCGGCCGGAGCCGTGGAAGCTCCAGACCACCGCCCGCCAGCTCTCCACCCTCGCCCACCTGCGCGAGGCCGAGCCGCACCGCAACCCCGAGCTGCGGAAGTTCTTCGAGGCGCTGCTGGGCGGTGCCTCGGCGGCGGTGCGCTCGGCGTTCGTCGGCAAGGTCGGGCTGGCGCTGTCGGGTGGCGGCTTCCGCGCCTCGTTCTACCACCTCGGGGTGCTGGCGCGGCTCGCCGAGCTGGACGTGCTACGCCACGTCGAGGTGCTCTCCTGCGTCTCGGGCGGCAGCATCGTCGGCGCCTGCTACTGGCTGGCGCTGAGGCGACGGCTGCTGGCCGACGAGCCGCCCGACCGCGACGGCTACCTCGAGCTGGTGCGCGAGTTGATCGAGCACTTCGAGGCGGCGGTGGCCGGCAACCTGCGCGGCGCCATCCAGGGCTCCAAGCTCGAGATCGGCTGGCGGCTGCTGCGCGGCGAGAAGGGCGCGCTCGATCCGGAGCAGGCGGCCGACAGCCTCGAGCGGAGCTTCTACCGGCCGCTGATGCCCGGCGACGGACCGCTCTTCCTGCACGAGCTGCTGTTCACGCCGGCGGACCACGACGCCGAGCGCACCGGCTCGGCCAGCTTCAACCCGCGCAAGCACAACTGGCTGAGGGCCCACAAGGTGCCGGTGCTGGTGCTGAACGCCACCACCGTCAACACCGGCCACGCCTGGCAGTTCACCCCCGGCTGGATGGGCGAGTCGCCGTGGTCGGTGCACCCGGCGGCCGACAGCGTGCCGCGGCTCGAATGGTCGTGGTACGAGCCGGAGGCCGGCTGGCGGATACGGCTGGCGCGCGCGGTGGCCGCCTCGGCCTGCGTACCCGGGGTGTTCGCGCCGCTCGCGCTCGAGGCGGCCTACGAGAACCTGGAAGTGCTGCTGGTCGACGGCGGCGTCTACGACAACCAGGGCACGGCGGCGCTGCTGGCGCAGAGCTGCAACGTGGTGCTGGTGAGCGACGCCGCCGGCCAGCTCATGCTGGAGCGGCAGCCGGCGGACGCCGGGCTGGCGGCGTTCGCCAAACGCTCGATGGACACCCTGATGGAGCGCGTCCGCCAGGCCGGGTACAGCGATCTGTCGGCGCGGCTCAGGAGCGGCCTGCTGCGCGGTTTCATGTTCCTGCACATGAAGGCCGGCCTGGACGCCGATACGATCCGGCTCACCTTCTCGCAGGAGGCGTACGAGCTGCGGCGCTCGCCGCTCTCCCCCTCGGGCGTCCGCAAGGAGTTCCAGGCGGCGCTCGGCAACCTGCGCACCGACCTCGACGCCTTCTCGCTCGAGGAGTCCCGCTGCCTGATGGCGTGCGGCTACCAGATGGGCGCCAAGGCGTTCGAGCGCGACCTCTCCGGGCTCGGCGAGCTGTGGGACGAGCCGGCCGCGAACGAGTGGCCGTTCGCCGGGGAGCTGGCCGAGATCACCTCGACCGCGGCGACGACCCCGAAGCGCGACAGCCTGCTCGCCGCGCTCCGGGCCGGCAGCGAGATCAAGGCCTGACCGCGGACCGGCGGCGCGCCGCTCGGCCGGCCGGGTGAGCCCGGATGCGAACGGCCGCGCTCCCTCGCGGGGGGCGCGGCCGCCGGTTCGCCGGTGCGGTCGCGGCCGTCTACTGCTGGTCGACCCAGATGTTGGCAGCCATCGGCAGGGCATCGCTCCACACCATGCCGTCGGCCCACAGCAGGCCGTCGGCCCACATGTAGCCGTCGGCCCACAGCAGCCCGTCGGCCCACAGCAGCCCATCGGCCCACATGTAGCCGTCGGACCAGGTCATGCCGTCGGACCACATGAAGCCGCCGGCCTCCGACCAGGTGTAGCCGTCGAGCCCCATCAGGAAGTAGGTGCCGTCGGGCAGCTGGTTGGCGCGGCCGCCGAAGTGCTGGATGCCCGCCAGGTCGAGGCCGACGTGGAGGCCGGCGTTGGCGCTCGCCTCCGAGGTGCTGTTGGCGGCGGCGTAGGCGTCCACCAGCCCGGCGCCCTGCTCGAAGACCGTGTAGACCAGCTCGCCGTTGGCGTCGACTCGTGGGCGCGCCGTCTCCATCAGCCGGGCCTTGACCTGGTCCGGGGTCAGCCACGGGCTCTGCTCGAGCACCAGCGCCGCGACCCCGCTCACCACCGCCGCAGACTGCGAGGTTCCGGACATCACGAACCGGTCGCCGCCGTCGTGGTACTCCGAGTACTTGCCGGCGATCTCGTTGTGCGGGTGCATGAGGCCCAGCATGTGGCCGCCGGGGGCCACCACCTCGGGCTTGAGGAACCCCTCGCGGGTCGGGCCGGTCGAGGAGAAGCTGGCCAGGAAATCGTCGCTGCCGTCGCCCGGGGTGTAGTTGTCGGTCATGGCGCCCACCGTGATGACGTACGGCACGTTGCCCGGCACGCCGATGGTCTGCGGGCCGGGCCCGGTGTTGCCGGCCGAGGCCACCACCACGATGCCGGCCTGCCAGGCCCGCATGACGGCCTGGTTGAGCGGATCGTCCCAGTAGCGCGACTGCGCCGGGGCGGAGAGCGACAGGTTCATCACCCGCACGCCGTAGTAGTCCTTGTTGGCCACCACGAAACCGATGCCGCGGATGACGTCGGCGTAGGTCCCGGTGCCGTCGCGGCCGAGCACCTTGACCGGCAGGATGTCGGCGTTGGGCGCCACGCCGTGGTAGACGCCGCTCTGGCTCTCGCCGCTCGACAGCATCACGCTCATCACGTGCGAGGAGTGGCCGAACTTGTCGGTGTCCTTGCCTTTGGGGTCGCCGGCGGCGTGCACGCGGTCGCGAATGGCGTCGTAGTGGTCGAGCTGGCGCCACTTGCGGTCGGCCGAGCGCGCCAGGTCGTCGTGCGCCCAGAAGCCGGTGTCGAGCACCGCCACCGTCACGCCCCGGCCGGTGACGCCCTCGGCGTGCAGCCGGTCGGCGCCCACCAGGGACGGATAGTAGGTCGGGTTGACGGGGGCGCTGGTCTTGCCGCCGCCACCGCCGCCGCCCTTGCCGCCCTTACCCGAAGCTTCCACCGTGCGGTCTTCGAACAGCCGGGTGACCGCCGGCTGGGCGGTCAGCTCGTCGATCCGGTGGCGCGGGATGGTGGCGCCGACGGCGTTGATGATCGGAAGCTGGTGGGTGACGTGCCCACCGACCTCTTCGACCAGCCGCTCGAGCTGGCCGGCGTCCTGGCCCTGGATGATGACCCGGGCCTCGGTCCCGGTGGACCGAGGCCCGAGGATGGCGAGCGCGAGGCCGAGGAGGCCCAGGGTGAGGAAGACGACCGAGCCGGAGCCTTCCGCGGTGCGGAGGGTACGGCGGCCTTCGTTGCTGGCGGAGCGGGTCTTGAGGATCATCGGAGTCTCGTTTCTGGGGGTCACGCGTTTCAGCTCGCGGCGAGATAGGGCAACATGCATGCCAGGCCTCTCCAGCCGTTTCTTTCTTCGCGCAGCGGACCGCCCAGCCCCGCCTGGAAAGCTAGATAAACACAGTTTTTTCATACATTTGGAGCCGAAAGACTCGCCCGTAGAGGAGCCCGCCATGGGGTGGCCGCACCACCTGCACGGTCCACTCGGGCCCTGTCAGCGGTGAAAATTCTGGAAAAGAAACGGTTCTTGTAGCAAAAAACCGGTCTGGGCCGGCGCCCGGAGAACATCACCGGCGCAGCCCCCCTTCACTACGCCCCGATCCGCTGGACTAGAATCCGTTCCGATCATCGATCCGACCGCCTCCGAGCGAATCGAGCGCCGGCGTCCGGCGCCCCGATCCGGAGCACCCGACCGAGGAGCCGCACCCATGCCGTGGAGACCGTCCTGGACCGGCCTCGCCGCAGCTGGCCTGGCCGCCGCCCTGCTGCTGGCCTCGCCCGCCGCCGACGCCCAGCGCACCGTCAAGCCGGTGCTGCACGGCCGCCACTGGGTGGCGGTGACCGGCAAGCCGCTGGCGGCCACCGCCGGCGCCCTGACCTTCGCGCGTGGCGGCAACGCGGTCGACGCCGCCTGCGCCATGCTGGCGGCGACCTCGACCATGTGGGACACCCTGGGCTGGGGCGGCGAGACCCAGGCGCTGGTCTACGACCCGCGCGCCGGCAAGGTGGTCGGGGTCAACGCTCTGGGGGCGGCGCCCACTGGCGCCACGGTCGAGTTCTTCCGCCGGCGCGGCGACCGCTACCCGCCCGAGTTCGGGCCGCTGGCGGCGGTCACCCCCGGCACGCCCGGCGGCCTGATGACCATGCTGGCGGAGTGGGGCCGGCTGAGCCTGGCCGAGGTGCTGGCGCCGGCCGTCCAGATGGCCGACGGCTACCCGATCGAGCGCTCGCAGGCCGACAACATGGAGCGCCGGCGCGAGATGCTGGCCGGCTGGCCGTACTCGCGCAAGGTGTTCCTGCCCCACCTCGACGACTGCCTGGCGGAAGGCACCGCCGAGGACTGCCGCGCCGCGCCGGTGGCCGGCGAGCTGTTCCGCCAGCCCGATCTCAAGCGCACGCTCGAGATGCTGATCGAGGCCGAGGCCGAGGCGCTGGCCGCCGGCAAGAGCCGCGAGCAGGCGATCTACGCCGCCTACGACCGCTTCTATCGCGGCGACGTCGCGCGCGAGCTGGTGCGCTCGACCCGCGAGCAGGGCGGGCTGATCACGCTCGACGACCTCGACCGCTGGCGGGTCCAGCTGGAGGAGCCGGTCAAGACCACCTACCGCGGCGTCGAGGTCTACAAGCTCACCCACTGGGTGCAGGGGCCGGTGATGCTGCAGGCGCTCAACCTGCTCGAGAACCTGGACGTACGCGAGCTCGGCTACAACTCGGCGGCCTACATCCACGCCCTCTACCAGGTGATGAACCTGGCGTTCGCCGACCGCGACTTCTACTACGGCGACCCGTACTTCCCGCCCGAGGAGCCGATCCGTGGTCTGCTGTCCAAGGAGTACGCCCGCCAGCGGTTCGGCCAGATCGACTGGCGGCGGAACGACGCCGACGCCAAGCCCGGTGACCCGTACCCCTTCCAGGGCGGCGAGAACCCGTTCCTCGAGCTGCTCGAGCGCTGGACGCCGGTGCCGCCGGCCGGCGGCGCCGAGGGCGAGGCCGGCTGGCAGCAGTCGAGCGTGCTCGACCGCGACGAGGCGTTCGTCGCCGGCACCACCTCGATCCAGGCCGCCGACGCCGAAGGCTGGGTGGTCTCGATCACCCCCAGCGGAGGCTGGATCCCGGCGGTGATCGCCGGCGCCACCGGCGTCGGGCTGTCGCAGCGCATGCAGAGCTTCGTGCTCGACGAGCGCATCAACCCGTACAACCTGCCCGAGCCGGGCAAGCGGCCACGCGCCACGCTGACCCCAGGAATGGCGCTGCGGGACGGACGGCCGTACCTGTCGTTCGCGGTCCAGGGTGGCGACACCCAGGACCAGAACCTGCTGCAGTTCTTCTTGAACGTGGTCGAGTTCGGGATGAACGTCCAGCAGGCCGCCGAGGCCGCCAACATCACCAGCTACCAGATGCAGTCGAGCTTCGGCGACCACAGCTCGGAGCCCGGCCGGCTGGTGGTGCGCGACGACGTGCCGGAGTGGGTGCGCGCCGAGCTCGGCCGCATGGGCTACCGGGTCGAGACGCGCCGCCGCACCTCGGGCCCGATCACAGCGATCTACTTCGACCGCGAGCACGGCACCTTCCAGGGCGCCGCCTCGGACTACGGCGAGGACTACGGCATCGCCTGGTAGAGGGAGGTCATCGAGATGAGCTCGTTCCTGGACAGCGTCGGCTACTTCCTGGCCGCCATGCTCATCGCCGCCTACCCGGCGGCGATCCTCTACTGGCTGCTGATCCACCCGTTCGCCCGCTTCTGGCGGCGGCGCGGGCCGCTGGTCACCTACCTGGTGGTGTCGGTGGTCTGCCTGGCGCTGGTGTACTGGATCCTGACCTGGCGCGAGACGCTCCTGGCGGAGCGCTGGCCGTTCTCGTGGCCGCTGGCGGTAGCCGGCGTGGTGCTGTACGCCGTCGCCATCTGGCTCGAGATCCAGTGCCGGCGGTATCTCAAGTTCCGCATCCTGGCCGGCGCGCCCGAGATCGGCAGCGACCCCGGCAAGGTGCTCGACCAGGGGATCTACGGCCGGCTCCGCCACCCGCGCTACCTGTCGGTGATCCTCGGCACCCTGGGCTGGGCGCTGGTGCTGAACTACCCGGCGCTGTGGGTGGTCACCGTGGCCATGATCCCGGGGCTCTACCTGGTGATCCTGTTCGAGGAGCGCGAGCTGCGTCAGCGGTTTGGCGCCGACTACGAGGCCTACATGCGGGCGGTGCCGCGGCGGCTGGTGCCGCGTTTCTGAGCAGGCCTGTCCTGAACAAAGCGAAGGACCTCGGCACCACCCCCGGGGCAGCCCACACTCGGCTCGCAGCGGCGTTCCCGGCTTCGGCCCGGGCGCTTGCCACCGGCGCTGAGATCCCTCACTCCTAGAGGCAAACCGCGGATAGCAGGCAGAGCGGAGGGAGCGCCAGCCGGCGGGGGCCCGGGCGGAGCGACATCACCCTCGCCTTTGGAGCGCAGCCCGGGCCACCGACGGCCAAGCGACCG
>JBFGNS010000175.1:0-8266 GCA_041574955.1 Thermoanaerobaculia bacterium | reverse complement strand
GGGCGAGTAGGGGCAGGGCCTGGAGGTGTCGCGGCCTTTGACGCCCACGCTCTCTATTTCGTAAGCTCCTAACAAATCTCGCTGACGACCGAGGTGTGAAGGACCCGGCGACAGCTCTGCGGGCCGCACCTTGCCGTGCGGTGAGACGGCGGGTGCGAGCTCCGAACCCAAGCCGAGGAAGGAGCTGCCATGACGCGCACGACCTATGAACAGCTGATCAACTTCCTGAGCTCGCTCAACTACGCGATCCTGTTGTTCCTGCTGCTGCTCTACCTGCCGCTCACCGCCTTTTCCTGGGCGCCGGGGCACGGCCTGCTGGGCGGGATGTTCATCGACCTCGCCGGCTGGCACATGTTCTTCGCGGCGCTGTGCTTCTTCGCCGTCGCCTGGAGCCTGATGCTGGCCACCGGTCTGCTGGTCGACTGCATCGAGCACCGCGAGCGCGAGGGCTACCTGTCGCAGCGGGTGCAGGATTTCCTGAGCGTGCCGGTCACCCGCGGGCAGTTCGTGATGTTCACCTTGCTCGGCGCCTACAGCGCCGCCATCGCGGTGATCCATGCCAGCGAGCGGCTGCGCGCGGCCGCCTGGGCGATCGGCGGGGCGGTCGCCTGCTTCCTCATCATGCTCGTGCTGTGCGCGCCGGCGCGGTTGGCCGACCCCGGCTACATGCCGCTGCCACGGTCGCGGATCGGCGTCTGGCTGTGCCGTCTGCTGGACCGGACGGTGCTGCCCCGGCTGTTTCGCTGGCTGCGCACGCTGGTGTCGCGGATCCTGCACGTCCTCCACATCCGCTATGCGCTCGACTACGTGGAGGAGGGCGGCGTCAAGCTGCCGCGGCTCAAGTCGGACCGCTTCTTCGCCCTGACCAACTTCCTCGGCCTGGTGGCGGTGGTCTTCGCCCTCGGGCTGTACTACTTCCCGCCCCACGCCCGCGCCTGCTTTCCGGGAGCCGGCTACGAGTGCTTCCCGCCGGCCGCCGCGTTCCTCTACGTGCTGCTGGCGCTGGCGCTGTGGATCCTGCTGAGCCTGGACTGCCACCTGGCCAAGATCCGCGTCTCGCCGCTGCTCGTGATCGTCCTGGTGATGCTCTTGGTGTGGGGCCTGGGCCGAACCGATCACTACTACAGGGTGGTGCAGCGGCCCGAGCCGAGCCCGCCGCCGCCGACGCCGGTCGAGGTGGCCCAGGCGAGCCGCGCCCCCCGCAACCTGGTGGTGGTGGCCTCGGCGGGTGGCGGCATCCTGGCCGCCGGCTGGACCACCCTGGTGCTCAAGGAGCTGATCGAGGAGCGGCCGCAGCTGGCGCGAGAGATCCGGCTGCTGAGCACGATCTCGGGTGGTTCGGTCGGCGCGGCCCACTACGTCGCGGCGCTCGAAGGCACGGACACGGTCGCCCCGGACCTGTTCGACACGGTCTACGAGCGCTCGGTCAAGTCGAGCCTCGGTGAGTCGGCCTACGGCTTCGCCCTGCTCGACTTCTGGCGCCTGTTCTTCGGCGGCTGGCTGCCGTTCATCCGCGACTGGGACCGGGGCCTGCTGCAGGAGGACGCGTGGTGCCGGACGGCGTCGGGCGGCGGGCGGTGCGCGGCGACCCGTCCGCTGTCCGAGCTCCGCCGGCCGATCCTCGAGGGGCGGATCCCGGCCGTCATCTTCGGCGCCACCGTCATGGAGACCGGCCGGCGGGTGATGCTGACGCCTCTCGGCTTCGAGGCGAGCCCGGTGCACGAGCAGCCGGGATCCCTCGCCCGCCGGGCGCCCACGCTGTCCGAGTACCTGTTCGGGGAAGACGGGGGCGAGGCCGACGTCAGCCTGTGGACGGCGGCCCGCCTGTCGGCGACCTTCGCCTACGTCAGCCCAGCGGCCAGCGCCGAGATCGCCGACCCCGAGAGCGGCGCGATCGAGCGCGCCGGCGACCAGCGGGGCCACCACATGCTCGACGGCGGCTACTACGAGAACTTCGGCGTGACCTCGGCGCTCGACTGGCTGAGCGAGGTGCTCGAGGCGCAGGAGGCGGCAATCGAGCGCGGCGAGCCGGGGCTCGGCTTCGAGAAGGTCCTGCTCGTCCGGCTCAACGCCTTCCGGTGGAAGCCGCCGCGCGGCGCGGAGCCGAAGAAGGGCTCGATCTCGGCGCTGCTCGGCCCGGTGCTCGGGCTGGCGGCCATCCGCACCGGGGTCGCGGTCACCCGCAACGAGATCGAGGTCGACCGGTTCATCAGCTCGTGGAACGAGCGGCTGGGTGGTGAGGTGGTGGCCGAGGTGGAGTTCCGCCCCGCGGCCGGTGACGGCACCGAGCCGCTTTCCTGGCACCTGACCGAGGCACAGATCGAGCGGCAGCGGGAGCAGTGGCCCGCGGACCTGTGTGGGGAGGGCAGTATCGAGAGGGCCTGGCGCAAGATGGCGGCGCACCTCGGGCAAGAGGCATGCCCGAGGATTCCTGCGGGGGCCGCGACGCCGGCCCCGGCGACGCCGGCCGGCTAGCGGCTGTCGAGCGGCGAGCCTCCTCCCAGCTCGGGACTCAGTGCACGCGGCGCTCTTTCTCGATCTCGCTGATCTTGGCCTTGAGCGCCGCCAGCTCGCGGCCGATCTCCTCGTCCTGCTGGAGGTCCTTCTCGCGCAGGCGCGAGGTGCGCTCCTGATCGACGCGGATGTGCTTCTTGAGCTTCTCGACCTTCTCGTCGAGCCGTCCGTGCAGGTGCCGCAGCTCCTTGTCGCGGGCGGACAACCGCCGGTGCTCGCGGTGGCGCTCGAGCTTCTCGACCAGTGGCCGGAGGTTCCGGGGCAGCGAGCCGCGGATGATGATGTCGTTGCCGGCGGCTTCCACGCGGTGGATCCGCAGGGTGCCGCGGGCCTCGTCGCAGGTGATGCGCTCGATGTCGCTCCAGGGGACCTCGAAGCCGCCTCCCCAGCCCCACAAATCCTCGCGCCAGATCCTCTCCTCGTCGAACTGGATGCTGTGGTGCAGGCGGTCGGGCCACTCCTCGACGGCATGCTCGGCCTTGAGGATCCACGGGTCGTACAGCTTGTGCTGGGCGCGGCGCTCGACGACGCTCTCGTGGACCAGCGGCGGGCGCCCCTGGTGCTCTTCGGGCTTCCAGAAGCGCACGCGGCGGCGATAGAACCGGCCGATGCCGGCGCGCGAGTCGTGGAGCCGGCCGTCGGGGTCGGGACACAGGTTGACGGTGTGGCGCGGGTAGACCCTCAGACCGAGCTCGACGGCCTCGTGGACCATCCACAGCAGCGGGATGTGGGCCAGCCCGCTGTCGGGGTAGCCGCCGCCGACGTCGGTGTGGACGCCGGAGAACCACACCTGCTTGACGCGCGGCCGCAGGCTGTAGGCGATCTCGAGCAGGCGCCGGTTGACGACGCGGGTGTCGCTCCCCGCGGCGCTGCGCACCAGCCGCTGAAGGCTGGAGCAGACCGCCGGTGGCAGGTCGAGCTGATCGAGCTCGGCTTCACAGCTCGGATCGCACACGGTCGCGCCGCTCTCGACCACGCCGTTGAACAGCGCCACCAGGGCGGTCCGCAGCTCCTCGTACTTCTTCTCGGACAGGCGCTGCTTGCCGCTGACGTCGTAGCGGTCGAGCAGCTTGCGCGGCCCGTCGGGCAGGCGGGGGAGAATGCGCCTGGAAACCGGGTGCTTCCCGTCCCTCAGCTTGGTGACCACTCCGACCACGTCGCTGATGTCGGCGACGGAGAAGGCCGACCCGTGGCGCCCCGCGCCGTTCTGCCGGGTGCCCCGCTCGTCCCACAGCTGCGGGTGGAAGGTGCGCCGCTCGTCGTCGATCGCCAGCGCGTGGCGCCCGTAGTCGACGCTGTCCGCCAGGCGCAGATCGTGGAACCTGTGGCGGAAGAACGGAATCCAGTCGAGCACGGTCGCCGCCGGCTTGAACGGCAGACCGAGCGCCGCCACCGTGTCCCAAACGCCGAGGAACCTCACGCTGGTCCACATCGTGTGGTTGCGGAGGACGAAATCCTCGGCGAGCCGTTGCCGTTTCTCACCGCGTCCCAGCTTGTAGATCTTCCACGCGCGGCGGAACAGCTCGGGCCGCGAGCGCGGCAGGATGCCGAACAGGTGGAGAAAGGCGGACAGCGTCCGCACCGTGGCGGCGCCCCGGCTGAAGCCGAACAGGTAGAGCTGGTCGCCGGCCGCGAAGGTCTCCGACAGGAACTGGTAGGCCTCCTCGACGTTGCGGCTGATGCCGGCTCCGGAGGCCGCGCTGATCTTGCGCCAGCCGGTGCCGATGCCCCGGTCGTAGAACGAAACCTGGTGATCGGTGCGGTCTTCGATCATGTTGAACAGGTTGTAGACGTTGCTGTTCCTGCCAACGCCGCCTTCCTGTCCGGTGCCGTCCGAGAAAATGACGATGTTCTTGCCCATGGTCGCCCTCCTCGCGTCGCTGGGCGCCACCTTCCTCACCGCTTCGGCTGCTGCGGCGCCTGGGCGTTACTGTTTGAATTACTTGCGAAGGCGCGAAAAGTCGGAAGTTTCGTTCGCGCTGCTCGAGGCCGAGTGGCTCGTGTGTCTTCGAAGGGCAGGTGGCCGGACGCTCGTATCGCCGCCCACGGGAGCGAGGGGCACGGGCCGACAACCCGCGCGAAGCGCACGGGCGGAGGGCGGTCCCGATCCCGCCCGCCGGGGGCCGGACGGATGTCCGGCCAGCGGCAGCACGGCCGAAGCCGCCCGCGCGGCCGGCTCAGCCCGGGCGGGCTTCGGAGCGCAGCCGGACCACCAGCTCGGTTTCGTCGGTGACGGCCGGCAGCGAGCCCTTGCTGCCGCGCGAGCGGTGCCAGATGACGTAGGTCGGCTGCTCGGTCATCCGGCGCACGGCGGCCTGCCAGGCCTTGCTGCCGACCGAGTCGGCGAGGGCGATGCCCGCCTGGTAGACGGACCGCTCGTTGCCCTCGTCGTCCTTGCCGGTGCCGAGAAAGCGGCACCACTGCACCCGCCCGGAGATCCTGAGCTGCTTCGAGCCGCGGCGGATGGTGAAGGCGTACTTGGTGCCGACCGTCAGCCGCTCCGGAGACTCGAGGGCGAAGCCGTCGCGGCAGACGTTGAGCACCTGGCCCGCGACCGGGTTGTCGACCTGCAGGGTGCGGGTGTTGAACCGCTTGTGCCTGCGGGCGGGCTTCTGGGGGGTCTGCTGCGGTACGGCCATGGAGTCTCGGCGCTCGTCCCTCTCCGGGGTGTCGCTCTCGGCGCGGCGCAAGAAGCGGTGCGCGCTCTGGATCTCGGGGTCGTTTGGAGCAAGCAACATGCCATCCGGTCGGCGCCGACTGGGCTCATGCGCCCGCGTCTACGTAAGTTCCGCCACTGCAGGGAGTAAGCGCCTGGGAGCGGTTCGGCGCGCCGGCTCCCCCGGGCCGCCGGCCAGGCCGAAAGCGCGGCGGCAGCGGACAAAACTCCGGTGCCGGGTGACAGGATTTGCGGTGCGGGATTGCGGTGCCGGGGACGCCGCCCCTCTACCCGGGCGCCTGTTCGAGGAACCGCTCGAGCGCCTCGGCCCAGGCGTCCGGCGCCTCGAGCATGGGGTAGTGCCCCACTTCGTCGAGCCAGTGGAGCCTGGCGGCGGCGATCCGCGCGGCCAGCCCCTCGGCGATGGCCGGCACCGCCACCGGGTCCCGCCGGCCCCACAGCAGCAGGGTCGGCAGCTCGAGACGGCCCAAAGCTCCCACCCACCGTTCCCGGAACCGCACCCGCTCGTCGAGGTAGCGCGAGATCTGGTGCATCCGCAGGCGGCCATCGCGGTAGAGGATGCCGTCCCACATGGCGTCGAGGTCCTCCTCGGCGGCGCGCGCCGGATCGCCCCACAGCCGTCGCACGACGCGCTTGAAGTAGGCCCGGAAGACCAGCCGACCGAAGGCCGGGCCGACGAGCGGCGAGCGGGCGAGCCGCTGGGAGAGGCGCAGCCCGGCGAGCTCGATCAGGACCGAGCCGTTCGACAGCGTCAGGCTGGCGAGCCCGGTTGCCAGCAGGCCGCGCTCACGCCGGGCCACGAGCTCGGTGGCGACGCTGGTGCCGTAGTCGTGGGCCGCCAGGTGGCCGCGCTCGATCCCGAGCCCGCGCCACAGCTCGGCCGCCACCTCGGCCTGTTCGAGGAGCGAGTAGGAGAAGGCCGCGGGCTTGTCGGAGAGGCCGAAGCCGAGGTGGTCGTGGACGACCACCCGCCGCCGGGCCGCCAGCCGTTCGATCACGCGGTGGAAGTCGAGGCTCGAGGAGGGGAAGCCGTGGAGCAGGAGGAGCGGAGTGGCGGCCGGCCCGGGCGGTTCGCCGGTATCGACGCAGAAGACCCTGTGGCCGAAGATCTCGACCTCGCGGCCGCGGGAGCGCCAGGCGTCGAGCAGTCTGCCGCCCTCACCGGTCATCGCCCGAGAGTACTCCAGCTCCTCGGGGTGAGCCCCTCCCGGGCGGATTCCCGCGTTGAAGAGTAGGGGCAGCAGAGAGAGCGCCGAGCCGAGCTCGAGACACGAAGGAGGTGAGACCGTGAAGCTCCAGACAGCGCTCAAGGCGGGCCAGTCCTACAGCGGCATCGTCGACTAGCCGCGCTCCCGGTTGCCTCGGCTCGACCCGTCTGGCCAGCGGGTCGGCCGCGGCGGCCACCGCCGCCGCTCCTCGATCCTCGCCCCGAAGGGCCGTTTGCCGCCCGGCTACCCCCCCGGGCGGGAACCGTAGCGTGCCCGGTACCGTAAGCGGTAGTGTCCGGCCGTGATGCCCATGTCGACACCGAGGGGTAGGATCGTGACCAGAGCGGTGGTGCTGGCAACGCTCGCCGTGGCCGGCGCCGCGGGGCTGTGGGCCCAGACCACCGGCACCCTGCGCGGTCGCGTGGTGGACGAGGCGGGCGGCGGCCTGCCCGGGGTGAGGGTGACCGCCCAGCAGGTCGAGACCGGCGTACAGCGCTCGGTGGTGACAGCCGGTGACGGCGCCTTCGCGCTGCCGGCGCTGCCGGTCGGCGCCTACGAGGTGCGCGCCGAGATCGAGGGCTTCCGCACCCTGGTGCGGCGGGGGATCGAGCTGGCGGTGGGCGACGTGGTGTCGCTGGTGCTCGAGCTGGAGCTGGGGGCGTTCGAGGACACCGTGACGGTGGCCGACGCGCCACCGCCGGTCAACGTCCAGTCGGGCGACTTGAGCTTCCTGGTCAGCTCGCAGGTGGTCGAGGACCTGCCGCTCAACGGCCGCAACTACACCGACCTGGCGCTGCTCCAGCCCAACGTGCAGCAGTACCTGGAGCGCGACGGCGGCTCGGTGGTGGCGCACGGCCCGGGGATCAGCGTCAACGGCCAGGACCCGCGCGGCAACGTCTACCTGCTGGACGGGACGCTGCTCAACGACCTGACCAACGGGCCGGCCGGCAGCGCCGCCGGCACCGCCCTCGGCACCGAGACGATCCGCGAGTTCCGGGTCGAGACCAACGCCTACGGCGCCCAGTACGGCCGCAACAAGGGCGGCCAGGTCACGATCCTGTCGAAGAGCGGCACCAACCGGTTCAAGGGCTCGGTGTTCGAGTTCCACCGCAACGACCGGCTGGACGCGCGCAACTACTTCGATGTCGACGAGAAGCCGGAGTTCGAGCGCAACCAGTTCGGTGCCACCCTCGGCGGGCCGATCCAGCGCGACCGGCTGCACTTCTTTGTCGGGGTCGAGCTGCTGCGCGAGGACCTGGGCCGCACCATCCCGACCTTCGTGCCCGACGACAACGCCCGGCTGGGGCTGCTGCCCGACCCGGCCGACCCGAGCCGGCTGATCGACGTCGGAGTCGATCCGGCGGTGCGCCCCTACCTCGACGCCTACCCGCGGCAGAACGGTCCCTCGATCGGCGGCGGCCTGGCCGAGTTCCGCTTCCCGTTCGAGCAGAAGCTGCGCCAGGAGTTCTTCCAGGCGCGGCTCGACTTCACGCCGTCACCGGGCCGCGAGCTGTTCGCGCGCTACACGCTGGACGACGCCGACCAGCTCCTGCCGACCGACTTCCCGCAGTTCCCGCGCTCGTTCCTGTCGCGCAACCAGTTCCTGACCGCCGGTTTCAGCGACGCCACCTCGGCGCGCACGCTGCACACCGCGCGGCTGGGGCTGAGCGACACGAGCATCGGGCAGGACGTGGCGGCCAACACCGAGACGCCGCTGGCGCCGTTCGTGCCGGGGCGGCCGACGCTCGGCAACATCGACGTCGGGGGCATCCCGCGCTTCGGGCCGCAGATCTCGGCCAACGTGCGGCTCGAGCAGGAGGTGCTGAGCCTCGAGTACGGCGTCATGCGGGTGAGCGGCGACCACCTG
>JBFGNS010000174.1:0-8340 GCA_041574955.1 Thermoanaerobaculia bacterium | reverse complement strand
GCCGGCTGCTGGCCGCCATGACCCCCGCCGAGCCGCTGCCGCCGGAGCGGCTGGCGGCCGCCAGCGGCTTCGGCATCGAGCGGGTGCTGGGCCTGCTGCTCGAGCTCGAGCTGGCCGGCCGCGTGCGCCGCGAACCGGGGCCGGCGTGGTGCCGGCGCCCTTGAGCCGTCGGCCGGCCCGCCGGCAGCCGGCAGCCAGGCCGCACCGCACCGGGTTGACGCTGGCAAGCTTTTTGTCCATGCTCGGCCGCGCGCCGGGCGCCGGTCGCACGGCAAGCGGCGCGTCTCCCATCCTCACCCCCGTGGTCTCCGAAGCATGAGCTCTCTCGTCATCGTCGAGTCGCCGGCCAAGGCCAAGACCCTGTCGCGCATCCTGGGCGGCGGCTACAAGGTGACCGCCAGCTACGGTCACGTGCGCGACCTGCCGGAGAGCGCCGACGACATCCCGGCGCGCTTCAAGAAAGAGCCGTGGTCGCGGCTGGGCGTCGACGTCGAGCGCGATTTCGAGCCGCTGTACGTCATCCCGCGCGACAAGAAGAAGCACCTCAAGCGGCTCAAGGAGGAGCTGTCGGGGGTGGACGAGCTGCTGCTGGCCACCGACGAGGACCGCGAGGGCGAGAGCATCAGCTGGCACGTCGTCGAGCTGCTCAAGCCCAAGGTACCGGTACGGCGCATCGTCTTCCACGAGATCACCGACGACGCCATCCACGCCGCGCTGCGCAACCCGCGCCAGATCGACGACAACCTGGTGCGGGCGCAGGAGAGCCGGCGCATCCTCGACCGGCTGTTCGGCTACCAGCTGTCGCCGTTGCTGTGGCGGCGGGTGGCGCGCGGCCTGTCGGCCGGCCGGGTACAGAGCGTCGCGGTGCGGCTGTGCGTGCTGCGCGAGCGCGAGCGCAAGCGGTTCCGCGCCGCCGCCTACTGGGACGCCGAGGCCGAGTTCGAGCTCGAAGGCGCCAGCTTCACCGCCCGGCTGGCGAAGCTCGGCGACCAGCGGCTGGCCACCGGCCAGGAGTTCGATTCCGACACCGGCCAGCTCAAGCAGGGCTCGCGCGCCTTGTGGCTGGCGACCCGCGAGGAGGTGGAGCGGCGGCTGGAGGGCTTCGGGCAGCCGTGGCGGGTGAGCTCGGTCGAGGACAAGCCGATCACCCGCCGGCCGCCACCGCCGTTCACCACCTCGACGCTGCAGCAGGAGGCCAACCGCAAGCTGCGCTTCTCGGCCAGTCAGACGATGCGCATCGCCCAGCGGCTGTACGAGGGCATCGAGGCGGGCGGCGACCGGGCCGGGCTGATCACCTACATGCGCACCGACTCGCTGACCCTGTCGCGCAAGGCGCTGACCGACGCCCAGCGGGTCATCCGCGACCGCTACGGTGACGAGTACACCGACGGACCGCGCCAGTACAAGACCAAGAGCAAGAGCGCCCAGGAGGCGCACGAGGCGATACGGCCGTCCGAGCTGTCGCGCTCGCCCGACAAGGTGGCGCCGTACCTGCGGCCGGACGAGCTGAAGCTGTACGAGATGATCTGGAAGCGCACCCTGGCCAGCCAGATGGCGCCGGCACGGCTCAAGAGCACCGCCGTTGAGATCACCGCTCCGGCGGCCGACGGCGAGGACGGAGTGTTCACGGTGACCGGCAAGACGATCGAGTTTCCGGGCTTCCTGCGCGTCTACGTCGAGGGCTCGGACGACCCGCGCGCCGATCTCGCCGACCGCGAGGTGCTGCTGCCGGCGCTCGCCGAGGGCCAGGAGCTGTCGCCGGCTCGCGCAGAGCCGCTGGCGCACGAAACCCAGCCGCCGGCGCGCTTCACCGAGGCCAGCCTGGTGAAGCGGCTGGAGGCCGACGGCATCGGCCGGCCATCGACCTACGCCTCGATCATCGACACCATCCTGCGCCGCGGCTACGTCACCAAGCAAAGCAACGCTCTGGTGCCCACCTTCACCGCCCACGCCGTCACCAAGCTGCTCGAGCGCCACTTCCGCGAGTACGTCGACACCCGCTTCACCGCCGGCATGGAGGAGGATCTGGACGAGATCGCCGAGGGCAAGCTCGACTGGAAGGAGCACCTGCGGGCGTTCTACTACGGCGAGGGCGAAGCCGGCGACGGCCTCGAGAAGCGGATCGAGACCGAGGCGCCGCGCATGGACTACCCGAGCGTCGAGATCGGCACCCACCCCACGAGCGGCGCGCCGGTGGTGGTCAAGGTGGGGCGCTACGGCCCCTACCTGCTGCACGAGCCGCCCGACGGCGAGAGGCAGATGGCGTCGGTGCCGGAGGAGCAGCCGCCGGCCGACCTGACGATCGAGCGGGCAGTCGAGCTGCTCGACAAGTCCAGCCGCGGCGCCCGCCACCTGGGCGACGACCCCGACAGCGGGCTGCCGGTCTACCTGGCCCACGGCCGCTTCGGCCACTACGTGCAGCTCGGCGAGACACCCGAGCGGGGCAAGGGCAAGGGCGACAAGCCCAGGCGGGCGTCGCTGCCCAAGGGCAAGGACGAGCACCAGGTGACCCTCGAGCTGGCGCTCAAGTGGCTGTCGCTGCCGCGCAGCCTGGGCACCGACCCCGAGAGCGGCGAGGAGGTGATCGCCACCTCGGGGCGGTTCGGGCCGTTCATCAAGCGCGGCAGCGATACCCGCTCGTTGGGCGACGGCGACGACGTCTACGAAATCGGCCTCGAGCGGGCGCTCGAGCTGCTCGCCCAGCCCAAGCCCTCCCGCCGGCGAACCGCCCGCAAGGTGCTCCAGGAGTTCCCCGCCGCCAAGGGCGGCAAGAAGCTGCAGCTGCTCGACGGCCGCTACGGCCCCTACCTGACCGACGGCGAGATCAACGCCTCGCTGCCCAAGGGCACCGACGCGGCGGCGCTCACCGCCGAGCAGGCCGCCGAGATCCTGGCCGAGCGCGGCAAGGCGCCCAAGCGGCGGCGCAACCGCAAGTCGTGAGCCGCCGCGCGCCGCGGCGGCGGCGGTAGACTGCGGCCGATGAGCGAGCCCGTCACCGTCGTCGGCGGCGGTCTGGCAGGCTGCGAGTGCGCCTTCCAGCTGGCGCGGCGCGGCGTGCCGGTGGTGCTGCACGAGATGCGGCCGCGGCGCACCACGCCGGCGCACAAGACCGGCCGGCTGGCCGAGCTGGTGTGCTCCAACTCGCTGCGGAGCGACGATCCGCTGCACGCCTCGGGCCTGCTCAAGCGCGAGATGGAGGCGTTCGGCTCGCTGATCGTGAGCGCCGCGCGCGCCGCGGCGGTACCGGCCGGCAGCGCTCTGGCGGTCGACCGCGAGCGGTTCGCGGCGCGCGTCACCGGCGCGCTGGAGGCGCTGCCGGGCGTCGAGATCCGGCGCTCCGAGGTCACCGAGCTGCCGGCCGGCGACGCCGTCCTGGCCACCGGACCGCTGACCTCCGAGGCGCTGGCCGGGCGGCTCCAGGAGCTGCTAGGCAGCGAGCACCTGTACTTCTACGACGCCATCGCGCCGATCGTCGACGGCGACAGCCTCGACAGCTCGGTGATGTTCTGGGGCTCGCGCTACGGCAAGGGCGGCGACGACTACCTCAACGTGCCGCTCGACCGCGAGCAGTACCTCGCCTTCCACCAGGCGATCGTCGAGGCCGAGGTGCTGCCGCTGCACGACTTCGAGCGCGACCTGTTCTTCGAGGGCTGCCTGCCGATCGAGGAGCTCGCTCGGCGCGGTGTCGACACCCTGAGGTTCGGGCCGATGAAGCCGGTCGGGCTGCGCGGGCCCGACGGCCAGCGCGGCTACGCCGTGGTGCAGCTGCGGCGCGAGAGCCTGGCCCACGACCAGCTCAACCTGGTCGGCTTCCAGTCGCGCATGAAGTGGGGCGAGCAGAAGCGGGTGCTGGGCATGCTGCCCGGTTTCGCCGACGCCCGCTTTGTCCGCCTCGGCCAGATCCACCGCAACACCTTCGTCAACTCCCCCACCCACCTCGACCGCCTCTACCGGCTGCGCCCGCTCCCCCGCCTGCGGCTGGCCGGTCAGATCACCGGCGTCGAGGGGTATCTCGAGTCGGCGGCCACCGGGCTGGCGATCGCCCTCTACCTGGCCCGCGAGCGCGCCGGCGCCGAGGTCGAGCCGCTGCCGCCGGCCACCGCACTCGGCGCCCTCTCCCGCCATCTGGTCGACTCAGATCCGCGCACCTTCCAGCCGGCCAACGTCAACTACGGCCTGTTCCCGGAGCTCGACCGCAAGCTGCCACGCAAGCTGCGCCGGCGCGCCCACGTCGAGCGCGCGCGGGGCGAGCTGGCGGCGTGGGCGGCGCGCCAGGGGATCGAGCTCGTCGAGACGCCCGAGGCCGCCCCGGCCGGTGCGGCGGAGCAGCGGTGATCGGGCTGATCGAGCGGTTTCTCGGCCACCTGCGCGACGAGCGTGGCCTGTCGCCCCACACCGTACGCGCCTACCGCCGGGACCTCGAGCGCTTCCTCGACTTCCTGGCTGCCGACTTCCTGGCCTGCGCGCGCGACGCGGTGCGGCCGGCGGCCGCCGACGCCCTGGCGGTGCGCTCGTTCCTCGCCGCCCTGGCGCGCTCCGGCACCGGCGCCGCCAGCCGGGCGCGCGCGCTGTCGGCGCTGCGCGGGCTGTTCCGCTTCGCGCTGCGCGAGGGAGTGCGCGAGGACGACCCGACGGCCGGCGTGGCGAGCCCCAAGCAGCCGCAGCAGCTGCCCCGTCACCTGCGGCCGGGCGAGATCGAGGCGCTGCTCGAGGCCGCCGGCGGCGACGAGCCGCTCGAGCTGCGCGACCGGGCGCTGCTCGAGCTCTTGTACGCCTCGGGGCTGCGGGTGAGCGAGCTGGTGGGGCTCGACTGGGGCGACATCGACCTCGACGAGCGGGTGCTGCGGGTGCTGGGCAAGGGCGGCCGTGAGCGCATGGTGCCGTTCGGCCGCCCGGCAGCCGAGGCGCTAGGCCGCTGGCTCGATGGCTGGCGCGCCATCCACCGCGGCCGCCTCGACGGCGGCGAGCCGGTGTTCCTCAACTACCGCGGGCAGCGGCTGAGCGACCGCTCGGTGCGCCGCATCCTCGACCGCTACGTCGAGCGCGCCTCGGTGGCGGCCGGGGTCCATCCCCACACCCTGCGGCACACCTTCGCCACCCACCTGCTGGAGGGCGGCGCCGACCTGCGGGCGATCCAGGAGCTGCTCGGCCACAGCTCGCTGTCGACCACCCAGAAGTACACCCATCTCGAGCTCGAGCGGCTGCTGGCGGTCTACCGCGACTCCCACCCGCGCGCCCGCCGCCGGACGCCGGCGGATGGCTGAGGCCGGCGGCGAGCGGTTCTTGTGCCCGGCCGGCGGCGCCGTGGCCGGCGGCCGGCGGCGCCTCAAGGGGCTGCTGCTGGCGCTCACCCTGGTGATGGTCGCATTGGCGGCGCTGGTGTGGTGGAGCGGCCGGGCGGTGCCGGCGGCGATCGCCGGCGCGGTCGCCGCCGTCGCCTTCCTGGCGCTGCGCATGAGCGGCGACTTGGATCCGCTGTGGCTCGAGATCACCGACGACGAGCTGGCCGTCCAGACGCGCCGCCAGCGGCTGAAGCTGCCGCTGCCGGCGCTCGCCGCCCGTCGCCTGCGGCCCGGCGAGATCCGCCACCTGGAGCGGCTGGCGGCGGCCGGCGGGATCGTCGCCGGCAGCGGCGGCTTCGACTCCCACCGGCTGGGCGAGTTCGACCTGTACGCCAGCGACCTGGCCAACGCGGTGCTGGTCGAGACCGCCGAGCAGGCGGTGGTGGTCACCCCCGACCGGCCCGAGGAGTTCCTGCGACGCCTGCCCGTGGCGCCGGCGCCCGACGCGGCAACGCCGCCCAAAAACGCTACAATTCCTGCCCGGTGAGCGACTTCCGAAACACCACGGTGCTGCTGGTGCGGCGCGACGGCAAGGTGTGCATGGCGAGCGACGGCCAGGTCACCTTCGGCGACACGGTCATCAAGGCCGGCGCCAACAAGGTCAAGCGCGCCGGCAAGGGGCGGGTGCTGGTCGGCTTCGCCGGCGGCGCCGCCGACGGGCTGGCGCTGTTCGGGCGCTTCGAGTCCAAGCTCGACGAGCACCAGGGCAACCTCGAGCGGGCGGTGGTCGAGCTGGCCAAGGACTGGCGCACCGACCGCGTGCTGCGGCGGCTCGAGGCGCACATGATCGTGGCCGACCGCGAGCAGAGCTTCCTGGTGTCCGGCAACGGCGACCTGATGCAGCCCGACGACGACGGCCTGCTGGCGATCGGCTCGGGCGCCAACTACGCGCTGGCGGCGGCACGCGCGCTCGCCCGCCACAGCGAGCTGACGGCAGCCGAGATCGCGCGCGAGGCGATGCGGGTGGCGGCCGAGATCTGCGTCTACACCAACGACCGGCTGAGCCTCGAGGAGCTGTGAGGATGGTGGTGGAAGCGCCGCCGGCAGCCGCCGCCGGGCCGCGGCTCGAGAACCAGCCGCCACGGCTGATCGTCGCCGAGCTGGACAAGTTCATCGTCGGCCAGCAGCAGGCCAAGCGGGCGGTCGCCATCGCGCTGCGCAACCGCTGGCGGCGGCAGCAGCTGTCGCCCGAGCTGGCCGAGGAGATCCTGCCCAAGAACATCTTGATGATCGGCCCCACCGGCGTCGGCAAGACCGAGATCGCCCGCCGCCTGGCCAAGCTGGCCCAGGCGCCGTTCCTCAAGGTCGAGGCGAGCAAGTTCACCGAGGTGGGCTACGTCGGCCGCGACGTCGAGTCGATGGTGCGCGACCTGGTCGAGATCGCGGTCGTCATGGTGCGCGACGAGCGGCGCGAGGCGGTCCGCGAGACCGCCGTTCAGCGCGCCGAGGAGCGGCTGCTGCAGCTGCTGGTGCCGCCCCAGGAGCCGGACTCCGAGGACGACCTCGGGGCAACGCGCGAGAAGTTCCGGCGCAAGCTGCGGAGCGGCACCCTCGAAGACCGCCAGGTGGAGGTCGAGGTGGCGGAGTCGACGCTGCCCAGCTTCGAGATGTTCACGCCGCAGGGCGTCGAGGAGGTCGGCATCAACATGCGCGAGATGCTGCCCGGGCTGTTCTCGCGCCAGAGCAAGCAGAAGGTCACCGTCGGCGAGGCGCGCGAGCTGCTCGAGCAGCAGGAGACCGACAAGCTGATCGACCGGCAGCAGACACAGCGCGAGGCCCGGCGGCGGGTCGAGCAGACCGGGCTGATCTTCCTCGACGAGATCGACAAGGTGGCGGGACGGGAGGCCGGCAAGGGGCCCGACGTGTCGCGCGAGGGGGTGCAGCGCGACCTGCTGCCGATCGTCGAGGGCACCACGGTGGCCACCAAGTACGGGCCGGTGCGCACCGACCACATCCTGTTCATCGCCGCCGGCGCCTTCCACGTCTCGAAGCCCGCCGACCTCATCCCCGAGCTGCAGGGCCGGTTCCCGATCCGGGTCGAGCTCGACGCGCTCGGCCGCGAGGAGTTCGTGCGCATCCTCACCGAGCCCGAGAACGCGCTCACCAAGCAGTACGCGGCGCTGCTCTCCACCGAGGGGGTAGCGCTCGAGTTCACCGACGACGCCGTCAGCGAGCTGGCGCGGCTGGCGGTGGAGGTCAACTCCAGCACCGAGAACATCGGCGCCCGCCGCCTGGCGACGCTGCTCGAGCGGCTGCTCGACGAGGTCTCCTTCTCGGCCCCCGAGATGGCCGGCGTGACGGTGAAGATCGACCAGGCGTACGTCCAGCGCGCGCTGTCGGATATCGTCGAGGACCAGGACCTGAGCCGCTACGTCCTGTAGCGACTCCCCGCCGCGCCGCCTCAATCCGAAAGCCATGTCGAGACCCGAACGCACCGTCGCCGGCGCCGTGCGGCTGACCGCCGCGGTCCTCACCCTGGCGCTGCCGCTGGCCGCCTGCGGCAACAAGAAGCCGCCGCAGCCGCCGCCGCGCATGGTGCCCGCGCAGACCACCGACCTGACGGTCGCGCAGCGCGGCCTCGAGCTGCAGCTGTCGCTGACCTATCCGACCACCACCATCGGCGGGCTGGCGCTGCCCGGCCTCGAAGCGGTCGAGGTGCGCCGCCTGGTGCGCGAGATCGTGGAGCAGCCGCCGGAGGTCGAGGGCGTGGCCGAGAGCGGCGAGCCGGCCGCCGCCGAGCCCGAGCCTCCGGAGCCGGCGGAGCCCGAGCCCGAGGAGCCGGCGCCGTCGCTGTTCGGACGCCTGAGCGAGGCCCGGGCCAGCGCGCTCACCGCCGAGAACCGAGTGCAGGTCGACCCGCGCGAGTTCGCCGGTCTGGCCGAGCCGGTGCTGCGCATCGAAGGCGCCGAGCTGACGGCGGCGGTCACCGGCGACCGCCTGCTGGTGCGGCTGCCGATCGAGCCGCCGGCGCCGGCGGACGTCGAGCCGGTGCAGGTCT
>JBFGNS010000173.1:0-8413 GCA_041574955.1 Thermoanaerobaculia bacterium | reverse complement strand
GGTGCCAGACCCTCGCTGACGATCTGCTCGGCGAACGCCTCGGGGTCGAGCGCCTTGGCCCAGGCGGCCACCAGCAGCACGGCGCCGACGAACACGGCGCCGGCGGTGGCGAGGGCGGTCTGCCAGCGGCGGGCGGCCATCACCCGATTCTCGCAGACGCCGAGCGGCGCGCCCGCGGCCGCCGTCGCCGCCAGTCGAGGTGACGCCGCAGCTCGTCGGCGGTGGGGCTGTCGACGGTGTCGAGGAACGGCGCCAGCGGTCCCGAGTAGAGCAGCTTGCCGCCGTGCACGCCGCCGCCCGGACCGAGGTCCACGATCCAGTCGGCACGCCCCACCAGGTCGAGGCTGTGCTCGACCACCACCACGCCCTCGCCGCGCCCCACCAGACGCCGCAGCGTCTGGTAGAGCAGGTCGATGTCGGCCAGGTGGAGACCGGTGGTGGGCTCGTCGAACAGGAACAGACGCGGCTTGTCCTGGCGGCCGCCGTCGAGATAGCTGGCCAGCTTGAGCCGCTGCGCCTCGCCACCCGACAGCGTCGAGGTCGGCTGTCCCAGCCGCAGGTAGCCGAGCCCGACCTCGACCAGGCAGCTCAGCCGCTTGCACAGCCGCTTCTGGTCGGCGAACTGCTCGAGCGCCCGCTCGACCGTCAGCTCGAGCGTCTCGGCGATGGTCAGGCCGCGGCAGCGAACCGCCAGCACCTCGGGCTTGAAACGGCGCCCGTTGCAGGCGTCGCAGGTCACCGCCACGGGCGCCATGAACTGCATGTCGACCTCGAGGGTGCCGGTGCCCTCGCACTGCGGGCAGCGCCCGTGTTTGAGGTTGAACGAGAAGTGGCCGGCAGCGATGCGTGCCCGCCTGGCGGCGGGCTCGGCGGCGAACAGCTTGCGGATCTGGTCGTACGCCTTGAGGTAGGTGATCGGGTTGGAGCGGCTGGAGCGGCCGAGAGGCGCCTGGTCGACCAGCACGATGTCGTGCAACTGCTCCAGCCCCTCGAGCGCCCCGCAGGCGCCGGGATCGACGTCGACCACGCCCCGGCCGCGGTGGTAGTTGGCCCACAGCACGTTCTCGACCAGGGTCGACTTGCCCGAGCCCGACACCCCGGTGACCGCCACCAGCGCGTCGAGCGGGAAGCTCAGGTCGAAGCCCTTCAGGTTGTGGGCGGCGGCGGCGCGCACGCTGATCCGCCGGCGGGTCTCGAGCTCGCTCTCGAGCGATGCCCGCCCCTGCTCGCGGCGGAAGCGCGCCAGGTGCTGGCGCGCCGGGGTCGGCGAGCGCTGCCGCAGGTAGGCGGCGGTGAGCGACCGCTCGTCGGCCAGCACCCGCTCCACCCGGCCCTCGGCGACCACCCGGCCGCCGCGCTCGCCGGCCGCCGGGCCGAGGTCGATCAGCCAGTCGGCGCCCTGGATCAGGGTGCGGTCGTGCTCCACCACCAGCACCGTGTTGCCGCGCGCGGCCAGGTCGCGCAACAGCTCGAGCAGCTTCTCGCTGTCGCGCGGATGGAGTCCGATGGTCGGCTCGTCCAGCACGTACAGGGTCGAGGTGAGGCCCGAGCCCAGCGCCGCCGCCAGGTGGATGCGCTGCGTCTCGCCGCCCGACAGGGTGCGCGCCTGGCGGTCGAGGGTCAGATAGTCGAGACCGACCCGGTGGAGCGTCTCGACCCGCTCCTCCAGCGCTTCGATCAGGTGGCCGGCGATCTCGCGCTGGCGCGCGCTCCACGCTTGCGCCCGCAGCCAGTGGCGCAGCAGCTCGATGCTGCGACCGGTGAGCTGGGGCAGGGTCTCGCCGTTGACCGTCACCGCCAACGCCTCGGGCCGCATGCGGCTGCCGGCGCATCCCGGGCACGGGTCGTAGGCGCGGTAGCGCGCCAGCAGCACCCGCACGTGCACCTTGTAGGAGCGCCGCTCCAGCCAGGCGAAGAACTGCTCCAGGTTGGTGAAGTCGCCGTCGCCGCTCCACACCCAGTCGCGCATCTCCTGCGGCAGGTCCCGCCAGGCGACGTCGAGCGGCACGCCGTGCTCGCCGGCGGCGGCGAACAGCTGGTCGTACAGCTCCTCGTAGGCCGGTGTGTTCCACGGTGCGATCGGCCGCTCGCCGAGGCTCCATCCGGGATCCGGCACCACCCGCTCACGGTCGATGCCGATGACCCGACCGAACCCCTGGCACTCGGGGCAGGCACCGAGCGGTGAGTTGAACGAGAACAGCGCCGGCACCGGCCGCGGTAGCCGGCGGCCGCACTCTCTGCAGCCGAGACCGCGAGAGAAGTGCAGCTCGCCGTCGCCGCGCGCCACCACGCCGCCGGCGGCCAGCCGGTAACCCTCCTCGACCGCCGCCGCCACGCGGCCGCGCGCGGCGTCGCCGGCGGCGAAGCGGCCGAGCACCAGCGGCAGCGGGTCGAGCGCCTTCGGCCAGCGCGCGCTCGAGGTCATGCGCACCACCTCGTCGCCCTCCAGCCGGCGGGCGAAGCCCTGCCGCACCAGCTCGCGCAGCGCCTCGTTGGCCTTTCTCGCCGGCCGCGCCAGCGGTGCCACCAGGGTGAACCGCTCGCCGGCCGCGCCCCCGGCCAGCGCCGCCGCCGCCTCGTCCGGCGTCGCCGCGCCGACCGGTCCGTGACCCTCCGGGCAGTGCACCTCCCCGAGGTGGGTGAACAGCAGCCGCAGCACGTCGTAGGTCTCGGTGATGGTGCCGACGGTCGAGCGCGCGTTGCGCACCGAGTTCTTGGCCTCGAGCGCCACCGGCGGCAGCACGTTGCGCAGCTCGGCGACCGGCGGGCGCTCCATCTGCTGCAGGAACTGACGCGCGTAGGTCGACATCGACTCGACGAACCGGCGCTGGCCTTCGGCGTAGACCGTGTCGAACGCCAGCGAGGACTTGCCGGCTCCCGACGGCCCGGTCACCACCGTCACCGCGCGGTGCGGGATGCGGCAGTCGATCCCCTTGAGGTTGTGGGTCGAGGCCTTGACGACCTCGATGGCGGTACGGCGTGGCATGTCGGAGGCTCGGCCGGCGCGGTGCGGCGAGCCGTTCAGTGTACCGGACGGCGGACGGCCGCAGGCCGGTACGGGGAAGGTCAGGCTAGCCGGGAGGGCTGGTCTCGGGCCGGCGGTCGCGGCCGAACAGCCGGCGCAGCCAGCGCCACCGGCGCCGGCGCTCGGACTCCACGACGCGGGTCTCGCTCTCCGGATGCCAGCGCCAGTCGCCGTGCAGGTAGCACAACCGATCGGGCTCGGTGCCGGCCAGGTAGGCCTCGGTCAGCAGCCGCGGACAGAGGTCGGTGGCTAGGCCGCCGGACAGCGGATCGACCAGCGCGGTGGTGACCCCGGCCGGCAGCGGAAAGCGCGCGTAGCCGCCGGCGGGACGGACCGCGTGGGTGAAGCGGGCCCACACCGGCAGCGCGGCGCGCGCGCCGGACAGCCGGGTCGGCGAGTTGTCGTCGTAGCCCACCCACACCAGGGTGGCGCGCTCCGGCGAGATGCCGGCGAACCAGCTGTCCCGCCGGTCGTTGGAGGTGCCCGTCTTGCCGGCCAGCGGGTCGGTGATGCCCATGCGCGCCGCCGCCGCGGCGGTGCCGCTCTCGACCACGCCACGCATCAGCGAGGTCACAAGGTAGGCGGTCGCCGGGCTGATCGCCGGCTCGCCGCCGCCCACCGGCCGGCCGGCGAGCGGCTCGCCGGCGGGGTCCAGCACGGCGGTCAGGAAATGGGGCTCGGGCCGGCGGCCGCCGTTGGCCAAGGTGGCGTAGACGGTGGCCAGCTCGAGCGGCGAGACCTCGAACGCTCCCAGCGCCAGCGCCGGTACCGGCGACAGCCGGCCGGTGATCCCCAGCCGCCGCGCCGTCTCCACCACCGGCTCGAGACCGACGTGCAGTGCCAGCCGGGCGGTCGGCACGTTGAGGCTCTGCTCGAGCGCGGTGCGTGCCGTCACCCAGCCGCGGTAGGCGCCGTCGGAGTTCTGCGGCGACCAGTCGCGGCCGGCGAGCGCCACCGTCAGGGGCGCGTCCTCGAGCAGGGTCGATGGGGTAGCCCGGCGGTTCTCGTAGGCCGCCGCGTGCACCACCGGCTTGAAGGCACTGCCCGGCTGCCGCTTGGCCTGGAAAACGCGATCGAACTGGCTGGCCGACCAGTCCCGCCCGCCGACGTAGGCCAGCACCGCGCCGCTCGCCGGCTCGACCGAGATCAGCGCCGCTTGCAGCGGCGCCGGCGCCTCGCGCCCCTTCTCCCACCCCTTCTCGAGCGCTTCGAGCCCCCAGCCGAGGCTTTCCTCGGCGGCCTGCTGGTCGCCCCAGTCGAGGGTGGACAGCAGGCTGAAGCCGGCGTCGGTCAGATCTTCGACGCCGAAGCGGCGTGCAGCCTCCGCCACCGCCCGTTCCACGAAGTAGGGCGCACGGCGCGCCGGCAGCGGATGGGGATCGAAGCACAGTGGCTCGGCCAGGGCTCGCTCCAGCCGCTCGCCGGTGAGCCAGTCGAGCTCGGCCATGCGTCGCAGCACATGGTTGCGGCGCTCGACCGCCCGCTTCGGGTGTCGCGCCGGGTCGTAGCTGCCCGGCGAGCGGATGATCCCGGCCAGCAGCGCCGACTCGCACAGGTCGAGGTGCGACGGCTGCTTGCCGAAGTAGGCCCAGGCGGCCGCGCCGACTCCCATCAGGTTGGCGCTGCCCGAGCGGCCCCAGTAGATCTCGTTGAGGTAGGCGTCGAGAATGGCGCGCTTCGAGTAGCGCAGGTCGACCAGCACGGCGAGGAACGCCTCGCGCACCTTGCGCGTCACGGTCCGCTCGTGGGTGAGAAACAGGTTCTTTACCAGCTGCTGGGTGAGGGTGCTGCCGCCCTGGGTGAGCTCGCGCTGGCGCAAGTTGGTCCAGGTGGCGCGCGCCATGCCGCGCAACGACAGCCCCTGGTGCCGGAAGAACGAGGCGTCCTCGGCGGCCAGCACCGCCTGGATCAGGGTCTCGGGCAGCTCCTCGGGCGCCACCGGACGGCGCTCGCCGCCGTCGGCGCCGCGAAACGAGGCGAGCAGCGGCGGCTCGAGCAACACCTGCTCGACCAGGGTGCCGCGCCAGTCGATGGTGTCGATCCGGCCGCCGGCGAACCGCACCTTGAGCGCGCCGCCGCGGTTGGGACCCCAGGCGGTGGGGAACGGACGGAGCTGGGCCTCGACCGTGCCGCCACTGATGCGGAACTCGCCGGGTGCCAGACCGCCGGCAGCCCTTTCGCGGTACTCCAGCCGTCGCAGCTCGCTCACCAGCTCGGCGCGCCGGGCGAGCTCGCCGGCGCGCAGCACCTGCGAGCGGCCGTAGAGCCGCGACGGCTGCCTGCCGGTATGGGCGCCGAGGCGGTCGGAGAGCTGCCAGAACGGCCACAGCAGCCAGAGGCCGAACGCCGCCACGGCGAGCAGCCCCAGGCCCACGGCCCACGGCAGCCATCGCCGGCGGCGGCCCCGCCGCCTGGTGCGGGCGCTCTTGCGCCGGCGCTTTGCCATCGGGCCCCATTCTGCTGCAAATCCGGGGCCAGTGGATAGCGACGGCCGCGACGCCCCTGGCAGGGGCGTTGCATTAGAATGCCGCCGCCATGATGACTCGTGCCCGCCGTTTCCTCCGTCTGCTTCCGCTAGCCCTGCTGGCCTCCGCCCTGCCGTTGTCCGCCCAGTTGTCGTCGGACCAGCCGATCGTCGACTTCCAGCCCGCCGAATACGTCGTCGAGCGCTCGGGTAGCGAGATCGACGCCGAGGTGTTCAGATCGCAGAGCGCCGGCGCGATCCTGGTGCTCAGCAAGCAGCTCGAAGCGCCGATCCTGCTGCGGCTGCGCGACGCGAAGGTCGAGACGGTGAACCTGATGAAGGTGGACCGCCGCGGTGACGGCGGCCTCACCCTGCTGCCCAGCCCGACCCTCGAGCGGTCCGGCAGCTTCACGGTGGCCGCCGGCGGCACCGGCGTCGAGTTCACCGTCGGCGGCCGGCCGATGACGCTGAGCGAGAAGCCGCCGCTGCTGGGCGCCCAGGAGCTGGCGGGCATGCTGGCCTACAGCGCCGACTACGTGCGCAGCGCCGCGGCCTACTCGCCGTCGGCGCCGATCCTCGCCCGCCTGCGCTCGGAGAGCCGGCCGGTGAGGGTCGAGATCTTCTTCGGCTCGTGGTGCCCGTACTGCCAGCAGATGGTGCCTCGCATGATGCGCGTGGCGGAGGAGCTGGCCAGCTCCGGCATCGACTTCGACTTCTACGGCCTGCCGCGGGAGATCGACAGCGACAAGCGGGCCTCCGGCGCCGACGTGCACAGCGTGCCGACCGGCATCGTCTACGTCTCCGGCAAGGAGGCCGGCCGCATCACCGGCAACGGCTGGAGGGTGCCGGAGCTGGCGCTCAACAACATCCTGGTCCGCGACGGCTGAGCAACCGGCGGCGGCGCTGCGGCGTAGAACGAGGCAGGTGAAAGCGCTCGTTCACGGCCCGCTGGTGGCGGCGGTGGCGCTGACCGCCGGCGCGCTCGCCGCCCAGACCTTCGAGGGCAGCACCACCGTGGTGGCGGTGGAGGTGCCGGTGCGGGTGCTGCACCGCGGCCAGCCGGTGCGCGGCCTCACCGCCGACGACTTCCGGATCCTGGACGGCGGCGTGGAGCGAGCCATCGTCGGCTTCGAGGTGATCGACGTCAGCGCGCCGGACGCCGCCGCGCCGTCGCCGGGCGCCGCCGGCTCACCGCTGGGCCGCAACTACCTGTTCCTGTTCGACCTGGCCTACGCCGGCACCGGTCCGCACGACAGCCGCCGCCGGCTGGAGGGCGGGCTGGCGGCGGTGCGCTCGCTGGTCGCCGGCGAGCTGCAGCCGGCTGACCGCGTGGCGGTGGCCTACCTCAGCCCGCTACGTGGCCTCAAGCTGGTGCTGGACTTCACCGCCGACCGCCGGCAGGCGCGCATCGCGCTGGCCGCGCTCGGCCTGGTGGTGGCGGCGCAGCCGGACCGGCTGGAGCGCGACCTCGCGGGGTGGTCGCGGCTGGCGCCGCCGCGCCGCGGCTGGCGCAGCCGCACGCCCCGCGGACCGATCGACGCCACCCTCGCCGACCTGGTAGCCGAAGCGCGCACCAGCTCGGCGCGCGGCGCCACCGACCTGCCCCACGCCAGCCTGCTGATGCAGGCCTCGCGCGGCCTCGGCCGGCTCAGCCGGCGCGCCGAGCTGGCCGGTCCGCGCTACCTGGTGCTGCTGTCGCAGGGGCCGCTGTACGGCGATGAGGCCACGCGCTCGCTGAGCTACATGGGCGAGATCGCCGACGCCTTCCGGCGCGAGAGCTGGAGCATCGAGTCGATCGATCTCGGCGGGCTCGGGTTCGGCCGCGACTCGCTGCTGCTGCTCGCTGCCGAAACCGGCGGGCGGCTGTACACCAACTCGCGCGATCTCGACCTGCTGCTCGAGCGCATGGCCGAGACCACCTCGGTCTCCTACCTGCTGACCTTCCAGGCCGATGGGGTGGCGGTGGACGGCGCCTACCACCGCCTCAAGATACGGCTGACCGGCGGCCCGCGCGGCGCCAAGGTGATCCACCGGCCGGGGTACTACGCGCCGGCGGCCGCCGAGCTGGTGGCGCCGCGCTGACGCCCGACGGCTGGCGCGGACCGCTCAGCCACCGCCCGCGACCGCTCGCGGGTGCAGCGTGAAGCCGTCGCCGACGGCGCTCGCCGTCTGTCGCCCCAACCGCAGGAGCGGCGGGCCACCGGCGGCGAGGTCCAGTACGGTGAGCGCACCGGCAGCACCTGGCGCGACCGCCGCCCGGCCGTCCGGCGAGAGCACAGCGACGCCGGTCCACGGCCACGGCAGGTAGGGCTGCAGGCTGCCGTCGGGGGCGCTGCGGGCGAACAGCCAGCTGGTCGTGCCGGCAGCCCGGAAGGCGCGCACCAGGCGGTCGGCCGGCAACGCCAGGCTGGCGGCCAGCGCCGCGGTCAGGCCGGGCCAGTCCGGGGTGTCCCCGCCAGCAGCGTCGCCCTCGTGGCACGCCAGCGCCAGGCTGCCGGGCGGCAGCCGGAACCGCAGCCCGCGCCGCTCGAGGCCGGTGACGAGCTGGACGAGGGCGGCGGCCGACCCCAGGATCACGGGCGACCGCCGGTCGCGCTGGCGGGCGCCGAGAAACGAGCGGGCCTGCGCCACCTCGACACCGCGCCGGCTGGCGGCCACCCGGCTGTCGTCGGCACCCCGGCACCCGAGCACCGTCGCCGACAGCAGCTGGACCGGCGGACTGTCACCGCCGTCTTCGGCGACCAGCGACAGGACCGGTGGGCGGGCGCCCAGCTCCGGCACCGCCCTCGGCAGCGCGCCGTCGATCGCGGCGCGGACCACCTCGGCGCCACCGGCGGCTGCCTGGTCCGGAGCTGCCGGCGCCTCGCTCGCCGGCACTACCGGCAGCCGTCGCCAGCCGTCCATCGCTGCCGCCTCGGTGCCGT
>JBFGNS010000172.1:0-8414 GCA_041574955.1 Thermoanaerobaculia bacterium | reverse complement strand
GGTGTGGCTGCTGCGCTCCCCGATCCGGCAGTAGGCGATGACGTCGTCGTCCGGCGACAGGCCCTGCTCCTGCTCGTAGATCGCGCGCAGCTCGTCGGCGGTCTTGAAGCTGCCGTCGGCGTTGACCGCACGGCTCCACGGAACGTTGCGCGCGCCCGGAATGTGACCGCCGCGCAGAGCGCCCTCGTTGGGGTAGTCGGGCATGTGCAGCCGCTCGCCCGTGAACTCCTCGGGGCTGCGCACGTCGACCAGCGGCTGGCCGGAGTCGATGTGGCGCCCGACGTCGCCGCGCAGCGCCCGGATCGGCCGGTCGTTGCGCTCCGGCACCGCGTAGTCGGCGGCGGCGAACTGCGGCCGGTCGCGCGTCATCTCGCGCCCCTCCTGCTTCCACTTCAGCCGGCCGCCGTCCATCAGCTTGGCGTTGTCGTGGCCGAACAGCTGGAACACCCAATAGGCGTAGGCGGCCCACCAGTTGTTCTTGTCGCCGTACAGCACCACGGTGGTCTCGGGCGTGATCCCGAGGCGGCTGCACAGGGCGGCGAACTGCTCGCCGCCGATGTAGTCGCGCCGCAGCGAGTCGTTGAGGTCGCGCGTCCAGTCGATCTCCGCCGCGCCCGGGACGTGGCCCGACGGGTAGACCAGCGGATCCTCGTTCGACTCGACGATCCGCACGCCGGGGTCGGAGCCGTGTGTCGCCACCCACTCGGTGCTCACCAGCACCTCCGGGTCGGCGTAGCCCCGCCGCTCGATCGGAACCCCTTCGCTCATCGGAACACTCTCCTTTCAGCTTCGGGCGCAGGGCCTTTGGAGCCCGCCGGGACCACCGGCCCCGTACGGCGCAATATACCCGAGCCTGCTACTCTGCCGCACGTCGCGCGGACACCCCGCGGCGACCGCGAGGCGTTCGGCTTGGCAAGGCAGCAGGTAGCGATCATCGGCGGCGGCCTGGTGGGGCTGGCGACCGCCTGGGCGCTGGCGGAACGGCTGGCAGAGAACGTGCTGCTGCTCGAGGCCGAGGACCGCCTGGCGGCCCATCAGAGCGGCCGCAACAGCGGTGTCATCCATTCCGGGCTCTACTACCGGCCGGGCTCGGTGAAAGCCACCACCTGCGTCGCCGGGCGCGACGCCCTGTACCGGCTGTGCGCCGAGCACGCCATCCCCCACGAGCGGTGCGGCAAGCTGGTGGTGGCGGTGGACGACGGCGAGCTGGGGAGGCTGGCCGAGCTCGAGCGGCGCGGCCGCGCCAACGGCCTCGACGGCCTCGAGCGGCTGGCCGGCGGCGAGCTGGCCGGCTACGAGCCGCGGGTGCGAGGCGTCGCCGGTCTGTGGGTGCCGCAGACCGGAATCGTCGACTACCGCCGGGTGGCGGCGACGCTGGCCCGGCTGGCCGGCGAGCGCGGCGCGCGCCTCGAGACCGGCTGCCGGCTGCTCGCCGTCCGTCCCGACGGCGGCGGCCGCCGGCTCGAGACCACCGGCGGGGAGTTTCGCTGCCGGCTGCTGGTCAACTGCGCCGGTCTGCACAGCGACCGGGTCGCCCGCCTGTGCGGCCACCGCCCGGGGGTCCGCATCGTGCCGTTCCGTGGCGAGTACTACCGGCTGACCGAGGCGCGCGCCGGCTGGGTGCGCAACCTCATCTACCCGGTTCCCGACCCCCGCTTCCCGTTCCTCGGGGTGCATTTCACCCGGCGGATCGACGGCATGGTCGAAGCGGGTCCCAACGCCGTGCCGGCGCTGGCGCGCCACGGCTACTCCTGGCGGCGGATCTCGCCGGCCGACTGTTTCGACACCCTGCGCTTCGGCGGCTTCTGGCGGCTGGCCGCGCGCCACTGGCGCACCGGCATCGGCGAGATCCGGCGCTCGCTCAGCCGCCGCGCCTTCGTCGCCGAGCTGCGCCGCCTGCTGCCGGAGCTGACGCCGGCCGACGTCGAGCCGGCCGGCTCCGGGGTGCGCGCCCAGGCGGTGGCCGCCGACGGCAGCCTGGTCGACGACTTCCTGATCGAGGAGCAGCAGGGCGCCGTGCACGTGCTCAACGCGCCGTCGCCGGCCGCCACCGCGTCGCTGGCGATCGGTAGCAGGGTCGCGACCCTGGCCTTCGAACGGCTGGCGGCCGGCTGACCGCGGGCGCCGGGGCTCAGCCGGCGGCCAGCTCCTCCGCCCGCGCGATCCGCTCGAGGGTCAACCGGCGCAGGTCGGCGCCGGCCGCCCGCTGCCGGTACCAGTCCACCAGCCAGTCGACCGCGGTGTCCAGGTCCACCAGCGGGCTCCAGCCCAGCCGCCGTCGGGCCTTGCCGCTGTCCAGGGTCAGGTAGGCCGCCTCCTGGAAGGAGGCCTCCCCCGCCCGCTGCCAGCTGGCGCCCCCGCCCCACAGCTCGACCACCCGGTCGGCGAGCCAGGCGACCGGCCGGCAGTCGCCCTCGGGAGGGCCGAAGTTCCAACCCTCCGCCAACCGCTCGCCCTCCTCGCACAGCCGCTCGGCCAGCCTCAGGTAGCCCGCCAGCGGGTTGAGCACGTGCTGCCAGGGGCGGACGGCGGCGGGCGAGCGGATGATCGCGGGCCGGCCGGCCGCCAGGGCCCGCACCAGGTCGGTGACCAGCCGGTGTTCGGCCCAGTCGCCGCCGCCGATGACGTTGCCGGCGCGCGCCGTGGCCACCGCCACCGGGCGCTGCGCGCCGCCGGCGGCGGTGAAGTACGAGCTGCGGTAGGAGGCGGTCAGCAGCTCGGCGCAGCCCTTGCTGCTCGAGTACGGGTCGTGCCCGCCCATCGGGTCGTCCTCGGCGTAGGGAGCCCGCCGGCCGTCGTTGTGGTAGCACTTGTCGCTGGTCACCACCACCACCGCCCGCACCGACGGGCAGCGCCGCACCGCCTCGAGCAGCTGCCCGGTACCCATCACGTTGGTCGAGTAGGTCTCCAGCGGCTGCTCGTAGCCGGTGCGGACGATCGCCTGCGCGGCGAGGTGGAGCACCACCTCGGCACGGCAGTCGTCGAGCGCCGCCGCCAGCCGCTCGCCGTCGCGCACGTCGCCCTCGAGCGATCGCATGCCGTCGGCCACCCGCGCCTCCTCGAACAGGCTGGGCGAGGTCGGCGGCGGCAGCGAATAGCCGGTCACGCTAGCTCCGAGCCGCTGCAGCCACAGGCTCAGCCAGCCGCCCTTGAAACCGGTGTGGCCGGTCAAGAAGACGTTTCGGTCGCGCCAGAACTCCGCTTGCATGAGGGCTCTCGAGGGCTCTAGAAGCGGCCGGGAAGGCGGCCTCGGGTGGGGCGACATAGTATCATCGGCCGCCACCCCGAAAGCCGTTCCGGCGGCCTTCGGACTCCGCCGCTCGACCCCGACCCCAGGCTCGCACCCGATCTCCTCCACCGCCATGATGTCCCCCGCCGACCGGTTGCAGCGGGCCGTCGAGGCGGTCGGCGACGGACTTCTGCTGGTGGTCACCGGCGCCGGCGTCAGCCGCGCCAGCGGCATCCCGACGTTTCGCGGCCGCGACCCCGGCGCGGTGTGGCGGGTGAGCGACGTCGAGCTGGCCACGCGCGACTACTTCGAGCGCGACCCGGTGACCCAGTGGAGCTGGTACCTGGAGCGGTTCGCCAGCCTCGAGCGAGCGGCTCCCAACCCGGCCCACCACGCCCTGGCGGCGCTCGAGCGGTGGCAGACGGCGCGCGGCGGCGACTACCTGCTGGTGACCCAGAACATCGATACGCTGCACGAGGCCGCCGGCTCGCGCCGCATGATCAAGGTGCACGGCAGCTCCGACCGGCTGCGCTGCTCGCGCTACGGCTGCCCGAACGGCGCGCCGCGCGGCTCGCTGGCGCGCTCCGCGATCGAGCTCGAGCCGTTCCGGCGGCGCCCCGTGCTCGACGCTCTTCCCCGCTGCCCGCGTTGCGACTCGCTGCTGCGCGCGCACGTGCTGTTCTTCGACGAGCTGTACGACGAGCACAGCGACTACCGGTTCGCCGAGGTCGAGCGCGCCGCGGCGCGCGCCGCGGTGCTGCTGTTCGCGGGCACCTCGTTCGCGGTCGGCGTCACCGACCTGCTGCTGCAGACCGGCGCCGCCCGCAAGGTGCCGATGCTGTCGGTGGATCCGGTGTCGGGGCGCCAGCCGCGGTGGAGCGCCGTCGAGGCGCTGCCGGCCGCGGCCGAGCTGCTGTTGCCCGAGCTGTGCGACCGGCTGGGCGCCGAGCTCCCCAGATCCGCAGCCGGCGGCTGACGCCCGGCGCGCGGCACCCGCGAGGACCCGCAAGACCCTGCCGCCGACTCCGACCCTGCCGACCCCCATGCCCCGCCGCAACGAAGCCGTACCCGCTGCCACCTCGCGCGCCCTGCTGGAGCTCCTGTCGCGGGATCTGCGTCCGCAGCCCGAGCAGCAGATCTTCGTCAACCGCACGCTGCGGATGGACAGCATCCGCTGTGTCGGCTTCGACCTCGACTGGACGCTGGCCGACTACGACCGCCTGCCGTTCGAGCGGCTGACCTTCGAGCTGGCGCGCCGCCGGCTGATCGAGCACCACGGCCTGCCCGAGGAGGTCGGCCGCGCCAGCTTCCGTCCGGAGTTTCCGCAGCGCGGTCTGCTGATCGACAAGGAGGCCGGAACGGTGCTGCGGATGAGCCGCCACCGCTTCGTCAACCTCGCCTACTTCGGCCGCCGCCGGCTGGACCCGGCAGAGCTCAAGACGCTGTACCGGTTCGAGCCGATCCAACCGGCAAGCGAGCGCTTCTACCACATCGACAGCGTCTTCGAGCTGCCTGAGGCCAACCTGTATGCCGAGCTGGTGGAGCTCAGCGGCTCGCTGCCGGCGCTCGCCCGGCTGGGCCACCGCGGCATCTTCGAGCACGTGCGCCGGGCCATCGACTGGGTGCACGCGGCGGGCGAGCTGAAGTCGCGCGTGCTGGCCGACACCGCCAGCTATCTCGAGCGCGACCCGCTGCTCGGGTTGGCCCTGGTCCGGCTGCGCCAGGACGGACGGCGGCTGGTGCTGCTCACCAACTCGGGCTGGCGGTACGCCCGCGGCCTGTGCTCGTTCCTGTTCGACGACCTGCTGCCGGGCCTCGACAGCTGGCGCCAGCTGTTCGACCTGGTGGTGGTGAGCGCCGGCAAGCCCGACTTCTTCCGCCAGCAGCAGCCGTTCACCGCGCTCGACCCCGAGGGCGAGGCGTGCGGCGAGCAGGAGGTGCCCGACTGGGGAGGCTGCTACCGCGGCGGCTGCCTGGACGGGCTGATGCAGCGGCTCGGAGTTCCGGGCGAGCAGGTGCTGTACGTCGGCGACCACATCTACGGCGATGCGGTGAGCTCGAAGCAGGAGTCGACCTGGCGCACGGCGCTGGTGGTGCGCGAGCTGGAAGCCGAGATCCGCGCCCGGCTCAAGCTGGGCGACGAGAGCAGCCGCCACCTGGAGCGGCTCCGCGAGCTGCGCCGGCTCGGTCACGAGCTCGATCACCTGCGCGACCTGGTGGCGGTCGGCCGGCAGGCGGGCGCCGGCGACGAGCAGGTGGCGAGCTGGCAGCGGCGGTTCGAAGGCACCCGGCGCCGGCACCGCGAGGCGCTGGCTCGGCTGGCAGCGAGCGCCGAGACCCTGGACGCCGCCTACAACCGGTTCTGGGGGTCGCTGTTCAAGCAGGGCACCAGCAAGACCCGGTTCGCCGGCCAGCTCGACTCCTACGCCTGTCTGTACACCTCGCGGGTGCGCAACTTCGCCTTCTACGGTTCACAGCACTACTTCCGGGTGGTGCGCGACCCGATGATGCACGAGCTCGAGGAGCCGGAGGCGCCCGCCGCCGAGCCGCCGGCGCCGCGCGGCGGCGCGGACTAGTCCGCCCGCTCGGCGCGCAGCTGGTCGATCGTCGCGAAGGCGTGCCGCAGGTGCGGGATCACGATGCTGCCGCCGACCACCAGCGCGACGTTGAGCGCGTCGTGCAGCTCCTCGTCGCTCCAGCCGGCGTCGACCGCCTGGATCAGGTGGTAGTCGATGCAGTCGTTGCAGCGCAGCACCATCGAGGCCACCAGGCCGAGCAGCTCCTTGGTGCGGCCGTCGAGCGCGCCGTCGCGGTAGGCGGCGGTGTCGAGGTTCATGAACCGCTTGATGCCGAGATGCTCGGCCTGCTCGATCCGCCGGTTCATGCGCTGCCGCTCGTCGCGGAACTCGTCGAGGGTCCGGCTCATCGCTTCTCCATGGCGGCGCCGACTCTAGCAGCCGGCACCGTCCGGCCGCACCGCTCGGTGGCCGCCGGCCGGAGGCGGCACCGCCGCCACCGCGCACGCCTCGCCAGCCCGGCGCGCGCCCCGACGCCCGGTAGAATGCGCCACGGCAGGGCGACGGAGCCCGCGACGCCACACCCGAGATGACCGACCTCGCCGGCAAGACCCTGTTCATCACCGGCGGCAGCCGGGGCATCGGCAAGGCGATCGCCCTGCGCGCCGCGCGCGACGGCGCCAACCTGGTGCTGGCGGCCAAGACCGTCGAGCCGCATCCCAGGCTGCCCGGCACGCTGCTCACCGCCGCCGACGAGGTACGGGCCGCCGGCGGCCGCGCGCTGCCGGTGCAGACCGACATCCGCTCCGAGGAGCAGGTGCGCGCGGCGGTGGCGGCGGCGGTCGACGAGTTCGGCGGCATCGACATCCTGGTCAACAACGCCAGCGCGATCTACCTCGCCGGCACGCTCGAGACGCCGCTCAAGCGGTTCGACCTGATGTGGTCGGTCAACGCCCGCGGCGCCTGGGTCTGCTCGCAGGCCTGCCTGCCCCACCTGCGGCGCGCCGACAACCCCCACATCCTCAACATCTCGCCGCCGCTCAACCTGTCGCCCCGCTGGTTCCGCGACCACGGCGCCTACACCGTCGCCAAGTACGGCATGAGCCTGTGGGTGCTGGGAATGGCCGAGGAGTTCCGCGGCGACGGCGTGGCGGTCAACGCGCTGTGGCCGCGTACCGCCATCTACACCGCGGCGGTGGCCATGCTCGGCGGCAGCGTCCGACCCGAGAACTGCCGCCGGCCGGAGATCGTGGCCGACGCCGCCTGGCAGCTCCTCACCCGCGACAGCCGGGCCGCTACCGGCGGCTTCCACATCGACGACGAGGTGCTCGCCGAGGCCGGGGTCACCGACCTCGACCGCTACGCCGTCGACCCGCACGGCGAGCTGTTCCCGGACTTCTTCCTCGACTAGGCCACCCCGCCGCCGGTGACGCGCCAGCCAGCCAGCCGCCCGCTCGCCGGGCTGGTTCTCGCCGCCGCGATGGCGGCAGCGGCCGTCGCAGCTGGCGACCAGCCGCCGCCCGCCGGGCTCGAGCCGGCGGTGGCGCGGCTGGTGCGCGCCACCGCCGAACGGGTCGGCCGCGAGCCGGAGTCGGCCGACGCCCACGGTCGCCTGGCGATGGTCTACGAGGCGAACGACCTGTGGGCCGACGCCGCCGCCAGCTACCGGCGGGCGGCGGCGCTCGATCCCGCCGAACCGGCCTGGCGGCTGCATCAGGCGATCGCGGCGCGCGAGGCGGGAGACGCCGCGACCGCCCTCGAGCTGTTGACCGGACTGGCCGCCAGCCACCCCGAGCTGGCGCCGGTGCGGCAGCGGCTGGCGCTGGCGCTGCTCGAGCAGGGCGATCTGGCCGGAGCGCGCCGCCAGCTCGCGGCGCTCGAGCGGCTGACTCCCGAGCTGCCGGTCGCGCCGCTGGGCGAAGCCCAGATCGCCCTGCTCGAGGGCGACGCCGAGCGGGCGGTGCGGCAGCTCGAGGTGGCGCTCGAGCGCAACCCCGGCGATCCCGAAGCCCACTACCTGCTGGGGCAGGCGCTGACCCGGCTCGGCCGGGCGGCCGAGGCGCGACGGCATCTCGCTCTCGGCCGTGACTCGCGGCCGCGCTACCTGCCCGACTCGCTGACCGCCCAGGTCGAGCGGCTGGCGGTCAACCTGACCGCGGTGCTGGCGCGCGCCGGCCGGCTGCTGGCCGCCGGTCAACCGCGCCAGGCGGTCGGTCTGCTGGAGCGGGCGCGCCGCTTCCACCCCGACGACCTCCAGCTGCTCAACAACCTCGCCATCGCGCACCAGCGAGCGGGCGACCCGGCGCGCGCCCTCGCCGCCCTGGAGCGCGCCCGGCAGCTCGAGCCGCAACGCTTCGCCACCCACCTCAACCTGGCCGGCGCCCTGCTGCGGCTGGGCCGGAGCGAGGAGGCCGTGGCGGCGGCCGAGAAAGCCGTCGAGCTGGCGCCGGAGCTGGCCCCGACGCACCTCGGGCTGGCCGGCGTGCTGGCCGCCCTCGGGCGGTTCGCCGAGGCCCGCAGAGCGGCCCTGAGCGGGCTGGATCGCGCGCCCGGCGACCCGGGCGCCCTGCTGATGCTGGGTGAGCTCGAGCTGCGGCTGGGCGACCCGGCGGCGGCGGCCGGGCGGTTCACCGCCGCCGGCGAGCTGGCGCCCGCCGATCCGCGCGCGC
>JBFGNS010000171.1:0-8480 GCA_041574955.1 Thermoanaerobaculia bacterium | reverse complement strand
GCGGCGGCGAAGTTGCGTGCCAGCCGGCGGTCGTGCTCTGCGTACTCGCTGCCCACCGCCACCATCGAGTGGACCAGGTAGTAGGCCGCGCCGCAGCCCGCCATGGCGAGCTCCAGCGATTCCGGGTCGTCGACGTCGCCGGCGACGATTGCCACCCCCGGCTGGTCGGCCCAGGGGCGGCTCTCCAGCTTCTTGGGGTTGCGCGCCAGGCACCGCACCCGGTAGCCGGCGGCGAGCAGCCGGGGCACCAGGCGACCGCCGATGTAGCCGGTGGCGCCGGTCACGAACACCGGGAGCGCGTCGGGCGCGGCGCGGTGCTCGGGGACAGCCGGGTCTCGGGGCCGGGGGGGGCCAGCGGGAGCGCCGGGGTTGGAGTCGGGGGTTGAAACGTCCATAACGTCCAAATTGTGCATCCAAAGCGCAGAAAAGTCAAGGTCTTCAGATGTCCCCTGTCGATTGGCTTCATTGGAAACAGTCAAAACGTTCTCACGGTTCGATCGGAGAAGCCAGGCTCCGGCAGCGGTTGGCTCCTGTAGTGGTGCGTCCTGTCCGGTGACACGCCTCGAATCGAGCGGTCGTGCACGGCAACCGTGCGTCGTCGGTGTTGCGGTGCGGCGACCGCTCGCGGCGTGAGGCCGGCGGATAGGATGAGCGGGATGAAGGGCAGCACGCCGCGCGGGCGGGGGGCGCCGGTCAGCCCGCCGAACCGGTTCGAGCGGATCGAGCTCGAGGCGCTGGAGCCCGGCCCGGCGAAGGTGGCGACCGAGTTCCTGCGCGACGCCAGCCGGACGATCCTGGCCACCAACGACAGCCCGGACGTGCCGTTCGACGTCTCGATCAACCCCTACCGCGGCTGTGAGCACGGCTGCTCGTACTGCTACGCGCGGCCGACCCACGAGTATCTCGGCTTCTCGGCCGGGCTCGACTTCGAGACCAGGATCCTGGTCAAGCAGGACGCGGCCGAGCTGCTCGAACGGGAGCTGGCGGCGCCCGCCTGGCGGGCGCGGCTGATCGGCATGAGCGGTGTCACCGACCCGTACCAGCCGGTCGAGCGCCGGCTCGGCATCACCCGGCGCTGTCTCGAGGTGCTGGCGCGCTGCCGCAACCCGGTGGTTGTGGTGACCAAGAACGCGCTGGTGACGCGCGACGTCGACCTGCTGGCCGAGCTGGCCGCACACCGCGCGGCAGCGGTCTGGCTGAGTGTCACGACGCTCGACGTCGAGCTGGCGCGGAGGATGGAGCCGCGCTGCTCGGCGCCGCCGGCGCGGCTCGAGGCCCTCTCCCGGTTGGCGGCGGCCGGCGTGCCGGCCGGCGTGCTGGTGGCACCGGTGGTGCCGGCGCTGACCGATCACGAGCTGCCCGCCATCCTCGCCGCGGCCGCGGCCGCCGGCGCCGGCTGGGCGCGCTACGTCATGCTGCGGCTGCCGGGCGCGGTGAGCGAGATCTTCCCGGCCTGGCTGGCCGAGCACTACCCGGAGCGGCGGCAGAAGGTGCTGTCGCGCATCCGCGCGGTGCGCGGCGGCCGGCTCAACGACTCCCGTTTCGGCAGCCGCGGCCGCGGCGAAGGGGTGTTCGCCGCCCAGATCCGCGAGCTGTTCCACGCCGCCTGCCGCCGCCACCGGCTGGCCACCAGCGGGCCGGAGCTGTCGTCGGCCTCGTTCCGGCCGCCGCCGGGCGCGCAGCGCGACCTGTTCGACGGCCGCTGACGGTACCGCGCCGGACGCGCGCGGCGGCCGGCGGCGGCTAGAATCGCCGCGATGCTGCGCGCCGGCCCACGCCTCGCCGGACCGCTGGCCGGCCTGCTGCTGGGCTGCGCCGCCGCCTGCGCCGGCCCGGCCGAGCCGCCGCAGCGGGAGCGGTCGCAGAGCGCCGCGCCGCCGGCGGCGCCGCTCACCACCGCGGCCTACGGGCGGCTGCTGGCCAAGCGGGCCGGTGGTCCGGTCTCGGTGCCCGGGCTGCTGGCGGAGGCCGAGCGGGCGCGGCGGACGATCGCGGCGCGGATGGACCGGCTGGCGGCGGAGATCCGCCCCGGCGCCGGCTGGCGCGAGCTGTTCGCCGAGCTCGGGCGGGACGCGCCCGAAGGCCGCGACGAGCTGCTCGCGGCCTACCGCCGCGAGCTTGAGCGGGCCGCCGAGTTCGTCGTCGAACGGCGGTTGGTGAGCGTGCCTGCGGCGCAGCCCGAGGTCGTGGTGCTCGAGAACGAAGCCCTGCGGGGCTACTTCCCGCTCGGCCTCTACCACGACGGCCGGCTGGCGCTGAGCATCGAGCCCGGCTCGCTTGCCAGCCACTGCCGGGTGTGCATCCCGCCGCTGGCGGTGCACGAGGGCTATCCCGGCCACCACGTCGCCTTCTGGCGGTACCGACGGGCCGACGGCGAGCCACCACGGCTGGCCGAGCTGGCGCGCTACAAGCCGTACGTCGAGGGCTGGGGGCTGTACGCCGAGCTGCTGATGCTCGAGCACGGCTACTACGAGCGACCGGAACGGCGGCTCGGGGCGTGGCGGCTGGTGCTGCTCAGGACGCTCAGGGCGGAGATCGACGCCCGGCTGCACGGCGGCGGGCTGACGGCGGAGGCGGCCGAGCAGAGCTACCGGCGGGAGCTGGTGGCGACGCCCGCGGCGGCGGCGGCGGAGGTACGCATGCACCTGGCCAAGCCGGGTGTCAAGGCGAGCTACTTCGTCGGCTTGCTGCAGATCCTCGAGCTGCGGCAGCGGGTACGAGGCGACGGCGAGGGTCTCGACTGGCTGGACTTCCACGACCGTCTGCTCGGCCCGCCGGCGACTCTGCCGGCGGTGGCGCGCGAGCGGTTCGGGGTGGAGCTGGGCGAGTTGGGGGGGTGGCGGGCGGAGTGGGATCGGACGGAGCTCGCGCTCGACTAGAATAGTCGTGAGCGATGGAGCAGTGGAGCGATTTCATCTGGGTGGCGGTCGGCGTCCTGTGGGTGCTGATCCAGCTCTTCCGCCGGCGCGGCGACCGCCGCCCGGCAGCCGGTCCGGCGGCGCGCCAGTCCGCTAAAGCAGCCAAGCCGCCGGCGACGACCGGCGGCGACCCGACCCCGGTGCCGCGCACCGGTGAGGCGCCGCCGCCGATCGTGCCGCGGTGAGGTCCCCGGCCGCCCGGCTCGGCGCCGCGCGGCGTGATACCGTCGACGGTCTTCCACGAGAGGTGGCCGCATGAAAGTCTCCGGAGAGCACAGGTTCGACGCCCCGCCGGCCGAGGTGTGGGAGGCCCTGCTCGATCCCGAGGTGCTGGCCGCCACGATGCCGGGCTGCCAGAAGCTCGAGCTGACCGGCGAGAACCAGTACGAGGGCGTGCTGGACATCAAGGTCGGCCCGGTCCAGGGCCGGTTCCAGGGCAAGGTCCAGCTCTCCGAAATCGATCCGCCCAACGGCTACACCATGCAGCTCGACGGGCAGGGGGCGCCCGGCTTCGTCAAGGCTACCGCCCGGGTCACCGTCGAGCCGGACGGCGACAGCGCGCTGCTCGGCTACGACGGCGACGCCCAGGTCGGCGGCCGGATCGCCAGCGTCGGTCAGCGGCTGCTCGACAGCTCCGCGCGATCGATCATCAAGCAGAGCCTCGAGGGGCTGGGAGCGCAGATCGCCGCCCGCCAGTCCGCCGGCGACGGCGGCGAGCAGGAGGTGCCGGCACCCGCGGCGCCCTCGCAGGCCGAGTTCGCCGCCCGCGTCGCCAAGGACGTGGCCGGCGACCTCGTCCCCCGGCCGGTGTGGATCGGCGCCTTGATCGTGCTGGTCCTGGTGCTGCTCTACTTCCTGCTGCGCTGAGCGGGGCACCCGGCAGCCGCGAGCCCCAGAGACCCCGTAGGGGGATCGCCACTTGTGCTAGGCTGGCGGCAAGGTCGGAAGGTCAATGGGGAGGTCCATCACCGGACGTAAGACGTCCCACCCGCTGGCGGAAGGGCTTTGCTCCTTCTTCCAGCTCGGAACTTCTCACCCCAGTTCCCTGGCAAGCCCAGGGTAGATCTCGTCAGGCAGTACCTCCTACTCGGGACCTCCCTGCTTCCCCTTCCTTTCGCCGGCCCCCCGAGCGGCTCGCGCCGATCGCGGGGCCGGCCTCTACCTTGACCTTCTCAGCGAGCCGCTGCTGCGCGTCCGGATGCACCTGAGTCTGCGCGAGCGGCTCGGTGAGAAGGTCAGGCTAGCTGATAGCGGCCGCGCCGGGCGGCCCGAGCGTCTCGGTGGCAGCGCGCCGGGCTTGCTGTATGCTCGACCGGTCCCGAGCCGATGAGCATCAGCTACACGGAGCCGCTGTCGCGCGCCGTCGAGCGCGCTACCAACATCTGCTTCCGCCCGTTCGACCTGGGCAAGTGGTTCGTGCTCGGCTTCGCCTGCTGGCTGGCGCGGCTGACCGAGGGTGGCAGCGGCGGCCTGAACGTTCCGGTGCCGCCGATCGGCGAGCGCAGCGCCGAGGGCGCGGTGGTGCCCGGGCCGGTGGCAGCTATCGGCGATCCCGAGATGTTCGGCGTCGCGCTGGTCGGGCTGGTGATCGGCTGCGCCGTGCTGTTCTTCCTGGTGCTGCTGCCGCTGCTGCTGTGGATCGGCTCGCGGGGGCAGTTCATGTTTCTCGACAACGTGGTCCACGACCGGGCGCTGATCCAGGAGCCGTGGAAGGAGTTCAAGGTCGAGGGCAACTCGCTGTTCTTGTGGCGCCTCGGCTTCATCTTGGTGGCGCTGGCGGTGGTGGCGCTGGCGCTGACCCCGGCGGGCCTGTTCATCTGGCGCTACGGCAGCGACCAGCCACCAGTGATGACGATGCTGCTGCTGCTCGCGCCGCTGTTGCTGGTGGCGTTCGGGCTGGCCTACATCGACTTCTTCCTGCGCGCCTTCGTGGTGCCGATCATGTACCGCGAGCGGATCAAGGCGACGGCTGCCTGGCGGCGGTTCGGTCCGACGCTCAAGCGGCATCTCGGCAGCTTCCTGCTGTTCGGGCTGTGGGTGGTGATTCTGGCGATGGCCGTCGTCTTCGGCGTGCTGGTGCTGGTGGTGGTCACCTGCTGCATCGCCGGCATCGTGCTGATCATCCCCTACCTCGGTACGGTGGCGCTGCTGCCGGTCTACGTCGCGCTGCGGGCGCTGAGCGTCGAGTTCCTGGCGCAGTTCTCGGACGAGTTCCGCATCTTCCCCGAGCTTGCGCCGGCGATGGCCGGGGGTGCGCCGCCGCCGGCCGCGCCGCCGCCCGGGCCGCCGCCGGCTCTCGGGCCGGACACCGGGTAGCCGGCGCCACGGCCGGCGAGAGGTGATGGCCGCGGGCTTCGAGCTGGCGCGGCTGCGCGAGGCGGCGGCCGTCGTCTACCGGCAGATGCCGCCGACGCCGCAGTACGCCTGGCCGCTGCTCGCCGGCGAGCTCGGCCTCGAGGTGTGGGTGAAGCACGAGAACCACACCCCCACCGGTGCCTTCAAGCTGCGCGGCGGCGCGGTGTTCATGGCGGCGCTCGAGCGTGACGAGCCGGGCTGCCCCGGGGTGATCGCCGCCACCCGCGGCAACCACGGCCAGTCGGTGGCGGTGGCCGCCGCCGGCCGCGGGCTGCGGGCGGTGATCGTGGTGCCGCACGGCAACAACCCGGAGAAGAACGCCGCCATGCGGGCGCAGGGCGCCGAGCTGGTGGTGCACGGCGGCGACTTCGAGCACGCCCTCGACCACGCCCGCCGGCTGGCCGAGCGCGACGGCCTGCGCATGGTGCCCTCGTACCACCCGCTGCTGGTGATGGGCGTGGCCTCCTACGGTCTCGAGCTGTTCGAGGCGGTGCCGGAGCTCGATGCGGTGTACGTCCCGATAGGGCTCGGCTCGGGGATCAGCGGCGTGATCGCGGCGCGCCAGGCGCTCGGGGTGACCGCCGAGGTCATCGGCGTGCAGGCGGCCGGCGCACCGAGCTACGCGCTGTCGTTCCGCGCCGGCCGCCCGGTGTCGACCGGCACCGCCGACACCCTGGCCGACGGCGTCGCCACGCGGGTGCCGGTGCCCGAGGCGGTGGAGCTGATCAACCGCCACGCCGCCGACGTCGTGACCGTCGAGGACGACGAGATCCTCGCCGCCCAGCGGCTGCTCCTGACCGCCACCCACAACCTGGCCGAGCCGGCGGGGGCGGCGGCGCTGGCGGCGCTGGCGCGCGACGCGCCGGCGCGGCGCGGCCAGAGGGTGGCGGTGATCCTGTCGGGCGGCAACGCCGACGCCGCCAACCTGCGGCGGCTGTGGGCGGCCGGAGAGCCCCCGCCGCCGGCGCCGCCGGCCTGAGCGCTCGCCGGGCGCGGGCGCCGCAAGCAGCGTGCGATATCTTCATCTCCTACACCCACCGACGGGCCCGCGCGCCGCGGGCCGGAGAGCGGCCGAACCATGAGCGACAGCTTCAGCACCCACTCCACCCTCGAGGCCGGCGGCAGCTTCCGCATCGCGCGGCTGCCGGCGCTCGAGGCCCAGGGCTACTCGATCTCGCGCCTGCCGTACTCGATGCGCATCCTGCTCGAGAACCTGCTCAGGCGGGAGGACGGGGAGACGGTACCGGCTTCCGACATCGAGGCGGTGGCGCGCTGGGATCCGGCGGCCGAGCCGTCGGTGGAGATCGCCTTCATGCCGGCGCGGGTGCTGCTGCAGGACTTCACCGGCGTGCCGGCGATCGTCGACCTGGCGGCGATGCGCGACGCCATGGCCGAGATGGGCGGCGAGCCGGAGAAGATCAACCCGCTGCAGGCGGTCGAGCTGGTCATCGACCACTCGGTGCAGGTCGACGAGTACGGTACCCAGGCCGCCTTCCTGATCAACAAGGAGCGCGAGTTCGAGCGCAACCGCGAGCGCTACGGCTTCCTCAAGTGGGGGCAGCGGGCGTTCCGCAACTTCAAGGTGGTGCCGCCCGGCACCGGCATCGTCCATCAGGTCAACCTCGAGTACCTCGGGCGGGTGGTGATGAACCCCAACGGCGGCCCGCCTTCGGACGAGCCGCGCTGGGCCTACCCCGACACCCTGGTCGGCACCGATTCGCACACCACCATGATCAACGGCCTCGGCGTGCTGGGCTGGGGGGTCGGCGGTATCGAGGCCGAGGCCGCCATGCTGGGCCAGCCGATCTCGATGCTGGTGCCGCAGGTGGTGGGCTTCCGGATGACCGGCGAGCTGGCCGAGGGCGCGACCGCCACCGACCTGGTGCTGACCGTCACCCAGATGCTGCGCGAGCGCGGCGTGGTGGGCAAGTTCGTCGAGTTCTTCGGCCCGGGCCTGGCCCGGCTGCCGCTCGCCGACCGCGCCACCATCGCCAACATGTCGCCCGAGTACGGCGCCACCTGCGGCATCTTCCCGGTCGACCAGGTGACCCTCGACTACATGCGGTTCACCGGCCGCAGCGAGGAGCGGGTGGCCCTGACCGAGGCCTACATGAAGGAGCAGGGCCTGTTCCACACCGCCGACAGCCCGGAGGCCGAGTACTCGGACACCCTGGAGCTCGATCTCGCCACGGTCGAGCCCAGCCTCGCCGGGCCCAAGCGACCGCAGGACCGCATCCGGCTGTCCGAGGTCAAGCGGTCGTTCCTCGGCCAGCTCGACGCGCTCAAGGCGCCGGGTGGCGGCGGACCCAAGGCTCCGCGGCTGCCGACGCTCGGCAAGTGGGAGGCCGAGGGCGGCGCCCCGGGTGACGGCGAGCCCAACGGCAACCCCGACGACGGCGGCGTGCGAGCCGCCTGGCGCGACCAGGAGTTCACCCTGCGCGACGGCTCGGTGGTGATCGCCGCCATCACCTCCTGCACCAACACCTCGAACCCGTCGGTGATGGTGGCGGCGGGGCTGGTGGCGCGCAACGCCGTGGCGCGCGGCATGCGCTCCCGGCCGTGGGTCAAGACCTCGCTGGCGCCGGGCTCGAAGGTGGTCACCGACTACCTCGCGGCGGCCGGACTCACCGACGACCTGGAGGCGCTCAACTTCCATCTCGTCGGCTACGGCTGCACCACCTGCATCGGCAACTCGGGACCGCTGCCGCCGCCGATCTCCAAGGCGGTCAACGATGCCGGTCTGGTGGCCTGCTCGGTGCTGTCGGGCAACCGCAATTTCGAGGGCCGGATCAGCCCCGACGTGCGCGCCAACTACCTCGCCTCGCCGCCGCTGGTGGTGGCCTACGCGCTGGCCGGCAGGATCGACATCGACCTCTACAGCGAGCCGCTGGGCGAGGACCGGGACGGCCAGCCGGTCTACCTCAAGGAGCTGTGGCCGAGCCGCGAGGAGATCGACCGGGTGGTGCGCGAGAAGGTCAGCTCGGAGATGTTCACCACCCAGTACGCCGCGGTCTACGACGGCGACGAGGAGTGGCGGGCGATGCCGGTGCCCGAGGGCTCGACCTACGCCTGGGAGCCCGACTCGACCTACGTGCGGCTGCCGCCGTTCTTCACCGAGCTGCCGCGCGAGCCCCGGCCGGTGGCCGACCTGTCCGGCGCGCGGGCGCTGGCCCTGGTCGGCGACTCGATCACCACCGACCACATCTC